>NZ_JACCFL010000001.1:2524680-2840265 GCF_013410375.1 Leifsonia shinshuensis
GCGGCCCCAGGTCCACCACGTGGTCGGCGATCACGATCATCTCCGGCTTGTGCTCGACCACCAGGACGGTGTTGCCCTTGTCGCGGAGCTGGATCAGCAGTTCGTTCATCCGGCGCATGTCGTGCGGGTGCAGGCCGACCGAGGGCTCGTCGAAGACGTACGTGATGTCGGTGAGCGACGAGCCGAGGTGCCGGATCATCTTGGTGCGCTGCGCCTCGCCGCCCGACAGCGTGCCAGACGGGCGGTCGAGCGACAGGTAGCCGAGGCCGATGTCCACGAAGGAGTCGAGCGTGCCCTGGAGATTCGCGAGCAGCGGCGCGACGGACGGCTCATCGAGTCCGCGCACCCACTCCGCGAGGTCGCTGAGCTGCATCGCGCAGACGTCGGCGATGCTCACGCCGCGGATGAGCGAGGACCGCGCGCCCTCGTTGAGCCGCGACCCGCCGCACTCGGGACACGGGGCGAAGGTCACGGCGCGCTCCACGAACGCGCGGATGTGCGGCTGCATCGCGTCGACGTCCTTCGACAGCATCGACTTCTGGACGCGGGGCACGAGACCTTCGTAGGTGAGGTTGATCCCGTTGATCCGGACCTTCACCGGCTCCTTGTAGAGGAAGTCGTGCAGCTCGGTCTCGGAGTAGTCGCGGATCGGCTTGTCCGCGTCGAAGAAGCCGGACTCGCTGAACATGCGCACCGACCAGCCGTCCGCCGTGTAGCCGGGCACCGTGATCGCGCCGCCGGACAGGGACTTGGACTCGTCGTAGAGCCGGGTCAGGTCGATCTCCGACACCGTGCCCATGCCCTCGCAGCGCGGGCACATGCCGCCGGTCTGCTCGAAGCTGCGCTTCACGGTGCCCTTGCCCTCGATCGAGATGGCGCCGGCGCCGCGCACGGTCGGGATGTTGAACGAGAAGGCCTGCGGCGACCCGATGTGCGGCTGCCCGAGCCGGCTGAACAGGATCCGCAGCATGGCGTTGGCGTCGGTGACCGTGCCGACCGTCGATCGCGAGTTGGCGCCCATGCGCTCCTGGTCGACCAGGATGGCGGTCGTGAGCCCCTCCAGAACGTCCACGTCGGGACGCGCGAGGGACGGCATGAACCCTTGCACGAACGCGCTGTAGGTCTCGTTGATGAGGCGCTGCGACTCCGCGGCGATCGTCCCGAACACCAGCGAGCTCTTGCCGGAGCCGGACACCCCGGTGAACACCGTCAGCCGCCGCTTCGGCAACTCGACGCTGACGTCCTTGAGGTTGTTCTCCCGCGCTCCGCGGACCCGGATGACGTCGTGGCTGTCCGCCCGCTCCCGTCCGTCCGCCGCCGTGGTCGCGCTCGTGGCCGTGGTCATCGCCGCACTCCGTCCTTCGGTGTCGTCTCCGATCTAACCAGGTGCGGCCGACGCGTTCCCCTCGCCCGCCCTACGGCGCCGCGAGAGGCCCGCGTCCGTCTCGGCAGATGGGGACTGATACTCACAGGGCGTTTTCAGTATTCTTCGCTTGACGGCCACGGTCAGCCGCGGCCCACGACAGAAAGGGTGTGTGCGATGTCCTCCACCGATCCTCTCGACTCCGCTGTCCGCGACCTGTCCCTCGACGCCTCGGAGATGACCCGTTCGGCGATCAACGGCATCCGGGCGGTGCTCGGCGTCAGCGGCGCCGTCGCGGTGATCCTCGGCGTCGTCCTGCTGTTCTGGCCGGAGAAGACGATCGCGGTCCTCGCGATCTTCCTCGGCATCTACTTCCTCATCGCCGGGATCATGCGACTCGGCGTCGGGATCTTCGCCCGCGGCATCGGGGGCGGCATCCGGACGCTCAACATCATCCTCGGCGTCCTGCTGGTCTTCCTCGGCGTCGTGACGCTCAAGAACGTCTCGACCGCGGCGACCGTCCTGGTGATCTTCGCGCTGGCGTTCATCGGCGTCGGCTGGATCATCGAGGGCGTGATGGCACTGGTGGAGGCCGGGCGCTCCCGGTCCGCCGGCTGGGCGATCGCCTACGGGATCCTCAGCATCATCGCGGGCCTCGTGGTGCTGTTCGTCCCGGCGGCGTCCGCCGCGTTCCTGATCCTGTTCGCCGCGATCGCCCTGATCGTGCTCGGCATCATCGGGATCGTCCGCGCGTTCACCTTCGGGCGCGAGGTGCTGAAGGCGACGGCGGCGCCGGCCGCGCCGGCCGCGGCCTGACGCGGCGGCACCGCGGGCGGCCCTAGCGGCCGCCCGCGCGCACCGGCAGGTGCCGGTCCCACCAGTCGAGGATGATCTCGAAGCGCTCCCGGCGGTGCCGGGGGCGGCCGCTGCGGCTGAGCTCGTGGTCCTCCCCGGGGAAGATCACCAGCTCGGCCTCGACGCCGCCGCGCTTGAGCGCCGCGTAGTAGCGCTCCGCCTGCCCGAGCGGGCAGCGCAGGTCGCTCGACGAGTGCAGCACCAGCGTCGGGGTCCGAACGCGGTCGACGACGGCCTGCGGGCTCTGCGACGCGATCCCGGACGGGTCGGTTCCGGTGTACTCGTCGCTGAAGAAGCTGCCGATGTCGCTCGTGCCGATGAAGGCCGCCGGGTCCAGGTAGCCGCGCTCGACGATCGCCGCGGCGAAGCGGTGGTCGTGGGCGATCGTCCAGGCGGTCAGGTAGCCGCCGTAGGAGCCGCCCATCACCCCGACTCGCTCGCCGTCGAGCCCGGGCACCTCGGCAACCGCGCCGTCGAGGAAGTCCAGGACGTCCGCCAGGTCGACCGTGCCCATCCGCTGGCGGATGACGCGCCCGTGGTCCTGGCCGTAGCCCGCCGACCCGCGCGGGTTGCACATCACCACCGCGTAGCCGGCCGCGGCGTAGACCTGCGCCTCGTCGAACAGCGCGTGCGTGTAGGCCGCGAACGGGCCGCCGTGGATGTTGAGCAGCACGGGGTGCGGGCCGGCGCCGTCGGGGACGACGACCCAGCCGTGGATCGGGTAGCCGTCCCTGCCGGTGACGGTCAGCTCGCGCGGCGCGATCACGCCGGCGGCGCGGAGGTCGCGGGAGAAGTCGGTGAGCCTGCGGAGGCCGCCGTCCTCGACCACGGCGACGTCACCCGCGGTCCCGGCGTCCGCCACGCTCGCCACGACGGTCTCGCCCGCCGTGCCGACGCCGTTCACCAGGATGGTGCCGTCGGTGAGCCGGCGGGCCGACCCGCGCGAGTCGACCTCGGTCAGCACCAGGGCGCCGCGGCTGCGGTCGGTCACCAGGACGCTGTCGTCGCGGAACGCGATGATGTCCGACTCCGTCAGGTCCACGGTCTCCGGGTCGGTGAGGAGGCGCGGCGCCTCCCCCGGGCGGTCGATCGCGTAGAGGGCGGTGTTCTTCGCCACGAAGTCGCGGCCGCCGGGGCCGACGTCCTGCGCGCTGAAGTAGAGCACGCCGTTCAGTCCGTACTCGACGGCCACGATGGAGAAGTCGCCGTGCTCCCCCGTCGCGTCCACCGGCTCGCGCCCGCCGTCGACGGGCACGAGGAAGACGTTGGAGCGCAGGTCGCCGTCGCGGCCGTCGTGCCTGGCCGAGACGAACGCGAGCGTCGAGCCGTCCGGGGAGAACGCGATGGTCGTGTCGTCCCAGTCCCCGCCGGTCACCGCGCGCGGCGTGGCGACCGTCGGCGTCGGCCGGGTCGAGCCGTCCGCCTCGGGGATCGGCATCACCGGCGGCTCCGCCCAGACGTCCGGCACGGGCACGAGGTAGACGTGCGCCCGCCGGTCGGTGATGTAGCCGAGCCCGTTCGCCTGATATTTCAGCGTGTCGATCCGGCGCGCCCGCTCCCCGTTCGGGTCGATGCCCTCGACCGTTCCGTAGCGCCCCTGCTCCGGGTCGCGGCTCACGAAGGCGAGCGTGCGCCCGTCCGGCGACCAGGCGAACTCGGTCACGCCGAGCTTGCGGTCGGTGACGACGACCGGCTCGCCGCCCGCGGCGTCCACCACGAGCAGCTGCGACGGGACCTTCGGGCCGCCGCGGAGGAACGCGATCAGGCGGCCGTCCGGCGAGAACGCCGGTGCGCCGTCACGGAACCCGCGGGTGAGCCTGCGCGGCGCCGCGTGACCGGAGAGCGGGATGTTCCAGAGCTGGCCCACCGTCGCGTCGGCCGCCAGGGAGGGATGCGTGACCGACACGACCGCGCGACCGCCGGCCGGGTGGACGGTGGGACGGGAGACCCCGGTGAGGAGCTCCAGGTCGGCCGGCCTCATTCGCTGATCGGCTCGAAGCTGGAGACGTCGCCGACGAGACGGGTGTGGTCGGCCGGGATGGGATCGACCACGGCGGATGCGACCTCGGCGGCGAACTCGCCGACGTTGTACAGGCGCCCGGCGGCCTCCTTGCGCGCGTCGATCGCGCCCGGGTTCAGCCGGTTCAGCAGCGTGGCGGTGATCGTGCCCTCGATCATGTCGCCGGAGACCACGACGAACTCGACGCCCTTCTCGGTCAGCTCGGGGAGCAGGGCGCGCAGGGCGTCCTCGCCCGCCCGCTTGCTGAGCGCGACGGCCTCATACTCGGGCATCGTCGGGGTCGAGCGGATGAAGTGGGCCTGGTGGCTGGTGACGAACACCACGCGCGAGCCGCTCGACATCAGCGGGAGGGCCGAGGTCAGGACGTTCACCTGGGCGTCGCGGTTGAGCTGCATCGCGTAGTCCTCCGCCATGCCGGACTCCATGCCGCCGGAGGCGTTCAGGACCAGGATGTCGAGGCCGCCCCACTCGTCGGCGATGGTCTGGAACAGCGAGCGGACCGACTCGGGGTCGGTCAGGTCGGCGCCGACGGTGATGGCCGTGCCGCCCTGCTCGCGGATCGCGTCGGCCAGCTTGACGGCGCGCGCCTCCTTGTTGCGGTAGTTGATGGCGACCGCCGCGCCGGCGTCGGCGAGGTACTGGACCGTGTCGGCGCCGATGCCCCGCGACGAACCGGTGACGAGGGCGCGTTTGCCGGTGAGGCTGCCCTGCTCGAGCGGGCTGGCGGACGCGGAAGCGTTGGACACGGGTACTCCTAGAGCGTTGGACGACACGGCTTTCTGAGACTACCAAGTGCGTTCCGTACTGCGGGCCGCGCGAATGCTAGCGTTCTAGCAAGTACATAGTGATGTGTCGAGAGGGGGAAGCTCATGGACATCACGTCCTACGCCTGGATCGCGTGGCTCGTCCTCATCCTCGTGTTCGTGATCATCGAGATGCTGACGCTGGACTTCGTCTTCCTCATGATCGCGATCGGCAGCCTGGGCGGTCTGCTCGCCGGGCTGCTCGGGGCGCCCTGGTGGCTGCAGCTCATCATCGCCGCCGCGCTCTCGGTGGTCCTGGTGTTCTTCATCCGGCCGCCGCTGCTGCACCGGCTCAAGCGGGGCGGCGATCCCACCAAGAGCAACGTCGACGCGCTGATCGGCATGAACGGCGTGGTCGTCTCGACCGTCTCGCGCACCGCCGGCCTGGTCAAGCTGTCCGTCGGCGAGACCTGGACCGCCCGGCTCTCCCCCGCGCAGGCCGGTCCCGCGGAGCTGGTGCCCGGCGAGCACGTCATCGTCCTGAGCATCGAGGGCGCGACAGCCGTCGTGGCCCCGTCCCCCGTGTCGGCGGGAGCCGGCGACCTCACCGAGAGGAGCCTGACGTGACCGATGTCACCCAGCTCGTCGTGACCATCGTGGTCTCGGTCATCGTTCTGGTGATCGCGATCTTCGTGCTGGTCACGCTGTTCCGCGCCATCCGGATCATCCCGCAGGCGCGGGCCGGGGTGGTGGAGCGGCTGGGCCGGTATCACAAGACGCTCACCCCGGGCCTCAACGTGGTCGTGCCGTTCATCGACAAGGTGCGGCCGCTCATCGACCTCCGCGAGCAGGTCGTCTCCTTCCCGCCGCAGCCGGTGATCACCGAGGACAACCTGGTCGTCTCGATCGACACGGTGGTCTACTTCCAGGTGACCGACGCGCGCGCCGCGACGTACGAGATCGCCAACTACCTCGGCGCCGTCGAGCAGCTCACCACGACCACCCTCCGCAACGTGGTCGGCGGCCTCAACCTCGAAGCCGCGCTGACCAGCCGCGACAACATCAACGGCCAGCTCCGCCTGGTGCTCGACGAGGCCACCGGCAAGTGGGGCATCCGAGTGTCCCGCGTCGAGCTGAAGGCGATCGACCCGCCCGTTTCCATCCAGGACTCGATGGAGAAGCAGATGCGCGCCGAGCGCGACCGTCGTGCGCTGATCCTGACGGCCGAGGGCACGAAGCAGTCCGAGATCCTCAACGCGGAGGGTCTGCGGCAGGCCGCGATCCTCAAGGCGGAGGGCGACGCGAAGGCCGCCGTGCTCCGTGCGGAGGGCGAGGCGAAGGCGATCACGACCGTCTTCGGCGCCATCCACGAGGGGAACCCGGACAACCTGCTGCTGGCCTACCAGTATCTGCAGACGCTGCCGAAGCTCGCCGAGGGCAGCGCGAACAAGCTCTGGGTCATCCCGAGCGAGCTCACGGAGGCGCTGAAGGGCATCGGCCAGGCGTTCGGGCCGAAGGGCTCCGCACCCGCCGGGCCGGGCGTGGTCCCCGCCGCTGCGCAGACCGCGCCGTCGGTGGAGCCCGCCGTCGCGGCGCCCGCGGCCCCGACTCCCCCGCCCGTTCCCTCGGCCTGACGTTCTGGGCGTGAGGTTCCTCGACGGGCCGCGGCCGCGCATCATCGCGCACCGCGGCCTCGCCGTCGGCGCGCCGGAGAACACCCTGCTGGCGTTCCTGAAGGCCCTGAGCGCGGGCGCGACGCACCTGGAGACCGACGTGCACGCGTCCGCCGACGGCGAGGCAGTGGTCAGCCACGACCCCGACCTGGCCCGGGTGGCCGGTCGCGACGGCCGCGTGGACCAGCTCGCGCTGGCGGAGCTGCGGCGCATCCCGCTCGGCGACGGCCAGACCTTCTGCTCACTCGCGGAGGCGCTGGACGCGTTCCCCGAGGCGCGGTTCAACATCGACATCAAGGACCAGCGCGCCGCCGCTCCCGCCGCCGCGGCGATCCTCCGGGCCCGAGCGGCCGACCGCGTGCTCCTCACGAGCTTCTCCGCGGCCCGCAGGAAGGCCGCGACCGCCGCCCTGCCGGAGGTCGCGGTGTCGCCGTCGGTCACGGAGTTCGTGCCGGCTCTGATCGGTGCGAAGCTGGGGATCCGGCCGCTCGCCCGCCGGGCCCTGCGCGGGTTCGCGGCGGTGCAGATCCCGGAGCGCCGCGGACCGCTGCGCTTGGTCACGGCCCGCACCGTCCGCGCGGTGCATGCGGCCGGCGCCGAGGTGCATGTGTGGACTGTGGACGACGTGGCCGACATGAACCGGCTGCTCGACCTGGGAGTCGACGGCATCGTCACGAACCGCTGCGACCTCCTGAAATCCCTGGTCGAGACGCGGAACTGACGTCGCGGCCCTTCGCCGACACTGTGAGCCCACTGAGAGAAGGGGGCACGCGGAAAGAGAATCCCCAGCTTGCTGGTTTATAAAAGTGAGGATTCGCGCGAAGAGGAGACCACACGATGGCAGATCGCAGTTTGCGCGGAATGAGGCTTGGCGCCCAGAGCTTACAAAGTGAAGAAGGCGTCGTCTACTCTCCGCGTTCCCGTTACACCTACCTGTGCCCCGACTGCGGCAAGGAGACCGAAATGGTCTTCGCCGCCGAGGCCGAGGCTCCCGATGCCTGGGAGTGCAAGCACTGCGGGCACGAGGCCCGCCGGCTTGTCGACGACAAGCCCGTCGAGATCGACCACTCGGACGTCAAGACGCCGCGCAGCCACTGGGACATGCTCCTGGAGCGTCGCACCCGCGCCGAGCTCGAAGAGCTCCTCGAGGAGCGGCTCCAGTACCTGCGCGCACGCCGCGGGACGACCGAGCACAAGCACACCGCCTGACGGTCGCACCCGTTCAGCCGCTCTCACCCCTGGGGTGGGAGCGGCTTTCTCATGCCGGCGGTTTTCTGATCACGGGCGCCGGCAGTCTGCGGCAGAGCGCTGCCGCCAGCAGGCCGAAGAGCCCGAGGCCGGCCACGAGGAACTCGATGCCGCGGCTGAGCAGCGTCGACGGGGTGGTGGTCGTGCCGAGCGGGACGTCCGCGACCATGTGGCCGGGCTGGAACGGCGGGATCTCGGTGATGGTCTTCCCGTCCTGGGCGATGATCTGGCTGCTGCCGACCGTCGAGATGTTCACCAGGGCGCGTCCCGACTCGATCGCGCGCAGCCGGGCGATCGCGAGCTGCTGCTCGTTCTCGTCGGTCTTGCCGAAGTCGGCGTTGTTCGTCTGCGCCAGGATGACCTGCGCGCCATCGTCCATCATGTCGGTGAGGAGCTGGTCGTCGACGATGTCGAAGCAGATCGAGATGCCCGCGCGGACGCCGCCGACGTCGAACACGTTGTCGCGCGTCCCCGGCGAGTAGTCGCGGCCGATCAGGTCGATGAGGCTCGGGGCGAGCGGTCGCCAGAACGAGCGGTCGGGCACGTACTCGCCGAACGGGACCGGGTGCTTCTTGTCGTAGTAGTCGACGGCGCCCTTGCCCGCCTCCCACTGCAGCGACGTGTTGAAGTACTTGCCGTCGCGGTAGGTGATCGTCCCGACGATGAACGGAGCGCCGAACTTGCGGCTCAACAGGTCCAGGACGGAGGCTGTGCCCGGGTCGCGCGTGGGGTCCGGCTGGGCGGCGCCCTCCGGCCAGACGACCATGTCGAGCTTCTTGTCCCCGGTCGACTGCGACGCCGGGATTTTGAGCGTCTCGGTGATCTGGGTGTCCAGGACCGCCCCCTCCGGCGCGTTGTCGAAGTACCCGGCCGGCCCGTTGCCCTGCACCGCGGCGATGCGGGTGGTCCCGTGCGTCGTCGCCGGCCACGACGGCACCGCGAGCACCAGCGCGATGGCGCCGGCGGCGACGGCGCCGCGCACGAGCGCGCGCACGTCGACCGCGAAGAACAGCTCGATCAGGAGGGCGACCAGCCAGACCATCACGAAGCTCAGGCCGGAGATGCCGAGCCAGGCCACCAGCGGCGCGTACGGGCTCAGCGACTGCGACTCCGCTACCCGGCCCCAGGAGAAGCCGCCGTAGGGCCAGTTGCCCGTCACGTACTCCCGGAGCACCCAGAGCCCTGCGACGATCACGGGCACCAAGCCGAGCCGCCCGGCGATGCCCGGCCACGCTCGCGGCACCCAGCGGTAGGCCAGGGTGAGCAGGACGCCGCCTGCGCCCCAGAACAGCGCCTCCAGGGTCGAGAGCGCGACCCACGGCACCGGCCCGAGGTACAGCGAGGTCCAGGAGACGTGCACCAGGTAGAACGCCTCGCCCGCGAGCCAGCCGACCAGGAATGCGTTCCCCGACGTCCGGCCGCGCTGCGCGAGCAGCACCATCCCGATGCCGACGAACGTCAGCGGCCACAGGTTCTGCCCGGGGAAGCCGGCGGCGAGGACGGGACCGGCGCCGATCGCGACGAGGACCGCGAGCCAGAGCGGCAGCGGCGCCGGCGGCAGCGCAGCGCGCCGCGATCGGCGGGCGCGCGGCGTTCGGGTCACGAAGGGAGAGCCTAAAGCATCACGCTCGGCGTCCCTCACAGCCGTGGACTCAGGCACCTGCGTCCCCTCAGGCAACGGCGCCCCCTCAGGCAACGGCCGAGTACGCCACGATGCCGCGGCGGATCGACTCCAGAGCCTGTCGCGCGGTACGCCCGACGTTGCCCTGCGCGACCAGCGAGAGCTGATCCAGGAGGTCGATGGTCTGCTTCGCCCAGCGCACGAAGTCGCCGGCGGCCATGTCCGCCTCGCGGAGCACCACGTCCAGCGCCGCGCCGCGCGCCCACTGATGCATCGCCAGCGCGAGCGCGGTTGAGACGGGCTCACTGCCCGGGAGGCGGTTGTCGCGCTCCAGGTCGTCCAGCCTGGCCCACAGATCGGTCGTGCGCTCCAGTGCGGGCCGGAAGGCGCCGCGCGGGAGGTTGCGGTCGTGCGCCAGGCCGTCGTCGCGGCGCGGCTCGAAGACGAGTGCGCACGCCATGGCGGCGAGGCCGGCGGCGTCGAGCTCCTTCCAGTACCCGCGGCGCAGGCACTCGGCGACGAGGAGGTCGCGCTCGCCGTAGATGCGCTTGAGCGTGCGGCCGTGCACGGTGAGGGCGGTCTCGCCGTCCTCCTCGGTCAGGTAGCCGAGTTCCAGCAGCACGTCGGACACCCGGTCGAAGACCTTCGCGACGGCGCCGGTGCGGGACTGGATCTGCGCGCTCAGCCGGTCGGTGTCGCGCTTCAGCTTCCACCAGCGCTCGGCCCAGCGGGCGTGCTGCTCGCGGTCCGGGCAGCGGTGGCACGGGTGCTCTTTCATCCGCTTCCGCAGCGCGGCGAGCTGGCGCTGCCGGCGCTCGCGCTCGGCCTTGGAGGCGTTCTCGATGCGCTGGCCCTTCTTCTCCAGGTCGCTGAGCTCGCGGCGGATGCGCGAGTACTCGCGGAAGTCGCCGAGGTGGCACTCCATCGCCTTCTCGTAGCCGGCGAGCGACTCCTCCTGCTGCCGCACCTTGCGGGCCAGGTCCACCACGGCGCGGTCGGCCTGGAACTGCGCGAACGACGACTCCAGGATCTCCCGGGTCCGCGTCCGGCCGAACTGGTCGATGAGGTTGACCGCCATGTTGTAGGTGGGCCGGAAGCTGGAGTTGAGCGGGTAGCTGCGCCGGGAGGCCAGCGACGCGACCGACTGCGGGTCGAGGCCGTCCTCCCACTGGATCACGGAGTGGCCTTCGACGTCGATGCCGCGGCGACCGGCGCGCCCGGTGAGCTGGGTGTACTCCCCCGGCGTGATCGGCACGCGGGCCTCGCCGTTGAACTTCTCCAGCTTCTCCAGCACGACGGTGCGGGCGGGCATGTTGATGCCGAGCGCCAGCGTCTCGGTCGCGAACACGACCTTGACCAGCTTGCGCCGGAACAGCTCCTCCACGACCTCCTTGAAGGCCGGCAGCATGCCGGCGTGGTGTGCCGCGACGCCGCGCTCCAGGCCCTCCAGCCACTCCCAGTAGCCGAGGACCGCCAGGTCCTCGTCGAGCAGCGTGCGGCAGCGCTCCTCCACGATCGCGCGGATCTCGTCGCGCTCGCGCGCCTCGGTGAGCCGGACGCCCTCGCGGAGCGTCTGCCGGACGGCAGCGTCGCAGCCGTTCCTGCTGAAGATGAAGAAGATCGCCGGGAGCAGGTTGTGCTCGTCCAGCAGCCGCACGATGTCGGGCCGGTTCATCCGGAACGTGTCGGGGCGGCCGCCGCGCGAGTGGTAGCGCCCGACGTCGCGGGTCTGCCGGCCGGAGAGGACGCGGCCGCCGTAGCGCGCCATCTGCACCAGCTCCGGGTTCACCCGGTTGGTCGCAGCCAGCCCGGACGAGTCGAACAGGTCGATCAGCTTGGAGCGCATCAGGATGTGCTGCTCCAGCGGCACCGGGCGTTCCTCCGACACGACGACATCGGTGTCGCCGCGCACGGCCTGCAGCCAGTCGCCGAACTCCTCGGCGTTGGACACCGTCGCGCTGAGCGAGACCATCCGGACCTGCTGCGGGAGGTGGATGATGACCTCCTCCCACACGGCCCCGCGGAACCGGTCGGCCAGGTAGTGCACCTCGTCCATCACGACGTAGGCGAGGTCGCCGAGGAGGTCGGAGTCGGCGTACAGCATGTTGCGCAGCACCTCGGTGGTCATCACCACGATGCGGGCGTGCGAGTTGATGTTGGTGTCGCCGGTCAGGAGACCCACGGACTCCGGTCCGTACGCCTCGACGAACTCCTGGAACTTCTGATTGCTCAGGGCCTTCATCGGCGTGGTGTAGAACACCTTCGAATTCGCCTCGCGCATGGCGAGGAACACCGCGAACTCCGCCACGATGGTCTTTCCCGCTCCGGTCGGCGCCGCGACCAGCACGCTCCGACCGTTCTCCAGGCTCGCGCAGGCCTCGCGCTGGAAGGGGTCCAGGTCGAATCGCAGCCCGGCCCGGAACGTCTCCAGCAGAGGCTGCTGGGCCCGCTGCCGGGAGGCGGCGAAGCGTTCGGCCGGGGAGAGCTGCTGCTGGTCGGTCACGCGACCAGCCTATGCCGCGAGCTCGGCCTCCAGTCGCATCGCCGCCTTGGCCGCGCGGCGGTCGTGCAGCCAGGCCACGGCGTAGGCGCCGAAGTAGAGCAGCACCATCGGCACCGCGAGCAGGAACATCGAGAGCACGTCGGCCGCGGGGGTGGCGATGGCGGTGAAGAGCGCGATCAGGATGATCGCCCAGCGCCACGAGGCGATGATCGACTTGGCGCTCAGCACGCCGACGAAGTTGAGCAGGACCAGGAAGACCGGCAGCACGAACGCGACGCCGACCGCGAGGACGAGCTTGGTGACGAAGTCGATGTAGGTCTTCGCGTCGATGATCGCGGAGTCCTGCTCCGGCGCGAAGCTGGTCAGCAGCCCGACCATGTGCGGCACGAGCAGCCAGCCGGCCACCCCGCCCGCGATGAACAGTGGCACCGCCGTGAAGAAGAACCCGAACGCGTACTTGAGCTCTTTGCGCGTCAGGGCCGGGACGAAGAACGCCCAGATCTGCCACAGCCACACCGGGCTCGAGACGATCACGCCGATGGTGATCGCCATCTGCATCTTGAGGTCGAACGCTCCGGTGATGCTGCCGTAGTTGAGCATGGCTTCGCGGCCCTGCTGCTTCGCGATCTCGGTGATCGGGGAGCGCAGGGCGTCCATCACGGGACCCGCGAGGATCCAGCCCACGACCGCGCCGACCAGCAGGCCGAGCGCAGCGCGGAACAGACGTTTACGAAGCTCGATGAAGTGCTCGGCCAGCGACATCCGGCCTTCGCGGTTCTTGCCTCGCTTGGTGGAGGCCACTCAGCTACTGCTTCGGCTTGGACTCGGTCGAGTCGGAGCTGGGAGCAGGACCGGTGGGCGCGGGGGCGCTGGGCGCCGCGGCGCTGGGCGCGGAGGACGTGTCGGCGCCCGCGTCGGCGGAGCCGTCCTTGCCGTCCTTCTTCATCTCGTCGACCTCGCCCTTGAAGATCCGCATGGACTGACCGATGCTCTTGGCGAGCGCGGGGAGCTTGGGCGCACCGAAGAGGAGCAGGATGACCGCGAGAATGATGAGCAGGTGCCATCCGGTGAGGCCGCCGAGCATGATTTACGTCCTTTTGTTCAAGTACGAGTAGCGGAACGGGTCCGCGTTGACGAGTATTTTACCGCGCTGGACCCGCCGATCTCTGCGAGCTTGCCGTGCGACCTGACGGTCGGCCACGGCCTGCTCGCGCTGAGCCCTGAGCTCTTCCGCATCGGCGAAGACCGCGCTGTGAAACTCAGCGTACCGCATGTCATCCGACCGTTGCCTGAGCAGGTCGGCCTTGTCGATCAGCGCGCTCGCCTCGCGGCCGGCTGCCATCACCTTGCGGAACAGCCACCAGGCGAAGAACGCGAGCATGCCCAGCAGGCCGAGCACCAGCACGACCCAGATGACGACCCACGACCACCACGGCATGGAGGGAGCCTAACGGTAGCGGTCGGCGCCCGCACGCGCCCATTCCGCGACGAGCTGCCTGGCCTCCGGCGGGTCGAGCACGGTCAGGACGCCGGCGAGGCCCGCCACGAGGCGCTTGAGACCGTGGAAGTGGGCGACGCGGACGCTCGTGCGGATGACGCCGTCCCGCTCCTGGCGCGGCGCGCCGTCCGGGATGTAGTCCTCGATGAGCGGGACGGCGGACGCGGAGACCTCGACGGTGACCAACTGGTCCTCCGGCGTCCCCTCGAACAGCGTCTCCGGCAGCTTGAGGTCGCCCGGCCGGTAGGTGATCGGCTCCGCGGTGGCGACCAGGCCGTCGATGCGGTCGAGCCGGAAGGTCCGGATCGCCGTGCGCAGGTGGTCCCAGCCGCGCAGGTACCAGTCCTGGTCGGCGGACTCGACGCGCAGCGGGTCGACCCGGCGGCGCTCGCGCTCGCCGCGCGAGTTGAGGTAGTCGAACTCCAGCTGGGTGCCGGCGATGACGGCCTCCCGGATGGTGGCGAGCGCCTCGTCCGACTCCGAGCGGGCGACAGCGACCTGGCTGGGCGCCGCGGACGCGCCGCGGGCGAGCTTGGCCATCAGCGAGCCGATCACGTCGCGGTCGGCGTTCTCCGGCAGCGCGGTCAGGTACTGGAGGCCCGCGATGAGCGCGGCGGCCTCGCGGGCGGAGAACCGGGGCGAGTCGTCGATCGCGACCTGGTGGGTGAGGACGATGCGGTCGTTGTCCTCGAACTCGTCCCAGGAGATGTCGAACAGGTCGCCCGGCTGGTACGCGTTCGTCTCGCCGGGGATGCCGGAGACGGCGATGAGCCGCACGGCGTCGCGCATGCTCTCCTCGTCCACGCCGAAGTGCTCGGCGGCCTCCGCGACGGTCACCCGGTCGCGGTCCATCAGGTACGGCACCAGCGCCAGCAGGAACGCCAGCTTGTCCTGCGCCTGCATCGGTCGCCTGCGCTCAGCCACGGCCCCGTCCCTCCCCCGCGCCCGGAGCGGGCCGCTCGTGCGCCTCGGCGACCGCGATCAGCCGGTCGACCACCTTGCCGCGCAGCTCCTCGGGCGAGAGCACCAGCACCTCCGGGCCGAACGCCGCGAGCTGGTCGGCGAGGATGTTGATGTCGGAGAAGTTCACGGTCAGGCGGAACGCCCCGCCCGGGTGCTCGGCGGGGACGGCGTCGCCGTAGCGCTTGCGCAGCCGCGTCGCGGCGTCGGTTCCCGCCGTCACCTCGATCTCGGCCACGTTGGCCGCCCAGATCCGCTCGAGGTCCTCGAGCGCGCGCTCGGCGAAGTCGTCTCCCTCCGGCACGAAGGTGCGGTTGGTGACTTTGACCGGGCCGACCATCCGGGAGAGCAGGAAGGTGCGCGAGCCGCCGGCCTCCTGGTCGATGCCCTGCAGGTGCCAGCGGCCCTGGTGCTGCACGAGCGCGAGCGGCGCCACCGTGCGCACGCGGGACGCGCTCTCACCGGGCTTGAGGTAGGGGAACTGGACGATCGCGTGCCGCTCCAGCGCCTGGCTGAGCGGGTCGAACGCGCTCTCCCGCGCGCGCAGCCGCGGCGCGTAGCCGACGACCGGCTCGTCGGCCTCCACGCCGAGCGAGCGCAGCTTCATGAGCGCGCGGCGCGACTCCCCCGACAGCGACCCCTCGCGCCAGACCGTGGCGGCCAGGCCGAGCAGGGTGATCTCCTCCGGGGAGAAGACCACGTCCTGCGGGAGGTCGTAGGCGCCCTTCGGGATGCGGTAGCGCAGCAGCTGGTTGTTCCCGGCCGCCTCCGGCGACTCCACGGTCTCCAGCGGCACGCCGAGCTCGCGGATGTCGTCCTTGTCGCGCTCGAACTGGCGCTCCAGGCTGCTGTTGTCGCCGTGCGCCTCGTAGCGCTGGCGGTAGCCCTGGACGGTCGAGAGGATCTCGTTCTTCGTCAGGCCGTTCTCGGTCGCGAGCAGCGCCAGCACGAGGCTGAACAGACGCTCCTCGACCGGGACGCGCGCGGGCGAAGACGAGGATCGGGGCACCCGACCATCCTAGTCGGGAGTCAGCGGATGCCGAGGATGTCGACCACCCAGGCGGCGGCGGGGACGTTGCCGTTGGCCGGTGCCTCGATGACCAGCTGCGAGCCGACCTTCTGGCCGATCAGCGGCTTGAGGACCTCCTGCGGCAGCGCCTGGTTGAGCGCGCTCTGCCCGGTGCTCATCGACACGATGTCGGGCGACTTGCTCTGCCAGCTGCTCATGACCACGTTCTTCTGGTCCCAGCCCACGGCGGTGTAGTGCAGGACGACCTGCGAGGTGGCCTTGACCTCCTCGCCGTCGCCCTCCTTGAGGACCTCGCTGCGCACCGTCTTGGGGGCGCCGCCGGAGGACGGGATCGTGATGCCCGGCTGGCCGGTCGGCGCGAGCACGACGGTCGGGAAGCCGGAGACCGCGGGACGGACGGCGCCGTTGGCCGCGGGCAGGTAGGCGTGCATGATGTCGGCGACGAGGATCGTCGTGTTGCCCGACCCGGCGCCGCCGGAGTCCTTCGGCGAGATCGCGACGGCGACGCGGGAGCCGACCGGCGCGCAGAGCAGGCCGTTGCTGATGGCGGCGTTGGAGTTGCCGATCGTGATCGGCGTGGTGTCGCCGCCGTAGCTGCCCTTCTCGCCGACCTGGCCGGTCTGGCCGTCGAGGAGCGTGTACTGGATCTCGACCATCTGGCCGTTGATGACCGGCTGGCCGGTCCCGGTGGTGAGGATCGTGCGCTGCGACGTCGTCGTGTCGACGGGCGTCGGCATGCTGATCGTCGGCTCGCTGCCGATCGGTCCCGTGGCCGTCACCAGCGACGACGCCTGACCGCTCTTCAGCGCGGAGCCGCAGTCGGCGTTCGGGTTGGACGAACATCCGGTCAGCGCCGCGGCGGCGATGCCGACGGCGAGGAGGGCAGCGGACGATCTTCCGAGTGCGGTAGCAGTGCGCACGGGTCCTCTTTCGATGCGAACGGTGGGGAGGAGCGTCAGGCAGCGCGCCTCACGACCTCATCCATGCTAGTCGACGTGCGGGTCGCGCTCGTCACCGGCGCCGGCGTCCGCCGCGGCCTCCGCGCCGCCGTCGCGGGCGAGCGCCGCGCTGGCCTCGGCCTCCCGCATCCGCTTGCGCAGGCTCTTCGGGCTCGACTGCCGCTCCCCCAGCGCGCCGGGCGTCCAGGCCTCGACGTCGGCGTCGTCGTAGTCGCTCTTCGACGGCCGGCGCTTGAGCTCGGGCAGGACGGTGTCCGGCGCCAGGCGGCGGGCGGTGATCAGGAAGCCGGTGTGGGCGATCATCCGGTGGTCGGGGCGCACGGCGAGGCCCTCGACGTGCCAGCCGCGGACCATCGTCTCGCTCGACTGCGGGTGCGTGTAGTGGCCGGTCGCGCGGATCGCCTCGGCGACGCGGGAGAGTTGCGTCACCGTGGCGACGTAGCAGAGCACGACGCCGCCGGGCTTCAGCGCCGCGGTGACGGCGTCCAGCGTCTCCCACGGCGCGAGCATGTCGAGCACCACCCGGTCGACGCTCGCCGGCTCGACGGCGGCGGTCAGCTCCTCCTGCAGGTCGCCGACGGTGACCGTCCAGTTCGCCGGGTCCCCGCCGAGGAAGGTCGCTGCGTTGGCGCGGGCCACATCGGCGAACTCCTCGCGGCGCTCGAACGACAGCAACCGGCCTTCCGGACCGATCGCGCGCAGCAGCCACAGCGACAGCGCGCCGGAGCCGACGCCGGCCTCCACGACCGTGGCGCCGGGGAAGATGTCGGCCAGCGCGAGGATCTGCGCGGCGTCCTTCGGGTAGATGATCGCGGCGCCGCGCGGCATCGACATGACGAAGTCGTTGAGCAGCGGGCGCAGCGCCAGGTGCTCGACGCCGGCGTTGTTGACGACGACCGAGCCGTCGGGCAGGCCGATGATGGCGTCGTGCGCCAGCACGCCGCGGTGGCTGTGGAAGAGCTTGCCCGGCTCCAGGGTGATCGTGTTCATGCGGCCCTTGGGGCCGGTCAGCTGGACGCGGTCGCCCACCCGGAACGGGCCGGAGCTCCGACGGCCCTCGCTCGAGTTCTCGGCGCTCATCGTGCGTCCTCCTGATCGATGACGGTCGGCTGATCGATGACGGCGCGCCGCCCGGCGGCCACGGCCGCGATGTCGTCGGCCGTGCGGCCCTCCAGCGTGTCCCACAGCGTGTGCTCGTCCGACTCCGGCAGCGGCACGATGTGCGGGACGCCGATCGTCGCGGCCCCCGACGCCACGGCCGAGGACAGCCCGACCAGGGAGTCCTCGATCGCCACGGCGTCGCCGGGCTCGACGCCCAGCAGCTCGGCGGCGCGCAGGTACGGCGCCGGATGCGGCTTCGGCTCGATGACCTCGTCGCCGCTGACGATGATGTCGAAGGCGTCGAACGGGATGGCCGCGACGATCTGCTCCGCCATGCTGCGCACCGACATGGTCACCAGCGCTGTGCGCACACCCTGATCGCGCAGCGACCGGAGCAGCTCGCGCGCGCCGGGCCGCCACGGGACGCCCTGCTCGGCCAGCCGCTGGCGCACCCGCTCGGTCAGCCAGTGCACGATCTCGTCCGGGTCCATCGCCACCCCGCGCGAGCGCAGGATCTCGGCCGAGTTCCAGAGCCCGAGGCCGACCAGCAGCAGTCCGTCATCGTGGGTCCAGGTGCCGCCGAACGAGCCGACGAGCTCCTGCTCGGAGGCCATCCAGTACGGCTCGGTGTCGACGAGGGTGCCGTCCATGTCCCAGAGGACGGCGGCCGGCAGCGGGTGCGTGGTCAGATCGGTCACGACCGGCAAGTCTATCGCGACGGGGTCGGGGCCTATCCTTGGTGGATACGGCGGCCGAACGGGCGCCGACCGAGAGGACGAGTACGCCACGTGACTGACGCGAAGAACATCCTCGGCGGCCGCATCCTGGTTGTGGCCTTCGAAGGGTGGAACGACGCAGGCGAAGCGGCCAGCGGCGCCGTGAAGACGCTCAAGGAGCAGCTCGACGTCGTCCCCATCGCCGAAGTGGATCCGGAGCTCTACTTCGACTTCCAGTTCAACCGCCCGGTGGTCACCGACGACGACGGCCGCAGGCGCCTGGTCTGGCCGTCCGCGGTCGTCATGGGCCCCGCCCGGCCGGGGAGGGTCGGCGACGCGCTCGCGGGCGACGCCGAGCTCGACGTCACCGGCGACAACTCCGGCAACATCTACCTCCTGCTCGGCACGGAGCCGTCGCGCAGCTGGCGCAGCTTCACGGCCGAGATCATGGACGCCGCGCTCGCCGAGGACATCGGCGTGATCGTCTTCCTCGGCGCGATGCTGGCCGACGTTCCGCACACCCGGCCGATCTCGGTCTTCGCCTCCAGCGAGTCGGCGGCCGTGCGCGCCGAGCTCGGCATCGAGCGCTCCACCTACGAGGGGCCGGTCGGCATCCTCAGCGCGCTCGCCGAGGGTGCGGAGGACGTCGGCATCCCCTCCATCTCGATCTGGGCGTCCGTGCCGCACTACGTGCACAACGCGCCGAGCCCGAAGGCGGTCCTCGCCCTCATCGACAAGCTCGAAGAGCTGGTCGACGTCACGATCCCGCGCGGGTCGCTGGTCGAGGAGGCCGCCGCCTGGGAGGCCGGGATCGACGCGCTCGCCTCCGACGACGAGGAGATGGCCGCCTACATCCAGCAGCTGGAGCAGGCCCGCGACACCGTCGACTCCCCCGAGGCCAGCGGCGAGGCGATCGCCCAGGAGTTCGAGCGCTACCTCCGCCGCCGCGGCGACGGGCGGGACGGCCGCGACGGCAAGGCGGGCGACGACCCGCGCCGGGGCTGATTCCCGCCCGAATTCACCCGCGCCTCCTGTCGTCCCTGGCGTGTCGCGCGGCCATCAGGCCTCCAGCGTGCCCGTCCCCAGCAGGACCATCAGCAGCCCGCCGAGCCCGATGCGATAGACGACGAACGGCAGGAAGCTGCGCCGCGAGATGTAGCCCATGAAGAAGGCGATCACGACGATTCCGACCACGAAGGCGACGACCGTCGCGGCCGCGGTCTCGACCGGGCCGAACACCTCGGCGGTGCACGTGCCTGCCTGGGCCAGCGCCTCCGTGCAGGGTTCCTTGAACGCCTTGAACAGCTGGTACAGCCCGCTGCCGAACACGGCGGGGATCGCCAGCAGGAACGAGTAGCGCGCGGCCGCACGGCGCTGGTAGCCCATGAACAGGCCGGCCGTGATCGTGCCGCCGGAGCGCGAGACGCCGGGGATCAGGGCGAGCGCCTGGGCGAAACCGAAGACGATCCCGTTCCCCCAGGTGAGCTCCTTCAGCCGCCGGGTCTTCGCGCCGACGCGGTCGGCGACGCCGAGCAGGATGCCGAAGACGATGAGCGTCGTCGCCACGATCCAGAGCGAGCGGAAGGTCGTCTCGATCGCGTCCTGGAAGAGCAGCCCCAGCACCACGATCGGGACGCTGCCGACGATCACCAGCCAGCCCATCCGGGCGTCGGGATCGTTGCGCGGGATCCGGCCGAGCAGGGCCTGGAACCAGCGGCTGACGATGCGCGCGATGTCGCGCCAGAAGTACAGCAGCACCGCGGCCTCGGTGCCGAGCTGGATGATCGCGGTGAAGCGGGCGCCGGGGTCTGCTCCGGTGCCCAGCAGCGTCCCGACGATGCGGATGTGGGCGCTGGAGGAGATCGGCAGGAACTCGGTGAGTCCCTGGACGACACCCAGGATGAGGGCGTTGAGGAATTCCACGAAAGCTCTTTCAGTAGCTGCGCAGCAGGTCGCGCAGGACGGACCTGCCGAACACTAGCGCCTCCAACGGCACCCGCTCGTCGACGCCGTGGAACATCCCGGGGAAGTCGAGGTCGCTCGGCAGTCGCAGCGGCGCGAAGCCGTAACCGGTGATCCCGAGCCGGCTCAGCGCCTTGTTGTCGGTGCCCCCGGAGAGGAGGTACGGGAGCACGGGGGCGCCGGGATCGTGCCGCTCGAGGGTGCCGGTGATCGCGTCCACCAGTTCGCCGCCGAACTCCGCCTCCAGGCCGATGTCGCGGTGCATGACCTGGATCTCCACGTCGTCGCCGATCAGCTCACGGACCTCCGCGAGCACGCGGTCCTCCTCGCCCGGCAGCGTCCGGATGTCGACCAGCGCCTCGGCGGTGTCCGGGATGACGTTGTGCTTGTAGCCGGCCTCCAGCAGCGTCGGATTGCTCGTGGTGCGCAGCGTGGCGAGGATGAAGCCGGCGGCGGTGCCGGTGCGGATGACGACCTCGTCCGGGCCGACCTGCTCCGGGTCGACGTCGAGGAGCCGGCCGAGCTCGGCCACGAGCCGGGTGGTGGTGTCGGTCAGCTGGATCGGCCACTCCCGCCTGCCGATCGCGACCACCGCCTCCGCCAGCTTCGTGATGGCGTTGTCGCGGATCAGCCGCGACCCGTGCGCGGCGCGCCCGCGGGCGATCAGCTTGATCCAGACCAGGGACTTCTCCCCGGTCTGCAGCAGGTACGCGCGCCGGCCGCCGAGCTCGATCGAGTAGCCGCCGACCTCGCTGATGGCCTCCGTGGCCCCGGCGAACAGCTGCGGCTGGGTGTCGACCAGGAAGTGCGAGCCGCGCCGGCCGCCGTCCTCCTCATCGGCGAAGAAGGCGAGCACCAGGTCGCGCTCCGGCTGCTCCCCCGCGGCCAGGATGTCGCCCACCGCGGTCAGGATCATGGCGTCCATGTTCTTCATGTCGACCGCGCCGCGGCCCCAGAGCAGGCCGTCCTTCACCACGCCGCCGAACGGGTCGACCGACCAGTTGCGCGGGTCGGCGGGGACGACGTCCAGGTGGCCGTGCACGACGAGGGCGGGCTTGGCGCTGTTGCGGCCCTCCACGCGGGCGACGACGCTCGTGCGGCCCGGGTCGGACTCGAACAGCTGTGGGGCGAGGCCGAGCGCGCGCAGCCGCGCCTCGACGTACTCGGCCGCGTCGGTCTCGCCGTTGGACCGGCCCTCCCCGTAGTTGGTGGTGTCGAACCGGATGAGGTCGCGCGCGATGACGGCGGTCTCGTCGAGGGCGGTGTCGGGAGTGTCGGTCATGCGTCCACGCTACCGGGCGCTCCCACCCGCCACGCCCGGGGTGCGCGACGATGTCGGAGCGGGTGAACGTTTCGTGCTAATGTCTTTCTTCGGCAGCCGGAACGATCGGCGGCCGGAAACACCCGTCCGGGTGGCGGAAATGGCAGACGCGCTAGCTTGAGGTGCTAGTGCCCGTATAGGGCGTGGGGGTTCAAGTCCCCCCTCGGACACACAGGATGAAGGCCCCGATCAGAGATCGGGGCCTTCGTGTTATTACGTCACGCCTTGTTACTACGTCACGGCTTTCGAGGTGCTGCCGTCGCCGCCGTGGTGGTCGTATGGTGACGATCATGTCCCCCAAGCCGTCGGAGCAGAGTCTGTTCACGGTCCTCTTCGCGCTCGGCGCGAACATCCTCGTCGCGCTCGCGAAGACGATCGCGGCGATCATCACCGGGTCCGCGTCGATGGTCGCGGAGGCGGCGCACTCCTGGGCGGACTCCGGCAACGAGGTCTTCCTGCTGCAGGCCGAGCGGCGCGCGCGCCGGCCGCAGGACGACCTCCACCCCACCGGCTACGGCCGGGAGGCGTACGTCTGGTCGCTGTTCGCCGCCGTCGGGCTGTTCACGGCCGGCGCCGTCGTGTCGATCCTGCACGGGTTCGCCCAGCTCGGCAGCGGAGAGCCGGACACCGACTACCTGATCAACTACATCGTGCTCGCCGTCGCCTTCGTGTTCGAAAGCTTCTCGTTCGTGCAGTCCTACGGCCAGGCCCGGTCGAGGGCGGCCGAACGCGACACCGGGACGCTGGAGCACATCCTCAGCACCTCCAACCCGACACTGCGCGCGGTCGTCGCGGAGGACGCCGCCGCCCTCATCGGCCTGGTCATCGCGTTCTTCGGCGTGCTCCTCCACGAACTCACCGGCAACGCCGTGTTCGACGCGGTCGGCTCCATCCTGGTCGGCATCCTGCTGGCGGTCGTCGCGGTCGTGCTGATCGACCGCAACCGGCGCTTCCTGCTCGGCGAGCCGGCGCCGGACCGGGTCAACCAGGCGGCGCTCGTGTCGCTCCTGCAGCATCCGCAGGTCGAGCGGGTCACCTATCTGCATCTGGAGTACGTGGGACCGGAGCGGGTGTTCCTCGTCGCCGCCGTCGACCTGATCGGCGACGACCCGGAGTCCGATGTCGCCGACGATCTGTACGCGGTCGAGCAGGCGATCCAGCGCAACGAGCATGTCGCCGAGGCCGTGCTCACGCTGTCCCGGCGGGGCGCCCCCTCGCTGCTGCCGCACGACCCGGACGCGCTTGAGCCGAGATAGCGGTCACATCCCGACCGGATGAGGCGGCACACTGGGGACATGGCCAGCACCGGTTCGCGCACGCTCCAGCTCCTGTCGCTCCTGCAGACGCACCGCTACTGGCCGGGCCAGGAGCTCGCCGACCGGCTGGAGGTGTCGCCGCGCACGCTCCGCCGCGATGTCGAGCGGCTGCGCGACCTCGGCTACCCGGTCGACGCCACCCGCGGCGTCGCCGGCGGCTACCAGCTCGCGGCCGGGGCGTCGCTGCCCCCACTCGTGGTGGACGACGAGGAGGCCGTGGCGCTCGCCGTCGGGCTCCGCACCGCCGCGCAGAGCGGTGTCGCGGGCGTCGCGGACGCGTCGGTCCGCGCGCTCGCCAAGGTGGTCCAGGTCATGCCGCCCCGGCTCCGGCGGCGCGTGGACGCGTTGCGGGTCGCGACGCTCGCCTCCGAGCTGCGCCCGGGTCCGGTCGTGGACGCGGAGCTGCTGACTGTCGTCGCGCAGGCCTGCCGCGACGAGGAGCGGCTGGTGTTCTCCTACGTGCGCCGCGACGGGGAGGCCTCGGAGCGCACGGTCGAGCCGCACCGGCTGGTGTCCGTCGGCCGGCGCTGGTATCTCGTCGCCTACGACCTCGGCCGGTTCGACTGGCGCAGCTTCCGGCTCGACCGGATGGCGGAGCCGCGCCCGACCGGCGCCCGGTTCCGGCCGCGCGCGCTGCCCGCGGCGGACGCCGCCGAGTACGTCCGCGCCTCTCTCGCCGGCGCCGTCGACTCGCTGCTCGTCGACGCCGTCGTCCATGCGCCGCTCGCCGATGTGGAGCAGGCGATCGGCCGCTGGGCCGCCGCGTCCGCGGAGCCGGCCGCGGCGGACGGCACGGCACGGACCCGGGTGCGGATCACCGCGGACTCCGCCGAGTGGGCGCTCTTCGGGCTCGCCGCCGTCGGCGCACCCTTCACGATCGAGGGGCCGGAGGAGGTCAGGGAGCTGGCGGCGCTCTGGGGGGAACGATTCGGCAGCGCGGCTAGACTCGTCAACCGATGAGCACCCCCGAGCGCACCCCCACCCCCGCCGAGATCACGCGCTGGCGCCGCTATCTCGCGGACGAGCGCGCCGAGGCCGCGGTCTACCGCGACCTCGCCGGGCGGCGCGAGGGCGAGGAGCGCGAGATCCTGCTCGCCCTGGCGGAGGCGGAGCGCCGGCACGAGCAGCACTGGCTGGGTCTCCTGGGCGACCAGGTCGGCAAGCCGCTGCGCGGCGACATCCGCACCCGCATGCTGGGCTTCCTCGCCCGCCGGTTCGGGTCGGTGTTCGTGCTCGCGCTCGCGCAGCGCGCCGAGGCGAGGTCGCCCTACGCCGACGACGCCGACGCGACGCCGCAGATGGCGGCGGACGAGCAGGTGCATGAGGAGGTCGTGCGCGCGCTCGCCGCCCGCGGCCGGCAGCGGCTCTCCGGGACGTTCCGCGCCGCGGTCTTCGGCGCCAACGACGGCCTGGTCAGCAACCTGGCGCTCGTGCTCGGCGTCGCGGCGAGCAGCGTCCCGAGCCACGTCGTCCTGCTGACCGGCGTCTCCGGTCTCCTCGCCGGGGCGCTGTCGATGGGAGCGGGCGAGTACGTCTCGGTGCGGTCGCAGCGCGAGCTGCTGGAGGCCTCCAGCCCGAACCCGGCGACCAGCTCGGCGCTTCCCCACCTCGACGTCGACGCCAACGAGCTGACCCTGGTCTACCGGGCGCGGGGGATGGACCAGCAGGAAGCGCAGGCGCACGCCCACGAGGTGCTGTCGACGCTCGGCGCCTACACGTCGCCGGTCGCAGTGCAGCGCTCGGAGGAGGACGAGCACGAGGCGGTCGGCAACGGCTGGAGCGCCGCCATCTCGAGCTTCTGCTTCTTCGCGTCCGGCGCGCTCATCCCGATCCTGCCGTTCCTGTTCGGCCTGACCGGCACGACCGCGATCGTGGTGGCGGCGGTGCTCGTCGGGCTGGTGCTGCTCGGGACGGGCGCCATCGTCGGCCTGCTGTCCGGTGCGTCGCCGCTCAAGCGGGCGCTGCGGCAGCTCGCGATCGGCTACGGCGCGGCGGCCGCGACGTACCTGCTCGGGCTGCTGTTCGGCGCGACGGTCGGCTGAGCGGCGGCGTCAGCGCCGTCTCCGGTCTCCCCCGTCGACGCCGTACACCAGCGCCCCGGCCAGCGGGATGAGCAGGAACCACAGCCAGCTGTAGGCGTAGCCCCACGCCATCCCGGTCAGGAAGAACAGGATGACGGCGACGAAGGGCATGATCGAGACGACCAGCAGCCCCCAGCGGTTGACCGGGCGGCCGTGCTCGCCGGGCGCCGGCGGGTAGCCGTACGGGCTCGGGCCGGGCTGCGACGCCTGCCACGCGGCGGCGGCACGGTCGGAGGGCGGCGCGCTCGCCTGCCCTGCTCCGTCGAGGTGGAGGACGCCGGGCAGGTCGCCGAACAGCGGCTGCAGGTCGCCGCGGGTGATGGCCGACCGCGCGGCCGCGACCCGCGACTGCAGCTCGGCGTCGCTCAGCCTCCCCTGCGCGGCGTGCGACTGCAGCGCGGCGACGGCGCGCTCCCGTTCGTCGTTGCTCAGGCGCAGCGACGCGTTCGACGGATCCCCGAAGTCTGTCATGCGGTTCAGTATGGCAGTACGACCGGTATCCCGGGTGCGCTCCGTCGGTCCGCAGGTTTACACTTGCATTTCGAACATACGTTCGATCGAGAGGAACCCGCGCTCATGACCGACATCGACGAGGCGGTGGCCGTGTGGACCACCGAGGACGGCATCCCGACCCGCCTGGTCTGGCGCTCGACGCGCTACCGGGTCAGCGACACCCCGACGGTGTGGGCCGAGATCTCCGTGTGGTGGCGGCCGTTCGGCGAGCACCGGTACGGCGTCGGGGCGCTGCCGCGGGAGATCGGCGGCTGGCGGTTCCAGGCGACGAGCGAGGGCGGCGTCGCCCACGTGTTCGACGTGCGGCACGACGCCGACGACCGCAGCTGGCGGCTGGTGCGGATCTTCGACTGACGCCGGGGAGCCTCCGCCACCCGCCGCCGCGCATCGCCTACCCTCTCTCAACGTGATGGACGACGACCGCTACGGCTCCGATGTGCTGGCCACCGACTGGAAGAACGCCGGCCGGAAGACCGTGCCGACCGTGGAGGCCGTGCGCGACCTGGTGATCGAGGAGGCCGCCACCGGGTTCTGCGGCGCGATCGTGCGGCTGGAGGCGCAGACGGTCGAGCTGGAGGACTACTTCGGAGCGAAGCGCGTGTTCCCGCTCGGCGCGTCCTTCCTGATCGACGGGGAGCCCGTGAAGCTCGTCGTGCCGAGCCGCGCCCCCGCCGGCCGCGGGCGCACGGCCTCCGGCTCCTTCGCGGTCGGCGAGCAGAAGGCGCGCGTCGCCCGGGCCAGCCGCATCTTCGTGGAGGGCAGGCACGACGCCGAGCTGGTCGAGCGCGTCTGGGGCGACGACCTCCGCGTGGAGGGGGTCGTCGTGGAGTACCTGGAGGGCGTGGACGACCTCGACGCCATCGTGCGCGAGTTCGCGCCCGACCGCGGCCGCCGGATCGGCGTGCTGGTCGACCACCTGGTGCCCGGGTCCAAGGAGAGCCGTATCGCGGAGCAGGTGGCCCGGGGGCCGTTCGGCGCGCACGTGCTCGTGGTCGGGCACCCCTACATCGACATCTGGCAGGCGGTGAAGCCGGCGCGGGTCGGGCTGGAGGCCTGGCCGTCGATCCCGCGCTCCGTGTCCTGGAAGCACGGCATCTGCGCCGCGCTCGGGCTGCCCCACGAGACGCAGGCCGACATCGCGCGGGCCTGGAAGCGGATCCTCGGCCAGGTGCGCAGCTACGCCGACCTGGAGCCCGCCCTCCTCGGCCGGGTGGAGCAGCTGATCGACTTCGTAACCGAACCCCTCCCCCGCGCGTAGCGCAGGAGATTCCGCCGCAACACGCGCCTGCACTCCTGCGGAACCACGCTCGGCAGGAGTTCCGGACCGTTTCTCCTGTTTTCGCAAACGGAGCCAGGGCGCACTTTCGCGCACCAGAATCCATTTGCGGTATTCGAACATGTGTTCGAAAATAGACGTATGTCCCTGGCAGTCGCACGCACCTTCCCCGACCCGGTCGCCGACCGGGCGCAGGTGCACGAGCTGCAGTCACGCATCCGCCAGATGCAGGCGACCAAGCTGGACGCGCGGCGGCTGGAGACGCATCCGGCGCTCGCCGCACTGCTGCCCGGTGGCGCGCTCAAGGCCGGCGCCGCCTACACGGTGCACGGCTCCACCACGCTCCTGATGGCGATGCTCGCCGGGCCGAGCGCGGCGGGCGCCTGGTGCGGCGTGGTCGGGATGCCCGACTTCGGCGCGGAGGCCGCCGGGCGGTTCGGCATCGACCTGGAGCGGCTCGTGCTGGTGCCGCACCCCGGGCCGCAGTGGCTGACCGTCACCGCCGCGATGGCCGACGTGCTCGGCGTGATCGCCGTCGCGCCCCCGGAGCGGCCGAAGAGCGGCGACGTCGCCCGGCTGACCGCGCGGCTGCGGCAGCGGGAGGCCACGCTCGTCGTCGCCGGCGACTGGCCGCAGGCGGAGGCGGCGCTCTCCGTCGTCCGCAGCGGCTGGGACGGGCTGGGCGCCGGCGCCGGCTACCTCTCCTCCCGGCGGGTGACGGTGGAGGCGGCGCCGCGCGGCGGGGCCGGACCGCGGCGCCGCGCCGAGCTCTGGCTGCCGGCGGTCGACGAGACGTTCCGCGCATCCGCGCCCACCCGCCTGGAGGCGGTGAGCTAGATGCGCCAGGTCACCCGCGCGATCGTGCTCTGGTGCCCCGACTGGCCGGTCATCGCCGCCCGGCAGCGTCTCGACCTGCCGGCGGACGTGCCGCTGGCGCTGGTCGAGAAGGGGATGGTGTTCGCCTGCTCCGCGCACGCCCGCGCCGACGGCGTCACCCGCGGGCTCCGGGTCCGGGAGGCGCAGTCGCGCTGTCCGCAGCTGGAGATCGTCCTCTACGACCCGGTGCTGGACGCGCGCGCGTTCGAGCCGGTGCTGACCGCGATCGAGGAGATCACGCCGGGCGTCCAGGCCGTGCGGCCGGGCACCTGCGTGCTGCGGGCGCGCGGACCCGCGCGTTACTACGGCGGCGAGGAGGCAGCGGCCGCCGAGCTGCTGCGCTGCCTGGAGGGGCTGGAGGACGTGACCGGGCTCGCGCTCGACGACGTGCGGATCGGGATCGCCGACGGACCGTTCGCCGCCGAGCAGGCCGCCCGCACCACCGGGGCCGCCGCCCGCGTCCGCATCGTCCCGCCCGGCGGCTCCCCCGCCTTCCTGGCGCCGATGCCGGTCGCCCGGCTCGGCCTCGCCGACCTCACCCCGCTGCTGCGCCGGCTGGGCCTGCGCACCCTCGGCGACCTGGCCCGGCTCGACCGGCTGGACGTCCGGGAGCGGTTCGGGGAGCGCGGCGAGCACGCCCACGACCTGGCCAGCGGGATGGACGGCGCCGCCGTGGTGCCGCGCACCCCGCCGAAGGTGCTCGACCGGGCGATCGAGTTCGAGCCTCCCCTCGACCGGGTCGATCAGGTGACGTTCGCGTTCCGCGGCACGGCCGAGCAGTTCGTGGCCGGGCTCACCAAGGCCGGGCTGGTGTGCACGTCGCTGCGCATCGAGGTGACCGACGAGCGCGGGAGGGTGAGCGAGCGCAGCTGGCAGCACCCTCGGCTGTTCTCGGCCTCCGACGTGGTGGACCGGGTGCGCTGGCAGCTGCAGGGCGCCGGCTCCATCGACTCCGGGCTGGCCTCCCCGATCGCGAAGGTCGCCGTCGCGCCGGAGGCCGTGGACGACATCGGCCACCACGAGGACGGTCTGTGGGGCGGCGGGGCGGACGAGCGCATCCACCACGGCCTCACCCGTGTGCAGGGGATGCTCGGCCACGACGCCGTCGTCACCGCCACGATCGGCGGCGGCCGGGCGCTGTCCGACCGGCAGGTGCTGGTGCCGTGGGGCGACCGGCCGGTGGGCGTCGCCCGCTCCGACCGGCCCTGGCCGGGGTCGCTGCCGGCGCCCGCGCCCTCCACGGTGTTCGAGGTGCCGCGGCCGGTGGCGGTGCTGAACGCGGCCGGCGAGCCGGTGGAGGTCACCGACCGCGGCGACGTCACCGCCCCGATCGTGAGCTTCTCCCCCACCGGCGCCGCCCGCGACGCCCGGCCGGTGGACTCCTGGGCCGGCCCGTGGCCGGTGCGCGAGCGCTGGTGGGACGCGACGCTCGCCCGCGCCATGCACCGCTTCCAGCTGGTCGACGCCGACGGGACGGCCTGGCTGCTCGCCCTCACCGGCACCGCCTGGTTCGCGGAGGCCCGCTATGACTAGCGCGCACGTCCACCTGGCAGGACATGCCGCGTGGCCCGACCTCCAGACGGCGTGTTCTGCCACGTGGATGCAGGGAGGGCCGCGCTGATGGGCTGGAACAACCCGCCGATCCCGTGGGCCGAGTTCGAGCGGCGGCTGAGCGGGCGGCGCGTCAGCGAGCAGGAGCAGCCGGAGCGGCCGTCCTCCCGCAAGCGGCAGAAGTACGTGCCGCAGGCGATGCCGGACGAACCGGACGAAGGCCATGTCCGCTACGCCGAGCTGCACGCGCACAGCACCTTCAGCTTCCTCGACGGCGCCAGCGCGCCGGAGGAGCTGCTGGAGGAGGCCACCCGGCTGCGCCTGCACGGCCTCGCCCTCACCGACCACGACGGCTTCTACGGCGTCGTCCGCCTCGCCGAGGCCGCGGAAGCCTACGAGCGCGTCAAGACCGTGTTCGGCGCCGAGCTGTCGCTCTCGCTCAGCCGGCCGCAGAACGGCGAGGCCGACCCGGAGGGCAGCCACCTCGTCCTGCTCGCCCGGCAGCAGTCCGGCTACCACCGGCTCGCCGCCGCCATCACCGCCGGCCAGCTCGCCGGCGAGGAGAAGGGCCGCCCGGTGTACGACCTCCCGACCCTCGCCGAGCAGTCCGGCGGCGAGTGGATGGTGCTCACCGGCTGCCGCAAGGGCGACGTGCGCCTCGCGCTGGCCGAGCACGGCGAGCGGGCCGCCGAGCGGGAGGTCGCCCGGCTCGCCGAGCTGTTCGGCCGCGACAACGTGCTGGTGGAGCTCATCGACCAGGGCGGCCCGCGCGACAGCACCGACAACGACGTGCTCGCCCGGATCGCCGGCCGGCTCGGCCTCCCGGTCGTGGCCACCAACAACGTCCATTACGCCACGCCCGCCCAGTACCCGCTCGCGACCGCGGTCTCGGCCGTGCGTGCCCGCCGCAGCCTGGACGAGATGGACGGCTGGCTGCCGGCCTCCGCCGCCGCCCACCTGCGCAGCGGCCGGGAGATGGCCGCCCGGTTCGCCCGCTACCCCGGCGCCGTCGAGAGCACCGCCGACATCGCGGACGACCTGGCGTTCCGGCTGCGCAGCGCCCGGCCGAAGCTGCCGAAGCAGGAGGTCCCGGAGGGCCACACCCCGATGAGCTGGCTGCGCGAGCTCACCTGGCGCGGCGCCGCCGAGCGCTACCCCGACCTCGACCGGAACCCGGCCAAGCGGGAGCGCATCGAGCGCGAGCTGGACGTGATCGAGGCGAAGGACTTCCCCGGCTACTTCCTCATCGTCCACGACATCGTCCAGTTCGCCCGCAGCCGCGGCATCCTCTGCCAGGGCCGCGGCTCGGCGGCGAACTCGGCGGTGGTCTACCTGCTCGGGATCACCGCGGTGGACTCGATCAAGTACGACCTGCCGTTCGAGCGGTTCCTCTCCTCCATGCGCGAGGAGGAGCCCGACATCGACGTCGACTTCGATTCCGACCGGCGCGAGGAGGTCATCCAGTACGTCTACGCCAAGTACGGCAGGCACAACGCCGCCCAGGTCGCCAACGTCATCACCTACCGGCCGAAGAACGCCGTGCGCGACATGGCGAAGGCGCTCGGCCACTCAACCGGGCAGCAGGACGCCTGGAGCAAGCAGATCGACTCGTGGAGCAAGGTCACGACGACCGACGAGCACGACATCCCGGAGGCCGTCGTCGACCTCGCCCAGCAGGTGCTGAAGTTCCCGCGGCACCTCGGCATCCACTCCGGCGGCATGGTGCTCACCGACCGGCCCGTCGGCGAGGTCTGCCCGATCGAGCACGCGCGGATGGAGAACCGCACCGTGCTGCAGTGGGACAAGGACGACTGCGCCTGGATGGGCCTGGTCAAGTTCGACCTGCTCGGGCTCGGGATGCTCTCCGCGCTCGACTACTCGATGCGCACCATCGAGGCGTCGCTCGGCGAGACGTGGACGCTGGACAGCATCCCGAAGGAGGAGCCCGGCGTCTACGACATGCTCTGCCGCGCCGACTCGATCGGGGTGTTCCAGGTGGAGAGCCGGGCGCAGATCGGCACGCTGCCGCGCCTGCAGCCGCGCAGCTTCTACGACCTCGTGATCGAGATCGCGCTGATCCGGCCCGGCCCCATCCAGGGCGGCGCCGTGCACCCGTACATCCGCCGCAAGCTCGGCAAGGAGCCGGTCACCTACCTGCACCCGGCGCTGGTGCCGGTGCTGGAGCGGACGATGGGCGTCCCGCTGTTCCAGGAGCAGCTCATGCAGATGGCCGTCGCGGTGGGCGACTGCACCGCGGAGGACGCCGACCTGCTGCGCCGGGCGATGGGCTCCAAGCGCGGCATCGAGAAGATCGGCGCGCTGCGCGCGAAGCTCTACGAGGGGATGGCGCACAACGGGATCGTCGGGGCCGACGCCGACGCGATCTACGAGAAGATCGAGGCGTTCGCCAACTTCGGCTTCGCCGAGAGCCACGCGATCAGCTTCGCGCTGCTGGTCTACGTCAGCTCGTGGATGAAGCTGCACTACCCCGGCGCGTTCCTCGCGGCGCTGCTGCGCGCGCAGCCGATGGGGTTCTACTCGCCGCGCACGCTCACGGCCGACGCCCGGCGGCACGGCGTGGTGGTGCGCCGGCCGGACATCCAGCTCTCCGGGGTGTTCCCGCTGCTGGAGGCCATCGACCCGGCACGGCCGGGGCCGACCGGCACCGACCCGTGCCTGGAGCACGACCAGCCTCCGGTCGGCGGCTTCGACCGCAGCGTGCCGCTCGACTTCGCCGCCCACCGCCGCGACGCCGGGCACGCGGTCCGGCTCGGGCTGGCGGGCGTGACCTCCATCGGCGAGACGCTCGCCGGGAAGATCGTCGCCGAGCGCGAGGCCTCCGGCCCCTACCGCGACCTGGGCGACCTCTCCCGCCGGGTGGGGCTCACCGTCGCGCAGCTGGAGGCGCTCGCCGCCGCCGGCGCCTTCGAGGGGTTCGGACTGAGCCCGCGGCAGGCGATCTGGGAGGCCGGGAACGCCGCCCAGGAGCGCCCGGAGTACCTGGCGGGCACCGCGATCACGGTGCAGCCGCCGCTGCTGCCGATGCTCTCCCCCGCCGAGCAGCTCGCGAGCGACCTGTGGGCCACCGGGATCTCCACCGACGACCACCCGATCCGCTTCCTGCGGCCAGCCCTGGCGGCGCGCGGCGTGCGGGCGGCCGACACCCTGGCGGCAGCGGAGTCCGGGCGCCGGATCGAGGTGGGCGGCGTGGTCACCCACCGGCAGCGGCCCGCGACGGCCGCGGGGGTGACCTTCCTCAACCTGGAGGATGAGACGGGCCTGGTGAACGTCATCTGTCCGGTCGGGGTGTGGAACCGCTACCGCCGGGTGGCCCGGCAGGCGCCGGCGATGATCGTCCGCGGCATCCTGGAGCGCAGCGAGGAGGGCGTGGTCAACGTGCTCGCCGACCGCCTGGAGCCCCTGGACACCGCCATCCGCACCACCTCCCGCGACTTCCGCTAACAGCCGAGTACGCGAATAATCATGCGAAAACCGCCGAGTACGCGGATTATTCGCGTACTCGGCGGTTTGCCGGGAGGGAGGCGCAGGGTCAGGCCTGGGCGAGGACCGCCTGCAGCTCGAGGGTGATGGTGACGTCCTCGCCGAGCAGCACGCCGCCGGTCTCGAGGGCCGCGTTGTAGGTGAGGCCGAAGTCCTCGCGGTTGATCTTGGTCTTCGCGGTCGCGCCGGCCTTGTAGTTGCCGTACGGGTCCTGGCCGAAGCCGCCGAAGTCGAACTCGAAAGTGACCGGCTTGGTCACGCCCTTGATCGTGAGGTCGCCGTCGACGAGGAACTCGCCGTCCTCGTGGCGCACGCCGGTGGAGACGAAGTCGATGGTCGGGAACTCCTCGGCGAGGAAGAAGTCGCCGGTGCGCAGGTGCGCGTCGCGGTCGGCGTTCTTGGTGTTGATGGAGGCCACGTGCGCCTTCGCGGAGACGCTCGACTCCAGCGGGTTCTCAGCCGTGACGAAGGAGGCGTCGAAGTTCTCGAAGACGCCCTTGACCTTGCTGATCATGAGGTGGCGGATGCTGAAGCCGACCTCGCTGTGCGTGGGGTCGATGGTCCAGGTGCCGGCCTTGTATCCGGGGATGTCGATGGTCATTCGGTTCTCCTTGAGTCGGTTCTGATGCGATCGGACGCTGTCAGGTGCATGCAACCGCATGGATAACGACCCTATTCCGGATTCGGCAAAAAAAGTTGACACGACACCATTCTTCATCCTCCTGAGGGATGTGGGTCGACATTTCAGTGCATACCATTTTGTCTGGTTTCACGCATCATCCGAATCGCAACAGGAGGAACCCAGCCATGACCACCACACCGCTCACTCGCCGGACGCTCGTCGGCGCCGCCGCCTGGACCGCCCCGGCGATCGCCCTCTCCACCGCGTCCCCCGCGCACGCGGCCTCCCCCGTCGGCGTCATCGCCTTCGTCGACGCGGACGACCTGATCGGCAGCGGCTACACCGCCGACCTGGTCGTGCAGCTCACGCCCCCCACCGGCGACCCGGTGCCGGCCAACCTCGCCGTCGCGTACAGCAGCCCCGGGGTGGTGGACGGTCCGGCCTTCGTCGCCACCGGCGGGAAGAACCTCGTGACCATCCCGGTGACGGGGCGCGACGTCAACCGGTCCACCGTCATCACGGTCAGCGCTCCGGGATACCTGCCCGCCACGACCACCCTCCGGGTGACGTTCGACGACGGTGCGTTCTTCATGGCGCGCAACGCGCCGTTCGGCGTCAGGCACTCGGCCAACACCCTGAACCCGACCACGTCGTCCGGCATCCGCGGCACCGCTGCCGACGGGACGATCGTCGACACCTGGACCGGGGGATGGCTGTATCGCTCCACCTTGGCATCGAACACCTTCACGCCCACCGGCACGCTCTTCGGCGGGAGCTTCGACGACCCGGGCACGATCGTCGGCACCATCGCCTGGAGGCTGGAGGTGGTCACGACCGGCGCACCGAACCTCCGCTGGCAGCAGCGGAACGGCTTCGCGTTCTCCGGCCGGGCCCTCGGCGACACGTATCAGGAGGGCGTGACCCGGTCCGGCGCCGGCCTCGGCGTGATGAACGTCGTGCCGGCCGTCCGCGCGACGCTGTCGAGCGCGTCGAACCCCGGTGGCTCGGCCTTGTTCACCTGGTCGTTCCCGCGGTTCCCGAAGTACCGCGCCCTGTGGACGATCCAGTACTAGCGCCCGTGATCGGGCGGACCGGGACGGGCGCGCGGTCCCCGTCCCTCCGCTCAGCCCCGGACCGCGACGGACCGCCGCAGCACGAGCAGCGCCCGGGCGTCGGCGTCCACCTGCGCGAGCGGGATGCGTCCGTCCCGCACGGCGGCCACCACGGCGTCGATCAGTGCGTCCGGGTCCTCCGCCCCCTGGATCATCAGCACCATCGTGTTGCCCGCGGCGATCGCCGCCACCGCGTTCGCCCCCGCGTCCTGGTACTGGGGCAGGCCCGTGTCCTGGAGCATCCGCAGGTCGTCGGTGATGGTCACGCCGTGGAAGCCCACCTCATCGGCCAGGATGCGATGCCAGGCCGGCGACAGCGACGCGGGCGCCGCGTCCACTCCGCTGTAGACCAGGTGGCCGAACATGACCACCTCGGCGCCGGCCTGGACGCCGGCCCGGAACGTCGGCGCGTCCTGCGCGGCCCAGCGGGCGTGGTCGATCGCGGCGGTCGGGACGGTGCGGTGCGAGTCGGCCTCCGTCTCGCCGTGGCCGGGGAAGTGCTTGAGCGTGCTGAGCACCGACCCCCGCTCGCCCGTCACCGACGCGGCGACCCGCGCGGCCGCGGAGGCCGGGTCCGTGCCGAGGATGCGGTCGGCGATGAAGGAGTGCGGGTCGGCGGTGACGTCGGCCACCGTGCCGAAGTTCAGGGTGACGCCGGCCTGCTTCAGCAGGGCGGCGCGCTGGGCGAACGCCTGCTGCGTCGCCGCAGGCGGCAGCGCGCGCAACGCCTCCGCGCCCGGCCCGGAGTCCCACGGCAACCGCGTGACGTCGCCGCCCTCCTCGTCGATCCCGACCAGCGCGGGCAGGCCGGGGTCGGACGCACGGGTCGCGGCGGTCTCCGCGGCGAGGGCCTGCGGCGTCGCGGGGATGTTGTCCGACATCAGGATGACGCCGCCGAGCCCGTACCGGTCCACGAACTGGCGCAGCGCCGCCGGATCCGTCCCGGGCGCGTGCAGCATGAACAGGCTCGCCACCTTCTGGCGGAGCGTCAGGTTCCGCAGCCGCTCGTCCGCGTAGGCCAGGACAGGATCGGGCGCTGCCGCCGTCGCAGACGGCGCCGGCCGCGTCGCTGACACCGTCGGCCGCGTCGCACCGGCGCTCGGCTCCAGAGGGTGCGCCGAACCCCCGGCCGCGCACCCGCCCAGCACCGTCGCGAGCACCAGGAGGGCAGCGGCCGTCCTCATCCTTCCGGCGCGGCGCATCCCCCGATGGTAGCCCGCGGGCCTTGACGGTCCCTCCGAGAGCCGACCGGCAGTGAAGCCCTGTCCGTCAGCTGAGCCCGGCCGGACCGGTTCCCGCCGCGCCGTCGCCCGCACGACCGCCGCCGCCCTACGATGGCGGGATGGCGTCCAAGCCGATCTCGCTGCTGCTCGCCAGCCACCCCGGGCCCACCGCGGTGGTCACGGTCGTGGCCGTGGGGCTCGGGATCGGGCTCGGCTACCCGCCCGGGCGGCTCGGCCTCCTCGCGCTCGCGATCCTGCTCGGGCAGCTCTCCATCGGCTGGTCGAACGACTGGCTCGACGCCGCCCGCGACCGTGCGGTGGCGCGTGCGGACAAACCCGCCGCCCGCGGGGACATCCCGCTCCCCGTCGTGCGCGCCTCCGCGTTCGTCGCGCTCGCGCTCGCCCTCCTCGTCACCGCGCTGCTCGGGGTCGGGGCGCTGATCGCCCATGCCGTGGCGATCGCCGGAGGCTGGGCCTACAACCTCGGGCTCAAGACCACCGCCGCGTCCTTCGTGCCGTTCGCCGTCAGCTTCGGACTCCTGCCCGCGATCGCCACCCTCGGTCAGGAGCACCCGGCCTGGCCGGCGCCGTGGGTCCTCGCGGCCGGCGCCCTGCTCGGCGTCGCCGCGCACGTCACCAACGTGCTGCCCGACCTCGCCGACGACGCCCGCACCGGCATCCGCGGGCTCCCGCACCGTCTCGGCGCACGTGCCAGCGGCCTCCTCGCCTTCGGCTGCCTCGCCGTCGCGACCGTGCTGATCACGTTCGGTCCCGGCCTCCCGGTGCGTCCGCTGCTCGTCGCCGGGCTCGTGATCGGGATCGCCGCGGTCGTGGCCGGGGTGGTCCTGCTGCTGCGGCGGAGCCCGACCCGGCTGCTGATGCAGCTGATCATGACCTGCGCGATCGTCGACGTGGCGATGCTGGCCCTGGCCGGGCAGTCGATCGCGGCCGGCTGAGCGCCGTCCCGACCGCCTACTCCACCGCGCTACTCCACCGCGGTCTTGATCGGCTCGGCCGCCGGCTCGTGGTTGCGGATGCCGATCGCCGACACCACGCCGCCGACGATGAGCAGACCGGCCGTCGCCAGCATGGCGCGGTGCATCCCGTCGACGTCGAGCTTCTGGCCGACGACGATCCCCGCCATCGCGACGGTGAGCAGTCCCGCGATGCGGGCGACCGCGTTGTTCACCGCAGACCCGATGCCCGCCTGGCCCGGGTGGATCGAGCCCAGGATCGCGCTGGTGAGCGGCGCGACCGTCATCGAGAGGCCGACGCCGAACAGCAGCACCGCGGGCAGCAGCTCCAGCCAGTAGTTCACCACCGGCCCGATCATCAGCAGCCAGAGGAAGCCCACCGACGCGACGATCGGCCCGACCGCCATGAAGAACCGGGGGCCGTACTTACCGGCCAGCCCGCCGAAGTAGCTGGACAGCAGCAGCATGCACAGCGTCGAGGGGATGAACACGAAGCCGGCGACGAACGCCGAGAACCCGGCGACCTGCTGCAGGAACAGCGTGACCATCAGCGGCCCGAACGACAGCGCGCCGTAGACGAAGGCGGTCGCGAGGTTGCCCACCCAGAAGTTGTGCACGGAGAACAGGCCGAGCGGCAGCATCGGCTGCTTGACCCGCGTCTCGGCGAAGAAGAAAGCCGCCAGTGAGAGCACGCCCACCACGAACGGGATCCAGACCCGCGGGCTGCCCCAGCCGTAGGCGCCCTGCTCGATGAGCGCGAACACCGTCCCGGCCAGACCGACCGAGCCCAGCACCGCGCCGAGGATGTCGACGCGGCCGCCCGTCCCCTTGTCGGTGTCGCCGAGGGTCATCATGAGCACGAGCGTCACGGCGATCGGCACGACGTTGATGACGAACACCCAGCGCCAGGACAGCGCGTCGACGAAGAAGCCGCCGACGACCGGTCCCGCGATCATCGCGATGCCCGTCCACGCCGTCCAGCGACCGATCGCCTTCGCCTGGGCCGGTCCCTCGAAGCGGGAGATGATGATCGCGAGGGAGGACGGCACCAGCAGCGCGCCCGCCACACCCTGGAGCGCACGGGAGAGCACGAGGAAGACGCCGGTCGGCGCGAACGCGCACAGCAGCGAGGTGATCGCGAACCCGATCAGCCCGACGTAGAGGATGCGCTTGCGCCCGAACACGTCCGACAGGGACCCGGCGATCAGGATCAGCGACCCGAGAGTCACCAGGTAGGCGTCCACCACCCACTGCTGCAGGGGCAGGCCGCCGCCGAGCTCCCGGTCGATCGCGGGCAGCGCGACGTTGATGACGGCTCCGTCGAGGAACGCCACGAAGCTGGCCAGGATCGCGATGAGAAGGACGCGCAACTGCAGTGACGTCATCTTCTCCGTGGCCATGTGCTCATTCAACGACCCGGCCGCCTCATAGCGCAAGGCGGGAGCGCGCGGGCGTACGGTTTCCCTGTGTCCGAGTTGTCGCACTCCGAGCGATCCTCCGGCCGTCGGGGACCGAGCCCGACGACGCTCATCCGCGCGGGCTGGATCGGGGTCCTCCTCGTCACGGCCGCCTTCCACGCCATCCGCGGCGCGCCCGCGGACGCGGCGATCTATCTCGCGGGCGCGGCCGTGCTCACCCTCGACGCGCTCGGCTGGCTGCGCGTCCCGCTCCGGATGCCCGCGGACCGGGACACCCTCTCCCGCCGCGTCATCGCCGGCACCCTGATCGCCGTCGCCTCGCTCACGCTCGGCGTCACTCCGCTCTACAGTCCGGCGGACACCGCGATCGTGGTGGAGCTCGGCGTGCTGCTCCTCCCGGTGGCCTGGTCGGACCGCTCCCGCCCGGACGCCGGTCCGCCAGGCGCCGCCGTCCGCCGCGCGGCGATCCTGTGGTCGATCGTCCTCGTCGCGGGCTGCGTCTGGGAGATCGGCGTGTTCTTCCTCGGCCGCGACCTCACGGGCAGCGAGAACGCCTATCCCGCGCTCTCGGACCTCATCGACCCGCTGCTGGCCTGGCCGCCCGCCCGCGTGCTCCTCGTGGCCTGCTGGCTGCTCGGCGGCTATGCGCTGCTGCGCCGCGGGAGGGCGTCATGACACGCGGGAGGGCGTCATGAGGTGGGTCACGATCGGCGGCTTCGTGCTGTGCGGGCTGCTCATCCTCGCTCTCGTCGTCCAGTCGCGGCGTCGGCCCGACCGCATCGCGCCGCTCGGCAGCCTCCTGGACCGGGTCATGGCGGACCGCGCCGCCCGGGTCACCATCCTGCTGTTCTGGTGGTGGATCGGCTGGCACTTCCTGGTCACGCCGCCGACCGCGTGAGGCGCACGCCGCCTGCGCTCAGTTGTTGCCCTTGGTGCAGGTCTGCTGCGCGGCCGTCTGGCCGGTGACGCTCTTCGGCAGCTCGACGGTGCCGGAGGCGCCGGTCGGGGCCGGCGTTCCCGACGCGCCGACCGGAGGGGCCGTCGTGGCTGCGCCGGTGGGGGTTTGGCTCGGAGCAGGCGCGGGCGTCGGCGTCGCGGTGGCGTTCGGGTCCTCGGCGGCGCGACCGGTCGTCCCGGTCAGCATGACCGGCTGGTCGTTGACCAGCGCCTGGTTCACCGCCGTCGACGCCTCCTCGTCCGGCACCACGCGGTTGACGTCGTCCGGGTCGGTCACGGCCGGGTACTGCAGGAAGACCATGTTCTGCAGCCCGGTGTCCTTGAGCGCGAGCGCGATCTCCACGAGCGTCGTCGGGTTGGTGAGCGTGTCGGACGGCGTGATGTTCTGCACCGCCGCCTTCGCCAGCGCGTACAGCTGCACGGGGTTGCCCAGGACTCCCCCGCTCACGATCTTGCGCGCCAGCGCGGACAGGAACACCTGCTGGTTGGAGATGCGGCCCAGGTCGCTGCCGTCGCCGACGCCGTGCCTGCTGCGCAGGAACGAGAGCGCCTCGTCGCCGACCAGCGTGCTCTGGCCGGCCGGGAGGTCGAGCGGCGGGTTGGTGTAGTCGTCCTTCACCTTCGACGCCAGGCAGACCGTGACCCCGCCCACCGCCGTGGACATCGCGCTCACGCCGTCGAAGTTGATGACGGCGCCGAACGGGATGGTCACACCAGTCAGCTTCTCGACCGTCAGCACCACGCAGGCGAGGCCCCCGCGCGAGAGCGCCGTGTTGAACATCGCGTACGACGAACCGCTCACCGTGCCCTTGCCGTCCGGGGTCGGGCAGGTCGGGATGCGCACCATCAGGTCGCGCGGGAAGCTGACGACGACCATGCTCTTGTGGTCCTCGGCGATGTGCAGCAGCATCGTGACGTCGTTGTTGCCCTCGCCGCTGCTCGCGTCCTGCTCCGCCGCGGAGCTGTAGACGCCGCCGAGGCCGCTGCGGCTGTCGGTCCCGGCCAGCAGGAGGTTGACGCCGCCCGGCAGGGCCGCGACGTTCGGGATGTCCTGCGGGATGGTGGTGTGGCCGGGCAGGGTGACCAGCGCTACGCCGTGCTTCACGGACCGCGCCACATCCCAGACCGCGTAGGCGGCGACCGACGCGCCGCTGACCAGCACCACGGCGACGACGGCGGCGAGCAGCTGGAAGACCGCGGTCACCGGCCTCCGTCGCGGCAGGCGCCCGTGCCGCACCGGCGCGGGCCCGCGCACGCGCAGGCGGCGCGGTGGCTCGTCGGTCATGCGGAATCCCCCGGGAACGTGCGGACAACTGGGCTGCTGGAATCCTAGCGACGCGCGCTTTCGGGTGGGGCCGGGGCGCGCGGTCGGTGCGGAAGGTGAAAGGGCGGACGATTCGAGCGCCCGGCGGGGTGAACCCGCCGGGCACGAGGGCCCGGGCGCGCCCTCCGGCGCCGTGGATTCCCGTGCGAATGGTGCGGATCCGCCCGTCCCGCGGCCGCCGTCCATCCTGGAATACCGGTGCTACGTTCACGTCGCCGTCGGCCAGGAGGCCGGCTCCGACCGTGAGGGAAAGGCAATGATGCAGGAAGCCGCAGCGTCCGAGAGGCGCGGAATGTCCAGGAGAACCAGAGCGGTGATCGGCCTGGGGGCCGTCGTCGCGATCGCGGCGGGTGTGACCGCTGCCGCCTTCACCGATTTCGCCAACCTCAACCTGGGGACCAACGGAATCGGCGCCGACCAGTACAACATCCAGGTCGTCGACACCGACCCCGTCACCGGCGCGCAGATCCCGGGCCAGTGGCAGGAGGCCGACACGCCCGCAGGCGCGCCGATCGAGATCACCGGCGCGAACACGATCTTCCCCGGCAGCGCGCCGATCTCGGTCGACATCCCGGTTCGGAACGCCTCGGCCACGCTGAGCTCGACCCTCACGGTCGGGCTCGCGCAGCTCCCCGACACCGCGACGGACATCACGGACCCGGACTACCTGTCCAGCCTGCGGTTCTCCGTCTCGCAGCCCGCGACGTCCCTGAGCCCGACGGCGATCAGCGTGACCGATCAGACCTACGCCCAGCTCAGCGCGCTGCAGCTCAACAACCTCGCCGCCGGTGAGGTGTCGGACGTGACCATCCAGATCCAGCTGCTCAGCCAGGCGCAGTCCGGGGCCACCTTCGACGACAACTCCCTGAACGGGAAGAAGGCGTTCATCCAGGCGCAGTTCAACGGCACGTCGACTCCCTGATCCGATGTCCTCCTCCACCATGCCGGCGCGTCGACGGTGGCGTCGCCCCGTCCTGTCCGCCGCGGGAGTGTGCGTCGCCTCGGCGATCGCCGTCACCGCCGCGAGCACAGTGAACTGGTCCGACGTCGTCGTCGCGCTCGACGGGAGCACGAACACCTTCGATCTGCAGGTGGCCGGCTCCGACGTGCCCGGCTGGGAACCGACCGCGGGCGAGTGGCGGCAGGGCCGCCCCGACCCCGTCGTCGTCGCGCTGCCCGCGGCCGTGCTCGAGCCGGGGTCCTCGGTCCAGGCCAGGGTCGCGGTCCGCAACAGCAGCCCGAGACTGGCCGGATCGATCAGCGTCCACCTGATCGATCCGGCCACCCCGAACGCGCTGTTCCCCGAACTGCGCTTCACGATCTCCGAGGGAGGCCACGTGTACGCGGCCGCAGCCCCGCCCTCCGGCGTGGCGGACATCCCGCTCACCGGCCCCACCGCGGCGGGCGCCGACCGGGTGCTCGACGTCGAGGTCAGCCTGCCGGCCGACGCTCCGGCGACGGTGACCGGGGTCGTGACGCCCATCCAGCTCATGTTCACGGGGGTCAACCTGTGAGCGGGCGCCGCCGCCTCATCCCCGGCGTCGCGGGCCGCCGGGGTGCGCTCGCCGCGACGGGCCTGCTGGCGGTCAGCGTGGCCCTCGCACTGTCGGCCGTCCAGACCACCTCGGCCGCCTTCACCGACCAGTCGGCTCCCGGCCTCGGGACCGGCGGCGCGGTGGGCGGCGGCTACAACATCGCCTTCCTCGACTCCGGCGGGGCCGTCCAGGAGGGCGACCCCACTCCGTTCGCGCTCGACACCTCCGGGAGCGGGACCATCGCGGTGGACGCGTCGGCCGGCGTCGACATGAGGGTCGTCACCACGACCGCCGCCACCGGGCCGGTGCGGCTGACGCTCTACAACGCGTACGCCGGCAGCCGGCCGGCCGATCCCGGGGGCACCGGTCCCGGCGCCGATCCGTACGACTATGCGCTGTACACGATCTCCGTGGACGGCGCGGTCGTCCAGACCGCGGCGACCGCCGCCGCGATCGACTCGTCGCCGCCCGTCATCACAGGCTGGACCCAGTCCGTCCCGAAGACGATCCAGGTCCAGGTGTCCCTGCCGCACGCCGTCGGCAACGCGTACGTGTTCAACCGCACCCTGGTGCTCGGCGTCCGATTCGACGGGAGCACCTCGTGAGGCGCGTCGCCGTGGTCGCGGCCGCAGCGCTGCTCGCCGTCGGCGGCGTGCTGCCGGCCGCCGGCGCCGCGCACGCGGCGGACCTCGTGACCGTCCAGATGCCCGGCCCCGGCCACCGGACGACGTGGTCGACCACGGTCCAGAACCCGGCGTCCTCCACCGCGACGGTCGTCCTCGCCGTGGCGGACGTCGGCGGCCCCGCGTCGCAGCTCGACGACGAGCTCCAGGTCAGCGTCCGGGTGGACGGCGCCACCGTGATCGCACAGACGCCGCTGCGCCGGCTGACGGGAGGCGCGCCGGTCCCGCTCGGGACGGTGGCCGCCGGAGGCGCGAAGACCGTCTCGGGCGACGTGCTCCTCTCCTCGGCGGCCGGCAACGACTACCAGGGCCTGAGCGCGCAGTTCACGCTCCGGCTCAGCTCCGTCGAATCGCAGGCGCCGCCGCCGCTCGCCGACACCGGCCTCACCGTGATCGGGGTCGGCGTCCCGCTCGCCCTCATCGCCCTGGGCGTCCTGCTCCGCCTCCGTCGCCGAAAGCCGAGGGAACAGCTATGAAGAAGAGAACGCACCGCGTCGCGGGCGTCGCGGCTCTGGCCGTGACGCTGGTGGCCCTGGCCTTCGCCCCGTTGGCCGCCGTCCCCTCGACCACGGCCGCGTACACCGACACCGCTGCGGCGGAGACGTCCCCGACCCAGACGCCGCTGCTCACCCAGACGACGCGGATGACTCCGACGAGCACCTACCTGGAGAACACCGCGACCGCCCTCCAGGACGACGGCACCCTGTGGGTGTGGGGCTTCCGCGGCAACGGCCTCGCCGGGAACGGCACGCTGACCGTCCCGTCCACCGCGCCACCCAGTCCCGTGGTCCTGCCGAACGACGGCTACACCGGCACGGACCACCGCTACATCGTGAAGGTCGCCGGGACGAGCCTCGACAACTACTACCCGACCGACATCAACTACACCGGGCTCGCGGCGCTCTCCGACGACGGCCGGGTCTACACCTGGGGCGGCAGCAGCACGAACAACATCATGGGACGGCCGAGCACGCCGATCCCGTACACGCAGCCCGGGCCGGTCGCCATCCCGGGGACCGTCGTCGACCTCCGCTCCACCTCCAGCGTGCTCCTGGCGCTGACCAGCACCGGGGACCTCTACACCTGGGGGTACGCGGAGGGACGCGGCATCACCGGGCAGGGCACCGCGACGGCATCCTCGCCTGCGCCGTCGCTCATCCTGTCGGGCGTGCACAGCATCGGCGCCGGGATGTGGAACGGCTGGGCGATCCGCGGGAACTTCGACGCGAGCGACCCGAACACGGGGGTGTTCTGGTGGGGCTGGGCGAACGCCGGATCGGCCTACGCCTCCGACCCGTCCGGCGACAGCCTGGGGGTGAGCCGGTACACCCCCTTCCGATCGAACGTCCTCTCGGTCTACGCCCAGACCGGCTGCGATTCGGTCGGCGTCGTGATGGGGTCGGCGGCCGACCAGTGCCTCATCCGATCGATGACCGGCCACTACTACGGCAACCAGGTGAACGTCCAGGGGCAGCTGCTGACCTGGGGCGACGCGACGAACTACGGCACCGGCCGTGCCTACGTCTCCGGGCCGGTCAGCGCCACCCCGCTAATTCTGGCGATGCCGAACGACGACCCCGTCACCGCGGTCGCCCCGACCCAGGACTACGTGCAGGTGCGCGGCGCGTCCGGCCAGGTGTACATCTACGGCCGGTACTCGTTCGGGCGCGGGCCCGACCCCACGCAGGGCACACCCTCGCTGACCAACCTCGTGACGCCCGCCCAGATCCTCCCGCTCGGCAGCGCCGTCACCGCCCTCGGCGGGTTCGGCTACTCCGGGACAGCGCTGAACGCGGACGGCTCGTTCGTGTCCTGGGGCGGCGGTACGGCCGGCGGTAACAACAACACCTACTCCTCGATCATCAACAGCTGGGGCGCCAACACCACGCCCACCACCGCGGTCCAGGGGCTGACGACGATGATCACGCCGGGGTCGTGATGGGGCAACGGAAACGGCACAGGAGACCGGTCCGGCGGCGGATCGCACTCGCCACCATCGCCTCCGGCGCGCTCGTGGTGACGGCCACGCTCCTCACAGCCGGCCAGACGATGAGCGCCTTCACCGACCAGGCCATGCTGAACCTCGGAACCGACGGCGTCGGAGCCCACCCCTTCGACATCGTCTCGGTGCTCCCCGGCGAGCAGGTCGCCGAGGCCCTGCCGGGCCAGGGCGTGGCGGTGCCGATCTCCGGCGACGACGGGTTCGTGCCCGGCCGCACCATCACAGTGGACCTCGGCGTCGCGAACAACACCCCGGACCTCGCCGCCGCCGTCACCGTGACGGTCAAACCGTCCGACCCGGGCGGCACCGGCCAGGTCGGCAGCAGCCCGAACATCACCCCGTTCCTCCGGGTCACCGTCGTCGACACGACGACGGGGGCCCTCCTGGTCGGCGGAAGCGCCACCGACCCGACCCAGGGCGCCCCGGTGGCGTCCGCGTCGGGAGTGATCGGGCGCCTCGCGCCGCGCGGCGCACCCGCGCTCGCCGACGGCAGCACGTGGGTCCCGGGGAACGCCGGCAGCCGCCACGACCTGACGATCACCCTGTTCTATGTCGACACCCCGGACACGGCCGCCTACAACAACGGCCGGTCCGCACTGGAGGTGGAATTCGATGGCACGTCGACCCCGTGAGCGCCGCCGCTCGCCGATGCAGCTGCTGGGCTCGGTCCTGCTCACGCTCTCGGCGGTGGCGGGCGCCGTCGCGATCGTCGCCGTCATCGTCTGCGCGGTCGCGGGGATGCGCCCGGTCGTGGTGATCTCCGGTTCGATGGAACCGACCCTGCCGGTCGGCTCGCTGGTCTTCTACCGCACGGTCCCCGCCGCGGACGCGCGTCCGGGCGAGATCGTGACGGTCCCCCGCCAGGACGGCGGCACCGGCCTCATCACCCACCGCGTCGTCAGCACGACGACCACCCCGGCCGGCACGACGCTGCGACTGAAAGGCGATGCCAACAAGACGGAGGATCCGCTGCCGTACCACGTCACGTCCCTGGGGGCGTATGTCGGGAACGTCCCGGTGGCGGGCACGGTCGCGCTCGCCGCACGGACGCCGCTGGGGATCGCGGCGGTGGGGACGTATGTCGCGGTGATGGTGGGCGTCATCGTGTTCGGCCGGCGGCGCGAAGGCCCGGCGCGCTCACGGACTCGAGGGCGCCGGGTGGCGCCTGCTGCGGAGTGAGGGAGCTCAGTCCTGCACCAGGACGTTGTCCGACAGCTTCGTCCACCCGGGCCGGAGGTCGCCGGAGGTGACACCGTGCCGGATGAACTCCGCTGCGACGTTCGCCCGGTCGAGCGTGAGCGCGATCCGCTCACCGGCTCCGCACGACGACGCCCACGTCGCGGGAACCGTGTCCTGGTACAGGATCAGGCACACCACGTCGAACTTCTCGCTGAGCTTCTTCGCCAGGTAGATCTCGACCCCGCGATGGCTGGCCACGTGGCGCGCCGTCTCGGGGTCGAACCCGTTCCCGGCGACGAGCCCGGCCGGCAGGGCGTCAGCGGCGGTCGCCGTCCGCTCCAGCGCCGGGACCGAGTCCGAGGCGCACCCGGCCAGCAGCATGCTAGCAGCGATCGTCACCGCGACCGCGGCGCGTCGTCGAACGTCTCTGTTCACTGTGTCCCCCTTCGCCGCAGTCTAGTGAGGTGCCGGAGGCGACAGCTTCAGGGACGGCGTCGCAGCCGGCCGAGCACGGAGAGTCCGGCGTTCTGGAAGCGGATCGAGAACAGCATGCTGAGGAAGAAGCCGATCAGGCCGCCGATGCCGAGCGCCCACATCGAGGCCGGGGCCGGCAGTACGAACTGGGCCAGGAGACTGGCGACGAGGACGTAGACGAAGGAGCACAGGAGCGCCACCGCGATGCCGAGGTCCCGACGGCGAGCCTCCTCGCTCCGCTCCGGGATCGTGAGCTGAAGCAGGACGCCGACGACCCGCCGGCGGACGACCAGGACCGCTGTGGCGAGGATCGCGATCCAGACGACACCCACGATCGCGACGAAGTCGTTCATGACAGGCACACTAACGCAGAAGGCCGGCTTCCGAAGAAGCCGGCCTTTCCGTTTCGGTGGATCTGAGGGGACTCGAACCCCTGACCCCCTGCATGCCATGCAGGTGCGCTACCAGCTGCGCCACAGACCCGTATTCAATTTGAACTGCATTTCCCGGGTCTCCCCGGGCAACTCATCAAGCGTACTACACGCGGGCGGCGCAACGTAAATCGGGCGCGCAGCCCGGGCGTGTGGCCGCCGGACCGCTAGTCCGCGGTGTGGACTGGCAGCTCCAGCGGGAGGACGGGGCAGTCCTTCCAGAGGCGCTCGAGGGCGTAGTACATGCGGTCCTCCTCGTGGAAGACGTGCACGACGAGGTCGCCGAAGTCGAGGAGGATCCAGCGGCCCTCCGACTTGCCCTCGCGGCGCAGCGTGCGGACGCCGGCCTCGTTGAGGCGGTCCTCCACCTCGGAGGCGATCGCGATCACGTTGCGCTCGACCGAGCCGGACACCAGGAGGAACGCGTCGGTCAGCGGCAGCGGGCCGGAGACGTCGAGCGCCACCAGGTCGATGCCGCCCTTCGAGTCGGCCGCCGCGGCGGCGAGCTGCAGGATGTCCCGAGCGTGCGGGGAGGCGGTCACAGAGAGTCCTTCGGAAGAGAGCGGTGAGGAAGGGAGCGGGTCGGCACGGCGCGGGTCATCAGAAGACGTGGAGCACGTACGCCGCGATCAGCAGGCCGATCACCCCGACGGCGAGCACGCCGGCGGTCACCATGAGCACGACGGGGAGCGCGTTGCCGCGCTTCTTCGGCGGGGCGATCACGCCGCGCGTCGAGGTGTGCGTGCTGATGGCGCGGGAGGCGCGCACGGGCGCGACCTCGGAGGTGTTGAACTCGTTCTCCTCGCTGTCCAGCAGCCGGTCGATGTCGGACGAGTCGATGCGGTCGTGCGCGCCGGTCGCCCCCATCGTGCGCGGGAGGTCGATCGAGCCCGTGACGAGGATCTCGCCCGTGCTGGTCAGCGGCCCGGTCGCGTCCGCCTGCGGGAGCGACGGGAGGATGAGCGCGTTGGTCGTCGTCGCGGCCGTCGAGTGGCCGACATTGCGGGAGGTGATCGGCTCAGAGCCGTCCTCCAGCTCGGCGGCGGTGGACCAGTGGCCGGTCGGCGGGGTGAAGGGACGGCGCTCCTGCGCGGAGGTGTCCTCCTCCGCGGGCGTTGCCGGAGCGGGCGTTGCCGCAGCGGGCGCGGCCGGAGCGGCAGCGGCCGGGACAGCGGCCGTCGGAGCAGCGGAGCTCGGCGCCCCGAATGCGGTGAAGACCGACGTCGGCGACGACGTCACGTCGGTGTCGGCCGGCGCGGACGGCGCCACGGCGGGCGCCGCGCTGTCGGTGAACGCGACGGGCACGATCGGCTCGGCGATGGCCGGCGAGTGGTTCGCCTGCTGGTTGGCGGCCTGCGCCTGCAGCATCGCCCGGAGCTCGCGGCGGGTCAGGGTGCGCTCGCCGTCCGTCTCCGGCTCGGACGCCTGCGCGGCGGAGCCGGGCAGCACGGCCATCGGCTGCGTCACGGGCTCCGGCTTGGACAGGTCGGGAGACTGGCGGAAGAGGTCGAAGGAGGACGCGTCGGACCCGGGCTCCGTGGTCGCGCGCTGCGGCGCGCTGAAGAGGAGGTTGTCGAAGCTGCCGCCCGAGGACACCCCGGGCTCGGCGAAGGCGGTGGCGGGGATGGCCGGGGCCTGGGCCTCGTCGTCCTGCGGAGCGGCGTCCCGTGGGACGCCGGGGGTCGACGAGGTCTCGGGGATCTCCCCCGCCGGCGTGGTCTCGGAGGTGCCGGCACGGCGCGACGCCTGACGAGCCGCCGTGCGCTCGTTCTCTCTGGCCTGTCGCCGTGTCTGCGGCGGCGGGCTCGCTTCCGCTGGCTTCTCAGGCCATAACGTCATGCCACGCTCCGATACAAGTGATGTTTGGAGATGTACTGGACCACCCCGTCGGGGACGAGGTACCAGACGGGGAATCCCCTGCTCACCCGGCTCCGGCAGTCGGTGGACGAGATCGCCAGGGCCGGAACTTCCAACAAGCTTACGTCCTGTTTCGGCAATCCAGAAATATTGAGGTCGTGTCCCGGGCGACTCACAGCCACGAAATGAGCGAGCTTCCACAGCTCGTCGATGTCGCGCCAGCTGAGGATCTGCGCGATGGCGTCGGCGCCCGTGATGAAGAAGAGCTCCGCGTCCGGGCGCTCCTCGCGCAGGTCGCGGAGCGTGTCGATCGTGTAGGTCGGGCCGACCCGGTCCACGTCGACCCGGCTCACGGTGAAGCGCGGGTTGGAGGCCGTGGCGATCACCGTCATCAGATAGCGGTGCTCCGCCGGCGTGACCTCGCCCTTCTGCCAGGGCTGACCGGTGGGGACGAAGACGACCTCGTCGAGGTCGAACGACTGCGCGACCTCGCTCGCGGCGACCAGGTGGCCGTGGTGGATCGGATCGAACGTCCCGCCCATCACGCCGATGCGTGGACGGCTCTTCTCGGTCAGCTGCATGCGTGGCGGCGGCTCAGGCCGGGAGGACTCAGTGCCCCTGGGTCGGGTGGCCGGTGCCGTGGTGGGTGGCGCCCGGGGCCGCGGCGTGCGACGCGGCGTCGGGAGCCGAGCGGTGGCTGTGCCGGTTCGACACGTCGCGGAAGCTGAAGAGGACACCGAGCAGGCACAGGAAGATGACGATCGCGATCGTGCCGTAGGCCCAGGTGGGCATGGGCAGCTCGACGTGGGCCTCCGCTGCTGCTGCGGCGAGGATGGTCGTCAACTGGGACATCGGTGGTGTTCCTTTCGGGGCGATGCGGCGCGAGGCCGCTCCTCAGTCTAGTGGTCGGTCACGCGCGGATCTGGCCGGACCCGCGGACGACCCACTTGGTGCTCGTCAGCTCGGGCAGCCCCATCGGGCCGCGGGCGTGCAGCTTCTGGGTGGAGATGCCGACCTCGGCCCCGAAGCCGAACTCGCCGCCGTCGGTGAAGCGGGTCGAGGCGTTCACCATCACGACCGCCGAGTCGACCTCGGCCAGGAAGCGCTCGGCGTTGCCGAGGTCGTTGGTGACGATCGCCTCGGTGTGCTGGGTGGAGTAGCGGCGGATGTGGGCGATCGCGGCGTCCAGGTCGTCGACGACCCGCACCGAGATGTCGAGGCTCATGTGCTCCGTCGCGTAGTCCTCGTCGGTGACGGGGACGCCGCCCGGCGCGTACGGCAGCGCCGTCTCGTCGGCGTGGATGGTGACGCCGGCCTCCGCGAGCGAGCCGAGCACGGCGGGCAGCAGGCGCTCCGCCGCGCCGCGGTGCACGAGCAGGGTCTCGACGGCATTGCAGACGCTCGGCCGCTGGACCTTGGCGTTGCGGACGATGTCCACCGCCCAGTCCTCGCGCGCGCTCTCGTCCAGCACGATGTGGACGACGCCGGCTCCGGTCTCGATTACGGGGACGCTGGACTGGGTGACGACGGCCTGGATCAGGTCGGCGCTCCCCCGCGGGATCAGCACGTCGACCAGGCCGCGGGCGCGCATCAGCTCGGTGGCGCCGTCGCGGCCGAATTCGTCGATGGTTTGGGCGGCGTCCGCCGGCAGGCCCGCGCTCACGAGGGCGTCGCGGACGACCTCGACCAGCACCGCGTTGGTGTTGAGCGCCGCGGTGCCGCCGCGGAGGACGACGGCGTTGCCGCTCTTGATCGCGAGCGACGCGATGTCGATGGTGACGTTGGGGCGCGCCTCGTAGATGGCCCCGACGACGCCGAACGGCACGCGGGTCTGGGCGATCTTCACGCCGTTCGGGAGGTCGCTGCCGCGCACCACCTGGCCGACGGGGTCGGTCAGCGCGACGACCTCCAGCACGGCGTCGGCGAGCCCCTGCAGCCGGGCCGGGGTCAGCGTCAGCCGGTCCAGCAGGCCGGCGGACAGGCCGTTCTCACGGCCGTTGGCGAGGTCGAGCGCGTTCGCGGCGAGGATGCTCTGCTCGGCCGCGAGCACGCCCTCCGCGATCGCACGCAGCGCCGCGTTCTTCCGGTCGGTCGTCGCGGTCGCGAGCGGGAGCGACGCGGCCTTGGCGGCGACGAGGCGATCGGCCACGCTCCGATCGGCGGTGGCGGCGGGGGCGGCGACGGTCGAGGACATGCGTCAAGTCTAGAGCGTGGCGGCCTGCGCGGCCTCGGCGTCGCCCACCGGGGCGGAGGCGGCCGAGACGCCGTCCGCGGCGTCCTCGGCGCTGGGCGCCGGCGCGAACCAGGTGCCGACCGTCTCGCCGCGCAGCGCCTCCGCGACCAGCGTGGTCGCCGTGAGGATGACGGCGGTCCCGCGCTCCGCGGCCTGGCGGGCGGCGGACACCTTGGTCAGCGCTCCCCCGGTGCCGACCCCGGAGAGCCCGGTCGAGCCGATCTCGACGCCGGCGAGGTCGTCGCCCCAGCCGACGTGGCCGATGCGCTCGGCGCCGGGCTCCTGCGGAGGCTTCGTGTAGAGGGCGTCGACGTCCGAGAGAAGGACGAGCAGGTCGGCCTCCACCAGCAGGGCGACGAGCGCGGCCAGCCGGTCGTTGTCGCCGAACCGGATCTCGTGGGTCGCCACGGTGTCGTTCTCGTTGACGATCGGGAGGATGCGCAGGTCCAGCAGGCGCTCCATCGCGCGCTTGGCGTTGCTGCGGTGGGTCGGGTTCTCCATGTCCCCCGCGGTGAGCAGCACCTGCCCCGCCACGATCTCGTAGCGGTCCAGGCTGTCCTGGTACCGGTAGATCAGCACATTCTGGCCGACGGCGGCGGCCGCCTGCTGGGTCGCCAGGTCGGTCGGGCGCCCGTTCAGCGCCAGGTACGGGATGCCGGTGGCGATCGCGCCGGATGACACCAGGATGACCTGCGAGCCGCGGCCGTGCGCCTCGGCGAGGGCGTCGACGAGCGGTCCGATCTGTCCCGCGTTGTCACCGCTGATGGACGACGAGCCGACCTTGACGACGATCCGTCGGGCGGTCGGGACCTGGGCGCGCTCGTCGATCGTCATTCCCTGCCCGTCTCCTCACTCGACGCACCCGAGTCCTGGCCGTCGTAGTCGTCGTAGTCGTCGTCCTGCCAGAGCCCGGCCTCCTTCTCGCGGAGGAGCTCCGCGCGGGCCTCGGCCTTGCCGTCCATGCGGTCGAAGTAGTCCTCGCGGCGCTGCGCGCGGGTGGGGCGGGCGCTCTGGTCGATACGCGCGTCCGTGCCGCGCGGCGCCGTGATCAGCTCGGCGGTGGAGGTCAGCGTCGGCTCCCAGTCGAACACCACGCCGTTGTCGCGGCCGATCACGACCGTCGAGCCGGCGACGGCGCCTGCAGTGAACAGGCGGTCCTCGACGCCGAGCTTGGCGAGCCGGTCGGCGAGGTAGCCGACGGCCTCGTCGTTGGCGAAGTCGGTCTGGGCGACCCAGCGCTCCGGCTTCGCGCCGAGGATGCGGTACACCGGGCCGTCCGAGCCGCCCTCGACCTTGACGGTGAAGCCGGCGTCGTCCACGGCCTTGGGGCGGATGACGATGCGCGGGCGGATCTCCGCCTCGGCGGCCTCCGCCTTCCGCGCCTCCTCGACCAGCTCGGCCAGCGCGAACGACAGCGCGCGCAGGCCCTCGTGGCTGACCGTGGAGATCTCGAACACGCGGTAGCCGCGCGCCTCCAGGTCCGGGCGGACGAAGTCGGCGAGCTCGCGGGCGTCCGGGACGTCGATCTTGTTGAGCGCGATCAGCTGCGGGCGCTCCAGCAGGGGCACCTGGCCCTCCGGCACCGGGTAGGCGGCCAGCTCGCCGAGGATGACCTCGAGGTCGCTCAGCGGGTCGCGGCCGGGCTCCAGGGTGGCGCAGTCGAGGACGTGCAGCAGGGCGGAGCAGCGCTCCACGTGACGCAGGAACTCCAGGCCCAGGCCGCGGCCCTCGCTCGCGCCCTCGATCAGCCCGGGGACGTCGGCGACGGTGTACCGGACGTCGCCGGCCTGCACGACGCCCAAGTTGGGATGCAGCGTGGTGAAGGGGTAGTCCGCGATCTTCGGCTTCGCCGCCGAGAGCGCGGCGATCAGGCTCGACTTGCCGGCGGACGGGTAGCCGACGAGGGCGACGTCGGCGACGGTCTTCAGCTCGAGGAGGATGTCGCCCTCCCAGCCGGGCGTGCCGAGCAGCGCGAACCCGGGCGCCTTGCGCTTCTGGGTGGCGAGGGCGGCGTTGCCGAGGCCGCCGAGGCCGCCCGCGGCCGCGACGAAGCGCATGCCGGGCTCGGTCAGGTCGACGAGCTCCTCGCCGTCGGCCGACTTCACCACGGTGCCGACCGGGACCGGGAGCTCCAGCTCCTCGCCGGTGTGGCCGCTGCGGTGGTCGCCCATCCCGAAGCCGCCGTTGTCGCTGGAGCGGTGCGGGTGCCGGTGGTAGCCGAGCAGCGTGGTGACCTGCGGGTCGGCGACGAGCACGATGTCGCCGCCGTTGCCGCCGTTGCCGCCATCCGGGCCGGCGAGCGGCTTGAACTTCTCGCGGCGGACCGAGACGCACCCGTTCCCGCCGTTGCCCGCGCGCAGATGCAGTGTCACGCGATCCACGAACGTGGCCATCAGGGTGCTCCTCGGTTGTGTGTGAAACGACGGATGGGCGGGCCGAAGCCCGCCCATCCGTGAAGTGCAGTCGTGGGTGAGGCTCAGGCCTCGACGGCCACGATGTTGACGACCTTGCGGCCGCCCTTGGTGCCGAACTCGACCGAGCCCGCCGCGAGGGCGAACAGGGTGTCGTCGCCACCGCGGCCGACGTTGGCGCCCGGGTGGAAGTGGGTGCCGCGCTGGCGGACCAGGATCTCGCCGGCGTTGACGGTCTGGCCGCCGAAGCGCTTCACGCCGAGGCGCTGCGCGTTGGAGTCACGACCGTTGCGAGTGGAGCTCGCGCCCTTTTTGTGTGCCATGTCTTCTTCTCCTCGAGAGGTTCTGTCGGCTACTTGATGCCGGTGATCTTGACGCGCGTGAGCTCCTGACGGTGGCCCTGGCGCTTCTTGTAGCCGGTCTTGTTCTTGAACTTCTGGATGACGATCTTCGGGCCGCGCAGGTCGCCGAGGACCTCGGCGGTCACCTTCACCTTGGCGAGGGACTTCGCGTCGGAGGTGATCTTGTCACCGTCGACGAGCAGGACGGCGGCCAGCTCGACGTTGCCGTCCTTGTCGGCCTTGATGCGGTCCATCGTCACGATGGTGCCGACCTCGACCTTCTCCTGCCGGCCACCGGCGCGCACAACTGCGTAAACCACTTTCACGTACCTTTTCGTCGGGGATCAGCTCCCGGCGACGCCGTGGATCTGTCCTGCTCTTGTTTGTTCAGGGAGTTACTGGCGAGCTCGCGCCCGCCGATGGCGGCGGGTGGCTCTCAGAAAACCGTGCGGGTGAACCGGCAACCGGCACACACCAACGGTCAACTTTACCCGACGCCGCACGACCCGTCAATTCAGCGAGGGAGCGCCGGGACCGACCGGAACCCTGGACGGGACCGGTTCCTACAATCATTGTATGACGGTCCTGATCGATCCCCCGGCATGGCCCGCCCACGGCATGTTGTGGTCGCACCTGGTCAGCGACGCGTCGCTCGACGAGCTGCACGCGTTCGCCGCCGCGGCGGACATCCCTGCGCGGGCGTTCGACCTCGACCACTACGACGTGCCGGAGCGCCGCTACGACGAGCTCGTGGCCGCCGGGGCCCTCCCGGTGGACGGCAAGGAGCTCGTCACGCGACTGATCGCCAGCGGTCTGCGCGTGCGGGCGCGCGATCGCGTGCGCCGCCGCTGAGCGGGTCAGCGACGGCGCACGCGACGGGGCTCAGTCCTCGGGCTGCTCGCCGGCCTGCGCACCGGGGATCTGCCCGCCGGTGATGACGGCAGTGCTCGCGCGGCGGCCGCGGCTGCGGCCCTGGCCGGGCGCCTTCGGCTGCGGGAGGGCGTCCAGCACGGAGTCGAGCAGCAGCTCGGTCTCCACGGCGGTCGCGACCGGCGCGTGGGTCACGGCAGCGGCCGGCTCGGGCAGCTCGATCACGGGGAAGTCGAGGTGCGGGTGCTCGTCGGCGGCCGGAGCGGGCTCCTGCGCCGGGCCGGGCTCGGCCGGGGCCTCCGCCGCCGGGGCGTCGGCCGGACGCTGCTCGTCGCGCGGGCCCTTGCCCTTGCGGCGGCGCTTCTTGGGCGCGGCGTCGACGGTGGGCGCCGGGGCGTCCTGCGTGGCGGGAGCAGGCTCGGCGACCGGAGCGGCCTCCCCCTCGTGGTGCGGGTGGATGGTCGAGGCCGCGATCTGGGCGAGCCCCTTCTTGGCGTCGTCGGTGAGCGCATGCGTGCCGTTGGTGTGCGGCGCCGCGGACGGCTGCTGCGGGCCGCCGCCGTTGCCGCCGCGGCCGCGACGGCGCTCGTTCTGCGGCTGCTGCTGCTGCGGCTGGCGGTGCTTCACCACCGGGTCGTGGTGCACGATGACGCCGCGGCCGGCGCAGACCTCGCAGGCCTCGCTGAAGGTCTCCAGCAGGCCGAGGCCGAGCTTCTTGCGGGTCATCTGGACGAGGCCGAGCGAGGTGACCTCCGCGACCTGGTGCTTGGTGCGGTCGCGGCTCAGGCACTCGATCAGGCGGCGCAGCACCAGGTCCCGGTTGGACTCCAGCACCATGTCGATGAAGTCGACCACGATGATGCCGCCGATGTCGCGCAGCCGGAGCTGGCGGACGATCTCCTCGGCCGCCTCCAGGTTGTTCTTGGTGACCGTCTCCTCCAGGTTGCCGCCGGAGCCGACGAACTTGCCGGTGTTGACGTCCACGACGGTCATCGCCTCGGTGCGGTCGATGACCAGCGAGCCGCCGGACGGCAGCCAGACCTTGCGCTCCAGCGCCTTCTCGATCTGCTCGGTGATCCGGTACTCGTCGAACGCGTCGCGGTCGCCGCTGTAGGCCTCCACGCGGTCGATCAGGTCGGGCGCCACCTGGCGCAGGTAGCTCTCGATGGTCTGGCGCGCGTCGTCGCCGGCGATGACCAGCTTCTGGAAGTCCTCGTTGAAGACGTCGCGGATGATCTTGATCAGCAGATCGGGCTCGCTGTGCAGCAGCGCGGGCGCCTGCTGGGTCTCGACCTGGCGGCTGATGTCCGCCCACTGCGCCGTGAGGCGGGTGACGTCGAGGGTGAGCTGCTCCTCGGTGGCGCCCTCCGCCGCCGTGCGCACGATGACGCCGGCGTTCTCCGGGAGGACCTCCTTGAGGATCTTCTTGAGGCGCGAGCGCTCGGTGTCGGGCAGCTTGCGGCTGATCCCGTTCATGGAGCCGTTCGGCACGTAGACCAGGTAGCGGCCCGGCAGCGAGATCTGGCTGGTGAGGCGTGCGCCCTTGTGGCCGACCGGGTCCTTGGTGACCTGGACGAGCACGCGGTCGCCGGCCTTGAGCGCGAGCTCGATGCGGCGCGGCTGGTTGCCGGTCTCGACGGCGTCCCAGTCCACCTCGCCCGAGTACAGCACGGCGTTGCGGCCGCGGCCGATGTCGACGAAGGCGGCCTCCATGCTCGGCAGCACGTTCTGCACGCGGCCGAGGTAGACGTTGCCGATGAGCGAGGCCTCCTGCGACCGCGCCACGTAGTGCTCGACCAGGACCTTGTCCTCGAGGACGCCGATCTGGATGCGGCCGCCCTTGGAGCGGACCACCATCTGGCGGTCGACGGACTCCCGGCGCGCCAGGAACTCCGCCTCGGTGATGACCGGGCGGCGGCGGCCGGCGTCGCGGCCGTCGCGGCGGCGCTGCTTCTTCGCCTCCAGGCGGGTGGAGCCCTTGACCTTCTGCGGCTCGGTGATGAGCTCCGGCTCGCGCGGAGTGCGGACCTTGACGACGGTGTTCGCCGGGTCGTTGGACTCGGTCCGGCCGTTCTCGCCCGCGCGGCGGCGGGCGCGGCGACGGACGGTGCCGGTCGGCTCCTCGTCGGGCAGGGCGGGCAGCGGGACGATGTCCGGGGCCTGGAACAGCAGGGTCGTCGGCGGCAGGCCGGGGATGACCGCGCCGGTGGCGTCGGCCTCCTCGCCGTGCCGCTCCGGCAGGGCGGGTGGCTCGTGGCCGTCGGCGGCCAGGGTGGCGACGTCGACCGCGGACTCCTCGGTGACGGCGACCGTCACGTCGGCGACGGGCGCCTCTGGCGTCTGCTCGGCGGGCGTCTGCGCCTGCTCGGCGGGCGCCTGAACGGCGTCGACCTGCTCGGCCGCCACCTCGCGCTCACCGGCGAAGACCGGCGTCTCGGTCGTCCCGGCAGGACGGGTCACCCGTCTGCTGCCGAAGATCCCCCGGCGCCTGCGGCCTCCCGTTCCCTGTTCGTTGCTGTTCGTGCTGTCGATATTCTCGTTTTCCACCATCGCTGGTGCACTCCTCGACCGGTGGCGGCAACCCGCTCACCGGGTACTCTCCGTCGGAGGCGCCGCTCGCGGCGCCTGCCGTAATCCTGGCTCGGACTCCGGGTGCTCGTGGCACCTGCGTCCGGCTCTCCCTTGTCTTGTGCCGGCCATCGCGGCCGGCTGTTCATTCGGGCGCACCTGGCGCCCTAAGCCTTCTGTTCGTGTCGGCCGGCATTGCTGCCTGCACGACGTATCCAACGATTATCGCATGATGTCGGCCGCCGACCGGCGCAACCCGCGCTCACAGAAGGGGCGCGCCGCGACATGCCATAATCCGACTGTGCCTTCCTCGAAGACCGCGACCGCCGCCCAGAAGCCCAACCGGCCGGCGACCGCCGACGCACCCCTGCCCTACCGCCGGCCGACGGCCCTGGCGATCTTCCTGATCGTCGCGGGCGCGATCGGGTTCTGGGCGGCGTTCATGCTGACGGTGGACAAGTTCCACCTGCTGGCCGACTCGCACGCGCAGCTCTCCTGCAACTTCAATGTCCTGATCGGCTGCAGCAAGAACCTGAGCTCCTGGCAGGGCTCTCTGCTCGGCTTCCCGAACCCGATCCTGGGACTGGCCGGCTGGACGGCGACCATCGCGGTCGGCGTCGGCCTGTTCGCCGCCGGGCGCTTCGCCCGCTGGTACTGGATCGCGTTCAACGTCGGCGTCGTGCTCGCCCTGGCTCTCGTGATCTTCCTCATCACCGAGTCGCTGACCGTGCTGAACGTGCTGTGCCCCTGGTGCATGGTCACCTGGACGGTCACCATCCCGACCTTCTGGGCGGTCACCCTCTACAACCTCAAGGAGGGGCACATCCCGGTGCCGGAGCGCGCGCGCCGGTTCTTCGGCACGCTCTACGGCTGGGTGCCGCTGATCACGATCGTCAGCTACGCGATCGTCGCCGTCCTGGCGCAGATCCAGCTGGACTGGATCCACCGCGCGTTCGTCTGAACCGCGGCACGAACGCGAGAACGGCTCCCGACCATCCGGTCGGGAGCCGTTCTCATTCGGCGCGAGCTCGTCGGGTCGGGGCTCAGTCGAACCAGAGCGCGAGCTCGCGCTGCGCCGACTCGGGCGAGTCGGAGCCGTGCACCAGGTTCTGCTGCACCTTGAGGCCCCAGTCCCGCGCCAGGTCGCCGCGGATCGTGCCGGGCAGCGCGGAGGTCGGGTCGGTGGCGCCGGCGAGCGAGCGGAAGCCCTCGATCACGCGGTTGCCCGCGACGCGCAGGGCGACGACGGGACCGGACTCCATGAACTCCACGAGGGGCTCGTAGAACGGCTTGCCCTCGTGCTCGGCGTAGTGCTTCGCGAGCAGGTCGCGGTCGGCCTGCAGCATGCGGATGTCGACGAGGGAGTAGCCCTTGGCCTCGATTCGGCGCAGGATCTCGCCCGTGAGGTTGCGGGCGACTCCGTCGGGCTTGACGAGGACGAGGGTCTCTTCGACGGCGGTGGTCATCTGGTCTCCGTTCGGTTGTTCCGGTCGGTGGTGTTCCGGTCGATGCGGGAGGCGACGATCATGCAGTAGGTCCACATGGCCGTGAAGATCGCCCCCACGATGAAGAAGGCGGGCTGGAGGAAGCCGGCGGCGACGACGAGCGCCTGGACGATCCAGCCGAGGACCACGCCGGCGCGGTTGCGCATGAGCCCGATCGCCGCGATCATCAGCACGACGACGAGCGCTCCCCCGCCGAGCGCGGCCCACGCCGGCAGGGCGTTCAGGCCGAACAGCACGAGCGCGCCGAGGAAGACCACGATCAGCTCGAAGCCGAGGACGATCGAGCCGAGGCTCTCTCGGAGGGACCGCTGCCGGCGCGGCCGGGGCTGCTGGGCGTCGCTCACGCGGTCGCGTCCTTCCAGCCCTGCTCGTCGGCGTGCGCCATGGCGGCGCCGACCAGCACGATCGACCCGGTGACGACGACGGCGCGGCGGGGCTCCTCGCCCGCCCACTCGCGGGCGGCCTCCAGGGCGTCGAGCGCGTCGGTGTAGACGATCGTCGCCTCGTCGCCGGCCTCCTCGCGCGCGATGTCGCCGAGGTCCTCGGCGGGCAGGGCGCGCTCGGACGCCGGCTCGGTGACGAAGAACTGGGTCGCGACCGGTGTCAGCGCGCGGAGCACGCCGCGCGCGTCCTTGTCGCCGAGGCTGCCGATCACGAACGTGAGCTCGTCGAAGTCGAAGTACCGGCGCAGGGCGTCGGCGAGGGTCGCGGCGCCCGCCGGGTTGTGCGCGGCGTCGACCAGGACCGTCGGCTCCACCCCGATGAGCTGGAGGCGGCCGGGCGAGGTCGCGGTCGCGAAGCCCTCCTCGACCAGGTCGGACTTCAACGGCTGGGTGCCGCGGCCCAGGAAGGTCTCGACCGCGGCCACCGCCACGGCCGCGTTCTGCGCCTGGTGGTCGCCGTAGAGCGGCAGGAAGACGTCCTCGTAGGTCGCGGCGCGGCCGCGGACGGTGACGAGCTGGCCGCCGACGGCGACCCGGGTGCTCACGACGTCGAACGCCCGCGGCTGGGCCGCGAGGGTCGACTCGGTGAGCCGGGCGGCCTCCTCCAGCTCGGCCATGGCCTCCGGGGCCTGGGCGGAGGTCACGACGTCGGCGGACGGCTTGATGATGCCCGACTTGGTGCGCGCGATCTCCCGGACGGTGCCGCCGAGCTGCTTGGTGTGGTCGAGCGAGATGGGGGTGAAGACCGCCACCTGGCCGTCGCCGACGTTGGTGGAGTCCCACTCGCCGCCCATGCCGACCTCGATCACGGCGACGTCGACCGGAGCGTCCGCGAACGCGGCGAACGCCAGCGCGGTGAGCGCCTCGAAGAACGTCAGCGGCGCCTTGCCCTGCTCCTCCAGCTCGGCATCGACGATCTCCAGGTACGGGCGGACGTCCTCCCAGTTGCTGACCAGCGCCTCGTCGGAGATCGGCTCGCCGTCGATCATGATGCGCTCGTTGAAGCGCACCAGGTGCGGGCTGGTCAGCAGGCCCGTCCGCAGGCCGTAGGCACGCAGGATGCTCTCGGCGATCCGGCTGGTCGAGGTCTTCCCGTTCGTGCCCGTGATGTGGATGATCGGGTACGCCCGCTGCGGGTCGCCCAGCAGCTCGACGGCGCGGCGGGTCGCGTCGAGCCGGCGCTCTGGCGCGCCCTCACCGACGCGGGCGAGCAGCGCCTGGTACACCGCCTCGGCGTCCTCGCGCAGTTCGTCGTCGTCGGTCATCGGGTGGCCTCCACCTTCGTCACGCCGACCGTGAACCGGCCCGCGTTCGCGAACAGTCCTGCGGCGAAGTCCTTGCTGAAGTCGTCGCGGCCGTCGCCGGAGCGGTCGGCCGCCGAGACGAACTCGAACTCCAGCGCCAGGGTCTCGGCCGCGATGTCCACGGCCTCCCCTGCCAGGGCGATGGCCGCCACGTCGTCCTCGTGCTCGAAGGCGACGCTCAGCTCGATCCGGTCGCTCACGTCGAGGCCGGCCGCCTTGCGGGTGTCCTGCACGGCGCGGATGACGTCGCGGGCCAGGCCCTCGGCCTCGAGCTCCGGCGTCGTGGCCGTGTCGAGCAGCACGAAGCCGCCGCCGGGCAGGAGCGCCAGCGCCGAGGTCGCCTCGTCGTCGGTCTGCGCGGTCTCCAGGACCAGCTCGTACTCGCCCTCGACCAGCTCCACGCCGCCCACGGTAACGACTCCGTCGTGCTCCGACCAGTCGCCGGCGCGTGCGGCTTGGATGACCTGCTGCACCTGCTTGCCGAGCCGGGGACCCGCGGCGCGGGCGTTCACGGTCAGCTTGCTGGTGATGCCGTAGGCCTCGGCGCTGTCGTCGGCGAGCTCGACCAGCGCGACCGCCTTGACGTTGAGCTCGTCGCGCAGGATGCCCTCGAACGGGCGCAGGGCGTCCGCGTCGGCGGCGACCACGGTCAGCGACGCGAGCGGCAGGCGCACCCGGCGGCCGGACTGCTTGCGCAGCGACAGCGCGGTCGAGCTGATCGCCCGGATGCGGTCCATCGCATCGACCAGCGCGTCGTCGGCCGGGAACTCCGCCGCCTCCGGCCAGTCGGTGAGGTGCACGCTGCGGCCTCCGGTGAGGTCCTTCCAGATCCGCTCGCTGACCAGCGGCAGCATGGGAGCGGCCACCCGGGTGAGGGTCTCCAGCACCGTGTAGAGGGTGTCGAACGCCTCGGCGCCCGAGCCGTCCTCCGCGACGCCGGTCCAGAACCGGTCGCGCGAGCGGCGCACGTACCAGTTGGTGAGCACGTCGGCGAAGTCGCGCAGCTTGGCCGCGGCGAGCGTCGAGTCGAGCCCCTCCAGGTCGGCGGTCACGGCCTCCACCAGGTCGCGGGTCTTGGCGAGCAGGTAGCGGTCGAGCACGTCGGTGGACGCCGTCGAGCGCTTCGCCTCGTAGCCGGTCGCGTTGGCGTAGAGCGAGAAGAAGTACCACGTGCTCCACAGCGGCAGCAGCACCTGGCGGACACCCTCGCGGATGCCCTCCTCGGTGACGATGAGGTTGCCGCCGCGCAGTACGGGGCTCGACATCAGGAACCAGCGCATCGCGTCGGAGCCGTCGCGGTCGAAGACCTCGTTGACGTCCGGGTAGTTGCGCAGCGACTTGGACATCTTCTGGCCGTCGCTGCCGAGCACGATGCCGTGCGAGATCACGTTCTTGAACGCGGCGCGGTCGAACAGCGCGGTGCCGAGCGTGTGCAGCAGGTAGAACCAGCCGCGGGTCTGCCCGATGTACTCCACGATGAAGTCGGCCGGGTTGTGGCTGTCGAACCAGTCGTGGTTCTCGAACGGATAGTGCACCTGGGCGAACGGCATCGAGCCGGAGTCGAACCAGACGTCCAGCACGTCCGGGATGCGGCGCATGGTGGAGCGCCCGGACGGGTCGTCCGGGTTCGGCCGGGTCAGTTCGTCGATGAAGGGCCGGTGCAGGTCGGGCTCGCCCGCGGCGTTGACCGGCAGCCTCCCGAAGTCGCGCTCCAGCTCCTCCAGCGAGCCGTAGACGTCGACGCGCGGGAAGTTGGGGTCGTCGCTCTTCCACACCGGGATCGGCGAGCCGAAGTAGCGGTTGCGCGACACCGACCAGTCCCGGGCGCCGGCCAGCCACTTGCCGAACTGGCCGTCCTTGACGTTCTCCGGCACCCAGTTGATGCCCTGGTTGAGCTCCACCATCCGGTCGCGGAAGTCGGTGACGCGCACGAACCAGGACGAGACCGCCTTGTAGATCAGCGGGTTCCGGCAGCGCCAGCAGTGCGGGTACGAGTGCTCGTAGCTCGCCTGGCGCAGCAGCCGGCCGTCCTCGCGCAGCAGCGTGGTGAGCGGCTTGTTCGCCTCGAAGACCTGGAGGCCGGCGACGTCCTGCACCTCGGCGAGGAAGCGCGCGCCGTCGTCCACCGAGATGATCACGGGGATGCCGGCGGCCTCGCAGACGCGCTGGTCGTCCTCGCCGTAGGCCGGGGCCTGGTGGACGATGCCGGTGCCGTCCTCGGTGGTGACGTAGTCGTCGACGAGGATCTGCCAGGCGTTCTGCGTGCCCCACTTCTCGGTGTCGGCGTAGTAGTCCCAGAGCCGGTCGTAGGTGACGCCGGCCAGCTCGCTGCCGCGGACGGTCCGGCTGACCGCGTCGCGGGCGGCCTCCGGCGAGCCGTAGCCCAGGTCCTTGGCGTAGTTGCCGACCAGGTCGACCGCGAGCAGGTACTCGCCGCTCAGCGACTCCTCGTGGAGGGCGGCGCCGTGGCGGCCGCTCGACCGGCCGTGCACGTCCGCGGCGCCGTTCGGCCCCGCGGGGACGACCGCGTACTCGATGTCCGGGCCGACCACGAGCGCCAGGTTCGTCGGAAGGGTCCACGGCGTGGTCGTCCAGGCGAGGGCGCGCACGCCGGTGAGGCCGAGGGCCTCCGCCTTCGCGCCGGTCAGCGGGAAGGTGACGGTGACCGTCTGGTCCTGCCGCATCTTGTAGACGTCGTCGTCCATGCGCAGCTCGTGGTTGGACAGCGGGGTCTGATCGCGCCAGCAGTACGGCAGCACCCGGTGGCCCTCGTAGGCGAGACCCTTCTCGTGCAGCTGCTTGAACGCCCAGATCACCGACTCCATGTAGGAGGTGTCGAGCGTCTTGTAGTCGTTGTCGAAGTCCACCCAGCGCGCCTGGCGGGTGACGTACTCCTGCCACTCCCGGGTGTAGCGCAGCACGGAGTCCTTCGCGGCCTGGTTGAAGGCAGCGAGGCCCATCTCCTCGATCTGGCTCTTGTCGGTGATCCCGAGCTGCCGCTCCGCCTCCAGCTCGGCGGGCAGGCCGTGGGTGTCCCAGCCGAACCGGCGCTCGACCTTCTTGCCGCGCATGGTCTGGAAGCGCGGGAAGACGTCCTTGGCGTAGCCGGTCAGCAGGTGGCCGTAGTGCGGGAGGCCGTTGGCGAACGGCGGCCCGTCGTAGAACACCCACTCGGGCGCGCCCTCGCGGTTGTCCACGGAGGCGCGGAAGGTGCCGTCCTCGGCCCAGAAGGCGAGGACGTCGGTCTCGATCTCCGGGAACACCGGGGACGGCGTGACGTCCTGGGGCTCGCGCCCGGACTCGGGCGCTCCATCCGGTGCGGACTTGGGGTACGGCATCTCTCTCCTGGCAGTCGTGATCTGCACGAGGACGCCGGACGCTCGCACGTCCGTCGCGGTACCACCCCGCTTGCCCCGTCCGCCTGCGGCGCCGGATGAGGCCTCTCGTTCTGCGGCTGTGACGGGCCTGCCCCGTTCGGTTCTAGTGGGCGGGCGAGAGCCCGCCGTTCTTCCGAAGACTCACCGGTGATGGCCGGGTCGACGTCGTTCGCACCATTCTATCGGGTGATCGGCGCTATCCGGACCGGAACGCGCTCGCGTAGCCGGCGCAGACCGGCTCGACCGCCGCGCGCACCAGCGGCGCCAGCGGGCCGCGTCGCACGCCCGCCCGCGCCCAGACGCCCGCGGCCGCGACGCCGGCCCCGACCACAGCGGTCGCGGCGGCGCGCGGGAGCAGCCCGTCCGGGTCCTCCCCGGCCCTCCGTGCGATCGCCGCGGCGACCAGCCGGACCACGGAGAGGAAGCGCGGCAGCGCGGAGGCCTGGAGCTCGGCGTCGGTGCCCATCAGCTCCACCTGGGTCACCGCGAGCGGGAGGCGCTCCGGCCCGAAGCCCTCGGCGAGCCGGACGACCGCCTCCAGGACCGCGGCCATCGGCTCCACGTCGTCGTCGGCCGCGGCCAGCATCGCCGGGAACGCCGCCAGCGACTCGTCGACCTCCAGCCAGAGCAGGTCGCTCTTGGCGCCGAAGTAGTTGAAGAAGGTCGCGCGGCTGACCCCGGCCCGGCGGGCGATGTCGTCCACGGTGGTGCCGGCGTAGGTCTGCTCCAGGAACAGCTCGCCCGCGGCCTCGGCGAGCATGCCGCGGGACGAGGCCCGCGGCCGTCCCGCCCGCACGTCGGACTGCGCCGCATGCCTGGACTGTGCCGGCTGCTTGGGCTGTGCCGCCTGCTCGGTCTGTGCCGCCTGCTCGGCCTGTGCGGCCTGCTCGGAATGGCGCGGTGTCACGCTGCGTTGTCTCCTCACGCCTAATATTGGACCCGGTTCAAATACCCCCGTCAGAAGGACACCAGTGACCTCCACCCCCACGCTCGCGGTCAGCGAGACCGATCGCCCGGGCATCACCCCGGGCACCGCTCGCCGCGTCGCCATCGCATCGTTCGTCGGGACCTCCCTCGAATCGTACGACTTCTACCTCTATGCGTACTTCGCCGCGTTCTTCGTCGGCCCGCTGTTCTTCACGCCGCTGGGCGCGTTCGGCGGCGTCCTCGCCGGGTTCCTGGCGATCGCGGCCGGGTTCGTCATCCGCCCGGTCGGCGCGGTGGTGTTCGGCCACTTGGGCGACCGCATCGGCCGCCGTCCCGTGCTGCTCATGACGATCCTGCTGATGGGGATCAGCACCGGCCTCGTCGGCCTGCTGCCGACCTACGCGGCCGCCGGCTGGTTCGGCGGCGTGGCGCTCGTGGTCCTGCGCCTGGTGCAGGGCCTGTCGCTCGGCGGCGAGTGGGGCGGCTCGATCCTGCTGGCGACCGAGTACGCCAACCCGAAGCGCCGCGGCTTCTACGCCGCACTCCCCCAGCTCGGCTCGCCGGTCGGCTCGATCCTGAGCGCCGTGGTCTTCATCGTCCTGACGCTGACCATGTCGCCGGCCGACATCGCGTCGTGGGGCTGGCGCATCCCGTTCCTGACGGCGTTCCCGCTGCTGCTGGTGTCGCTCTACCTGCGCTGGTCGATCGACGAGACGCCGGTGTTCCGCAAGCTCGTGGAGACCGGGCGCCGCGACCGCTTCCCGGTCCTCGACGTCTTCACCAAGGCGCCGACGGCGTTCGTGATCGCGATCGGCGCCGCCGTCCTCGGCATCGGCTCCTACTCCCTGATGAACACCTACATGGTCGACTACGGCACCAGCGTGCTGGGCTTCAAGTTCCAGGACCTGCTGGTCGCCACCACGATCGGCGGCCTCCTGCAGCTGGTGACGATCCCGCTGTTCGGCCTGTGGGCCGCGAAGATCGGCTCGGCGCGCGTGGTCGCCATCGGCGCGATCGGCACGCTGGTCGTCGCCTTCCCGATGTACTTCCTGCTGCAGAGCGCGTCGTTCGGCGTGCTGGTGGCGAGCATGATCATCGGCGGCATCCTGCCCACGCTGTCCTGGGCCGGCCTCGGCGGCCTGATGTCGGACCTGTTCCCGAGCCCGATCCGCTACAGCGCCCTCTCGGTCGCCTACAGCGTCGCGGCGCTGCTCACCTCGTTCGTCCCCGCCCTCACGCTGATCTTCGGCCAGGCGGTCCACAACGCGTGGTGGCACCCGGGCGTCGTGCTCGCGGTCATGTCGATCATCACGCTGGTGGCGGCGTGGGCGGCGGCGCGGCGACGGCCGGTGCTCGACGAGGACGTGGACTCCGCCCTGGACGCGGAGGCGGTCGCACAGGCCTGACACCGCGGCGGTCACGGCTCTCCGGTACGCTTTAACGCGTTAACCACACTCAGGCACCTCGTTGACACGGTGCCGCACATATCGAATCGGAGAGCCATGACCGCCGCGAACCCCGTGCCAGACAAGCCAGCACTCGAAGGCCTGGAGGCCGCCTGGGGCACCCGCTGGCAGCAAGACGGCACCTTCGAATTCGACCGCGACGGCGCCATCGCCGCCGGCCGCGACGCGATCTACTCCATCGACACCCCGCCGCCCACGGCCTCCGGCTCGCTGCACATCGGGCACGTGTTCAGCTACACGCACACCGACATCGCCGCCCGCTTCCAGCGCATGCGCGGCAAGCGCGTCTTCTACCCGATGGGCTGGGACGACAACGGCCTGCCCACCGAACGCCGCGTGCAGAACTACTACGGCGTCCGCTGCGACCCGTCGCTCCCCTACGAGCCCGACTTCGTCCCGCCGTTCGAGGGCGGCGACAACAAGAGCTCCAAAGCGGCCGACCAGAAGCCCATCTCGCGCCGCAACTTCATCGAGCTGTGCGAGCGGCTGACGGTGGAGGACGAGAAGCAGTTCGAGGCGCTCTGGCGCACGCTCGGCCTGTCCGTGGACTGGTCCCAGACCTACCGGACCATCGGCCGGGAGGCGCTGCAGACCTCGCAGCTCGCCTTCATCCGCAACGTCGCCCGCGGCGAGGCCTACCAGGCGCTCGCGCCCACGCTGTGGGACATCACGTTCCGCACCGCGGTCGCGCAGGCCGAGCTGGAGGACCGCGACCAGCCGAGCGCCTACCACCGCGTCGGCTTCCACGGCGCGGACGGCCCCGTCTTCATCGAGACCACCCGGCCTGAGCTGCTCCCCGCCTGCGTGGCGCTCGTGGCGCACCCGGACGACGAGCGCTACCAGCCGCTGTTCGGCACGACCGTGCGCACTCCCGTCTTCGGCGTCGAGGTGCCCGTGGTCGCCCACCACCTCGCCCAGCCCGACAAGGGCACCGGCATCGCGATGATCTGCACCTTCGGCGACATCACCGACGTCACCTGGTGGCGCGAGCTCGACCTGCCGAACCGCGCGATCATCGGCTTCGACGGCCGCATCCAGACCGAGCCACCCGCGGCGATCGAGAGCCACGAGGGCCGCGAGGCGTACGCGCAGCTCGCCGGCAAGACCGTGTTCTCGGCGAAGCAGGCCGTCGTGGAGCTGCTGCGCGCCTCCGGCGACCTGGTCGGCGACCCGAAGCCCATCCAGCACCCGGTCAAGTTCTTCGAGAAGGGCGACAAGCCGCTCGAGATCGTCTCCACCCGGCAGTGGTACGTCAAGAACGGCGCCCGCGACGAGAAGCTGCGCGAGCGGCTCATCGAGCTGGGCCGCGGCCTCGACTGGCACCCCGACTTCATGCGGGTGCGCTACGAGAACTGGGTGAACGGCCTCACCGGCGACTGGCTGATCTCGCGCCAGCGCTTCTTCGGTGTGCCGATCCCGGTCTGGTACCCGCTGGACGGCGTGGGCAACCCGCTGTTCGACCAGCCCATCCTGCCGTCGGAGGACAGCCTCCCCGTCGACCCGTCCTCCGACCCGGCGCCCGGGTTCGCGGAGTCGCAGCGCGGCCAGGCCGGCGGCTTCGTCGGCGAGCACGACGTGATGGACACCTGGATGACTTCCTCGCTCACCCCGCAGCTCGCAGGCGGCTGGGTGGACGACCCGGAGCTGTTCCAGACGGTGTACCCGTTCGACCTGCGCCCGCAGGGCCAGGACATCATCCGCACCTGGCTGTTCTCGACGATGCTGCGCTCGCAGCTCGAGCACGGCGTCGCACCGTGGACGAACGCGGCCATCTCCGGCTTCATCGTCGACCCCGACCGCAAGAAGATGTCGAAGTCAAAGGGCAACGTGGTCACGCCCGCCGACATCCTGGAGCGGCACGGCTCCGACGCCGTGCGCTACTGGGCGGCGTCCTCCCGGCTCGGCACCGACGCGTCGTTCGACCCGCAGAACCCGACCCAGATCAAGATCGGCCGCCGCCTGGCGATCAAGCTGCTCAACGCGGCGAAGTTCATCCACGGCTTCGACGCCCCGGAGTCGCTGGACCTCGACCAGGTGACCGCACCGCTGGACCGCAGCATGCTGCAGCAGCTCGCCGACGTCGTCGCCGACGCGACCACCGCGCTGGAGGGCTACGACCACGCCCGCGCGCTGGAGACGGCCGAGACGTTCTTCTGGACGTTCTGCGACGACTACCTCGAGCTGGTCAAGGAGCGCGCCTACGGAGAGCACGACGCCGCCCAGGTCTCGGCCGTGGTCGCCCTCCGCACCGCGCTGTCGGCGTTCCTGCGACTGTTCGCCCCGGTGCTGCCGTTCGCGTCCGAGGAGGCGTGGAGCTGGTCGGAGACGGGGTCCGTGCACCTCGCGGCCTGGCCGCAGCCGGCGGAGGTCGCCGCCGCGGACTGGGACGACACCCGCTCCGTCCTCACCGTCGTCGGCCGCGCCCTGACCGGCATCCGCGGCGCCAAGACGGCCGCCAAGGCCTCCCAGCGGACCCCCGTCGACTCGGCCGTCATCGGCGCCCCCGCCGACGAGCTGGCGGCCATCGAATCGGCCGCCGCGGACCTCGCCTCGGTGGGCAGAATCGCAGAACTGCGTTTCGTACCGGCCGACACGCTCGAAGTGACCGATATCCTCCTTGCGCAGACGCTGAGCGAGGAGGAACGATGACGGCTGACGTCCGGCGCGTGGAGGACAACGAGTTCTTCACCTGGCTCGACCTCTACGCGGGCTACGGGGAGTTCTACGAGACGCCCGTGACGGACGAGAAGGCCCTCCTCGTGTGGAGCTGGATCACCGACCCCGAGAACAGCCTCGAGGCGTACTTCGCCGTCGACGCGGAGGGCACCCCGATCGGCCTCGCGCACGTGCGCGAGTTCGCGCGGCCGCTCGACGGCAGCACCGGCCTCTACCTCGACGACCTCTTCGTCCTCCCGGACGCGCGCGGCGAGGGCGCGGGCACGGCGCTGCTGGAGCAGCTGCGGAGGCTCGCGAAGGAGCGCGGCCTCTCGGTGGTCCGCTGGATCACCGCGAAGGACAACCAGGAGGCCCGGCGCCTGTACGATCGCGTGGCCGAGAAGACGAAGTGGGTGACCTACGACCTCGTTCCCTGAACGGGTCCGCGATAGGGTCGATACGACTCCCGGACTCCTGAGCCGGGGAGCGAGGCGAACGGAGGGGCTGATGTCGACGGTAGTTCGGCCGGTCAAGGATGGCGACTTCTTCGCCTGGTTGGATCTCTACGCGAAGTACGCGGAGTTCTATCACACCGAGCTCACCGACCAGCGGGCGCTCGTCCTGTGGTCGTGGCTCACCGACCCCGACCACGAGGAGGAGGGCTACGTCGCCGTCGACGGCGACCGCATCGTCGGGCTCGCCAACGTGCGCGAGTTCGCCCGGCCGCTCGAGGGCGACCGCGGCCTGTACCTCGACGACCTGTTCGTGGTGGACGACCAGCGCGGCAAGGGCGTGGGCCACCAGCTGATCGCCGCCGTGCGATCCCTCGCCGAGGAGCGCCGCCTCGGCGTCGTGCAGTGGATCACCGCGACCGACAACGCGGACGCGCAGCGCGTCTACGACTCCGTCGCGAACAAGACCGGCTGGGTCACCTACGAGATCGACCTCGCCTCCGCCCAGAACGCGGAATCCGCCTGATGCAGCTCGGAACCCGCTGGGCCGTCGGCGAGACCCCGCCCGCGAACCTCCCCGAGGTCGTGACCTACGCCGTCTCCACCGTCGAGGAGGAGCTCACCGCGACCGACATCGCCACCGAGGGCTGGCGCTGGACGCTGACCTGGCTCGAGGGCAACCCGGTCGTCGAGCTCGACGACGGCACGGTCATCCGCTACAACGCGCACGAGGACTCGGCCACGATCACTCAGCAGATCGAGACCGAGTCTTCGGACTGGGACGAGGCGTAGCGGGCCGGCGCCCGTCTCAGCGCGGCAGCTGCGGGAGCGTGCGCGCGGCGCGGTCGCGGGTCAGCTCGACGGTGGCGACCAGTTCGGCGTGACGGGTCCGGTGGACCGGCTGGCGCATCCCCCACGCGGTGAGGGCGCGACCGAGCCGGAGTGCTGCGCGGTGGCTGAACGGCCGGTGCACGGGCACGGAGATGGCGGTCATGATGCGGTTCCTTCCGGGATGGTCTGGACTTCTGGTGACGGATCGGCGTCGTCGGAGGCGGCCGCCTGGCCGTAGCTCCCGGCGCTGAGCAGGAGGCGCGTCGCGATCAGCGCGAGCGCCACCACGATGCCGCCGCCGATGACGAACGGCAGCCGCAGGTCGATGCGGGCGACGAAGCCGCCGAGCACGGTGGCGATCGGGGTCAGGCCCCAGCCGATGGTGCGGACGATCCCCATCGCCCGGCCGAGCATGGCGCCGGGGACGATCGCCTGGCGCAGGGCGCCCCACGGGACGTTCCACACCGCGACGCCGAAGGCGCCGAACGCGTAGGCGAGGATGCCGGCCACCGCGTTGCCGGTGAGCCCGACACCGAGGATTCCGGCGCCGCTGACCAGGATGGCGACGTACATCACCCGGCCGCGGCCGAAGCGGGCAACCAGCCCGCTCGCGATCAGCGCGCCGACGAGCGCGCCGGTGCCGATCACCGCGGTCACGACGCCGACGAGGGACGGCGGCAGCGCGTACGTCTGCAGGAGCAGCAGCACGACGCTGCCCTGCGCGAACGCGAGCGCGGACGCCGTGATCGAGGTGAGGACGATCATCTTCCGCAGGAAGCGGTCGTCCCAGAGGAACCGCACGACAGCGCCGAGGCGCGGCCGGGCCGCCGCCTCCCCGCCCTCCGCGCCCAGCTGGTGGGCGCGCGCCGCCGCCACCGGGATGGTGAGGACGAGCAGCACGGAGATCAGGAACCCGGCGCCGGTCAGCCAGAGCGGCAGCGCGATCGCGGCCGCGAACAGGAAGCCGGCGATCGGCGTGGCGATGAAGTTCTGCACCACGATCTCCGCGGACTGCATCCGGCCGTTCGCGCGGTCCAGCTGGGAACGCGGCACGAGGCTCGGCGTGACCGTCGTGGTGGCGTTGTCGAACACCGTCTCGCCGAGACCGAACAGCAGCGCGCAGCCGTACAGGCTCCAGATCGTCAGTGCGTCCGTCGCGATCAGCAGCGCCACGAGCGCGGCGACGGCGAACCGCAGGCCGTTGGCGACGGCCATCGCCACGCGCCGGTCCACGCGGTCGAGCAGCATCCCGGCCGGGATGCCGAACAGCAGCCACGGCAGGAAGGTGACGGCCGTCAGCCCGGCGATCAGCGCGGGGTCGTGGGTCAGGGTCGTGGCGATCAGCGGGACCGCGGTGCGGCCGATGCCGTCGGCGAGGTTGCTCGCGATGGCGGCCGACCACAGCCGGCCGAAGCCGCCGCCGAGCCCGGCCTTCGCCGTCGCCGGGGCGCTCATGGCCGGTCCACCGCCCTGCGGTCCACCGTCTTGGTCGCCTCTGCGCGCTGGTCCTGCTCCACGAGCGGGAACGCGTTGAACTGGGCCTGGATGCGCTTGCGGTCGCCGGTGGGCTCGGTCTTCCACTTCTCCTTGAGCCGGTTGAGCAGCTTGTAGTACTCGGTGGCGAGCTCGGCGAGCTGGTCGCGGGTGACCTCCAGGTGCGACGTGGACAGCGCGGAGGCCTCCACCCACTCCGGGCCGAAGGTGTCCAGCCCGCGGCGCAGGTAGGCGTTCAGCCGGCGCTCGTTGTTCTGCTGCCAGCTGAGCGAGATCTGCTCGGTGACCTCCCGGCCGGCCGGGGTCTCCAGCGTCTCAGCGCCGCCGATGGTGACGCCGCCCGGCGCCATCTTCCACCAGCGCTCCCGGCCGCTGCCGCGCTCGGTGTCCTCCTGGATGATCTCGTGCCGGGCGAGCTGCCGCAGGTGGTAGCTGGTGGCCCCGCTGGACTCCCCCAGCCGCTCGGCCAGCATCGACGCGGTCGCCGGGCCGAAGTCGGACAGCTCGTTCATGATCTCCACGCGCAGCGGGTGCGCGAGGGCGCGCAGCGCCGGCATGCCGAGGGACTCGAAGTGCGGTTCGTACTCGTCGGCCGGGGTGGAGCCGGCGTTCGCCGGGGTGGCGTCATCGGTGGACATGCGATCAGAGTACTCATGCAAAGCTTTCTTTGCAAGTACTTCTTTGCATCAGTTCGTTTGCAACGCTCTCTTTGCAGCGGAACCTTTGCGACAGTGCGGGCTGCCCCTAGGCTGAGGGCATGGCAGACACCGCGAACCCCTTCCTCACACCGAGCCCGCTCCCCTATCAGCTCCCGCCGTTCGCCGAGATCCGCGACGAGCACTACCGGCCCGCGTTCGACCGCGGGTTCCAGGAGCAGCTGGCGGAGGTGCAGGCGATCGCGGACTCCCCCGACGAGCCGACCTTCGAGAACACCATGCTCGCGCTCGAGCGATCCGGGCAGGTGCTCCAGCGCGTCGCCGAGGTCTTCTTCAACAAGAGCTCATCGGACAGCACGGACTTCACCAACGCCCTGGAGGAGGAGATCGCCCCGCTGCTCTCCGCCCACCAGGACGCCATCCGGCTGAACCCCGCGCTCTACGCGCGCATCCAGCGCCTGCACGAGCGGCGCCACGACCTCGGGCTCGCCCCCGAGGGCGTGTACCTGATCGAGCGCTACTACACCGAGTTCACCCTCGCCGGCGCCGGGCTCGACGACGAGCAGAAGGAACGCCTGCGGGACTACAACCAGCGTCTCTCGACGCTGACCACCCGGTTCGAGAAGAACCTACTCGCCGACACCAACGAGCTCGCGGTCGTCTTCGACTCGGCCGATGAGCTGGACGGGCTGGGCGAGGGCGAGCTGTCCGCCGCCGCCGAGGCGGCCCGCGAGCGCGGCCTGGACGGCAAGTACGTCGTGACGCTGGTGCTGCCGACCGGCCACCCGTGGCTCGCGAACCTCACCGACCGCCGGTCGCGCGAGCGGATCATGGCCGCGTCCCGCTCGCGCGGCATCCGCGGCGGCGAGCACGACAACCGCGAGTTGGTCCTGGAGATCACGCGCTTGCGCGCCGAGCGCGCCCGTCTGCTCGGCTTCGACACGCACGCCGCCTTCGTCACGGCGGACGAGACGGCGCGGACTCCGGAGGCCGTGGCCGACATGCTCGGCCGCCTCGCACCGCCCGCCGCCCGCAACGCGCGTGCGGAGCAGGCCGCCCTCCAGCAGCAGCTGGGCGACGGCGAGACGGTCGAGAGCTGGGACTGGGCGAAGCTCACCGACGCCGTGCGCCAGGCGACGTACGACGTCGACTTCGCGGCGATGCGCCCGTACTTCGAGGCCGAGCGCGTGCTGCGCGACGGCGTGTTCTACGCGGCCACGAAGCTGTACGGCATCACCTTCGAGGAGCGGCCGGACCTTGTCGCCTACCACCCCGAGGCGCGCGTCTTCGAGGTCCGCAACGAGGACGGCTCCGGGCTCGGCCTCTACATCCTCGACCTCTACACGCGCGACTCCAAGCGCGGCGGCGCCTGGATGAACCCGCTCATCTCGCAGTCGGAGCTCCTGGACTACCCGACCGTCGTGGTCAACAACCTCAACGTCCCGAAGCCGGCCGCCGGGGAGCCGACCCTGCTCACGTACGACGAGACGAACACGCTGTTCCACGAGTTCGGCCACGCGCTGCACGGCCTGTTCGCGCGGGTGACCTACCCGAAGTTCGCCGGCACCAACGTTTTCCGCGACTTCGTCGAGTTCCCCAGCCAGGTCAACGAGATGTGGATGCTCTGGCCGGAGGTCGTCGCGAACTACGCGGTGCACCACGAGACCGGCGAGCGGATGCCGCAGGAGCTCATCGACAAGCTGCACGCCTCCGAGTCGTTCAACGAGGGCTTCGCCACCAGCGAGTACCTCGCGGCGGCGCTGCTCGACCAGGCCTGGCACCGGATCACGGCGGACGACACCGTGACCGACGTCGCCGCGTTCGAGGCGGAGGCGCTCGCGGCGGTCGGCCTCGACAACCCGGCGGTGCCGCCGCGGTATGCGAGCACCTACTTCGCGCACACCTTCTCGGGCGGCTACGACGCCGGGTACTACTCCTACATCTGGAGCGAGGTGCTGGACGCGGACACGGTCGAGTGGTTCAAGGAGAACGGCGGCCTGACCCGGGCGAACGGCGACCGCTTCCGCGACCGCCTGCTCGGGGTCGGCGGGTCGAAGGACCCGCTGGAGGCCTACCGCGACTTCCGCGGCCGCGACGCCGTCATCGAGCCGTTGCTGAAGCGCCGCGGCCTCGACAGCTGACGGTTCGCGGCTGAGGGTTCGCGACCGAGCCGTTCGCGGCTGAGCCGTTCGCGGCTGAGCCCTAGCCCCCTTCCCGCGCGAAGCTCTAGCCTGAGCCCAACCGCGCGGGAAGGGGGCGCCATGACCACCACCGAGCCGGAGCTCGCCGCTCCGTCCGTCCGCCAGCTCGTCCTGCTCTCGATCCCCGCCGTCCTCATCGGCGTGGTCAGCGCGCTCACGCTCTGGCTGGTCGAAGAAGTCGCCGCCTTGATCGACGACGGCGTCTGGACCGCGCTCCCGAAGACGCTCGGCGTCGACCCGTCGTCCGGCTGGTGGATCTTCCTCATCCTCACGGTCACGGGCTTCGCGGTCGGCCTGACGGTGTGGCTGGTTCCGGGTCACGGCGGACCCGACTCCGCGACCACCGACCTCGTGGCGGCCCCGCTGAGGGTCGGCGTGGTGCCGTCGCTCGCGCTGGCCGCGATCCTCGGCCTGGCGGGCGGAGTGAGCCTCGGGCCGGAGAACCCGATCATCGCGATCAACGTCAGCGTCCTGGTGACGCTGGTCGGGCGGCTGTGGAAGGCGGTGCCGCCACGGCTGGTCATGCTGATGGCGGCCTCCGGGACCATCGGCGCCCTGTTCGGGACGCCGGTGGCAGCCGCCCTGGTCTTCACCGGGATCGTCGCCGCAGTGAAGGGCGGCGGCGCGCTGTGGGACAAGCTTTTCCTGCCCCTGGTCGCCGCCGCCGCGGGCTCGCTCACGATGACGCTGCTCGCGCATCCGCACTTCGGCATCCCGATGCCCGCGTACACGCACGTGACCGGCTGGGACGTGCTCGCCGCGCTGATCATCGGCGTGGTGTCGACGGCGCTCGGCCTGGCCGGCGCTGTGCTGTTCCCGCTGGTCCACCGCGTCTTCCACGCCCTGCGGCACCCGCTGCTCGTCACGCTCGCGGGCGGCGTGGTCCTCGGCCTGCTCGGTGCGCTCGGCGGACCGATCACCCTGTTCAAGGGGCTGGAGCAGATGGGCACGCTCGTCGTGAACCGTGCCGACTACTCCGTGGGCCAGCTCGTGCTGATCATCCTCGTCAAGCTGGTCGCGCTGCTCGTGGCCGCGGGCGCGGGGTTCCGCGGCGGGCGGGTGTTCCCCGCGGTGTTCATCGGCGCCGCCGTCGGCACGCTGGCCGCGGCGCTCGTGCCTGCCGTGCCGCTCCCCGTCGCGGTGGCGGCGGGAGTGCTCGGGATCACGCTGGCGGTCACCCGGGACGGCTGGATCGCCATCTTCGTCGGCGTGGCCGTCACCCAGAACCTCCTGGTGCTGCCGATCCTGTCGCTCGCCGTGCTCCCGGCGTGGCTGATGGTGACGAAGGCGCCGGAGTTCCTGATCAAGCCGGCGACTGTTACGCCGACTTCTCCTCGCGCCGCGGGCGGTGCGGGACGATAGTCGGAGCGGCGTTCTCGAGCACGGCCTCCTTGGTGACCACGACCCGGGCGACCTCGGAGCTGGACGGCACCTCGAACATGATCGGGCCGAGCACCTCCTCCATGATCGCGCGGAGGCCGCGGGCGCCGGTCTTGCGGAGCACCGCGAGGTCGGCGATGGCCTCCAGGGCGGAGTGCTCGAACTCGAGCTGCACGCCGTCGAGCTCGAACATGCGCTGATACTGCCGGACCAGCGCGTTCTTCGGCTCGGTCAGGATCTGCATGAGCGCGTCCTGGTCCAGCGGCGTGACCGTGGTGACGACGGGGAGGCGGCCGATGAACTCGGGGATGAGCCCGAACTTGTGCAGGTCCTCCGGCAGCACCTCCGAGAAGAGGTTGATGTCGTCGCCCTTGGAGTGCAGCGGGGCGCCGAAGCCGATGCCCTTCTTGCCTGCGCGCGAGGAGATGATGTCCTCCAGCCCGGCGAAGGCGCCGGCGACGATGAACAGGACGTTCGTCGTGTCGATCTGGATGAACTCCTGGTGCGGGTGCTTGCGGCCGCCCTGCGGCGGGACGGAGGCGACCGTGCCCTCGAGGATCTTCAGCAGCGCCTGCTGCACGCCCTCGCCGGAGACGTCGCGCGTGATCGACGGGTTCTCGGCCTTGCGGGCGATCTTGTCGACCTCGTCGATGTAGATGATGCCGGTCTCGGCGCGCTTGACGTCGTAGTCGGCGGCCTGGATGAGCTTGAGCAGGATGTTCTCGACATCCTCGCCGACGTAGCCGGCCTCCGTCAGCGCGGTGGCGTCGGCGACCGCGAACGGCACGTTGAGCCGGCGCGCGAGGGTCTGGGCCAGGTAGGTCTTGCCGCAGCCGGTCGGGCCGATCAGCAGGATGTTCGACTTGGCGATCTCGACGTCGTCGATGGCGTCGGCCGAGGTGAGGGTCTGCTTGGCCCGCACCCGCTTGTAGTGGTTGTAGACGGCGACGGCCAGGGCGCGCTTCGCCTGCTCCTGGCCGATGACGTACTCCTCGAGGAAGCCGAAGATCTCCTTCGGTTTCGGGAGGTCGAACTCGCCGGAGGCCTCCTCGCCCGCCTCGGCGAGTCGTTCCTCGATGATCTCGTTGCAGAGTTCGACGCACTCGTCGCAGATGTACACGCCAGGACCGGCGATCAGCTGCTGAACCTGCTTCTGGCTCTTGCCACAGAAGGAACACTTGAGCAGATCGGCGCTCTCCCCGATGCGTGCCATCCGTCTCCCCCTCCTTCTTCGGGTCTCTCCGTCGAGCCTAACCCGAGACGGCGACATTGGGGCGCACCGGACACGATTCGACACGCGGGGCCCCTTATGCCCGTAGCAGACACCGCATTCGCCCGAAGTAACGCGATTCGGCACGAATGTCGCCTCTAGCGCTCCCAAACGCGACATTCGTGCCGAGTGTGCGAATCGCGATTCGTGACGAATCGCGACACTCGCGGCGCCAAACGCGACATTCGTGACGAATGTGGCGCGTGGCAGACGTGCTCGCGGACATGCGGAACGCCCCCGTCCGGTGGGACGGGGGCGTTCGGTGACGCGGGGTTACTTGACGAGCGCCGGCAGCGTCTTGCGGCTGGTCAGCACCTGGTCGATGAGGCCGTACTCCATCGCCTCCTCGGCCGAGAGGATCTTGTCGCGGTCGATGTCCTTGTTGACCTGCGCGACCGAGCGGTTGGAGTGCTTGGCGAGCGTCTCCTCCAGCCAGGTGCGCATGCGCATGATCTCGTTGGCCTGGATCTCGATGTCGGACGCCTGCCCCTGACCGGCCTCGCCGACGGCGGGCTGGTGGATGAGGATGCGCGCGTTCGGCAGGGCCAGGCGCTTGCCGGGGGTGCCGGCGGCGGTGAGCACGGCCGCGGCGGAGGCCGCCTGGCCGAGCACCACGGTCTGGATCTGCGGGCGGATGTACTGCATCGTGTCGTAGATCGCCGTCATGGCCGTGAACGAGCCGCCGGGCGAGTTGATGTACATGACGATGTCGCGGTCCGGGTCCTGGCTCTCGAGCACGAGGAGCTGGGCCATGATGTCGTCCGCGGACGCGTCGTCGACCTGCACGCCGAGGAAGATGATGCGGTCCTCGAACAGCTTCGCGTACGGGTCCTGGCGCTTGTAGCCGTAGGCCGTGCGCTCCTCGAACGAGGGCAGGATGTAGCGGGAGCCGGGCGCCTGCAGGCCGCCGAAGGCCGACCCGCCGAGCATGGGGGTGTTCATTGTGATGTCCTTAGTCCTTCCGGCGGTCTGCTACTTGGAGTCCTGGTCGGTGCCGCCGCCGCCGGAGACGTCCAGCGCGGACTCCCGGATGTGGTCGACGAAGCCGTAGTCCAGGGCCTCCTGGGCGGTGAACCAGCGGTCGCGGTCGCCGTCGGCGTTGATCTGCTCCGTCGACTTGCCGGTCGCCGCCGCGGTGATCTCGGCCAGGCGCTTCTTCATGTCGAGGATGAGCTGGGCCTGGGTCTGGATGTCGCTGGCGGTGCCGCCGAAGCCGCCGTGCGGCTGGTGCAGCAGCACGCGGGCGTTCGGGGTGATGTACCGCTTGCCCTTGGTGCCGGCCGTCAGGAGGAGCTGACCCATCGAGGCGGCCATGCCGATGCCGACGGTGACGATGTCGTTCGGCACGAACTGCATGGTGTCGTAGATCGCCATGCCCGCGGTGATCGAGCCGCCGGGCGAGTTGATGTAGAGGTAGATGTCGCGCTTGGGGTCCTCTGCGGCCAGGAGCAGCAGCTTCGCGGCGATCTCGTTGGCGTTCTCGTCGCGCACCTCGGAACCGAGCCAGATGATGCGGTCCTTCAGCAGTCTGTCGAAAACACTGGGCTGGATACCCATGTCGGCCATGTTCGCTCCATTTCCTTTGTCGCTTGGCATCGAATCTATCGGAGCGGGGAACGCATTGCCGCGCTGTTCGCCCTGGGCAGAGCGGGTGTCGCGGGGGTGCGGGACGGGGCGTCAGTCGTCGTCGAGCGCGGCGGCGTACGCCTCCACGGCGCGGCCGTACCGCGGCAGGTGCGGGACGAGCGCGCGCAGCGCCTCCCGCAGCGCGTCGGCCGGGAGGCCGTCGTCGAACAGGGCCAGCGCCGCGAAGGCGTGGGCGGCGCCGGCGAGCGGATGCTCCGGCTCCACCTCCAGCAGGTCGCGCAGCAACGCCAGCGCCTCGCCGGGCCGGCCGAGGTTGCGCAGCGTGCTGGCCAGCTGGACGATCGCCTGCCCGCGCTCCGGCTCGGTGAGCCCGTTCGCGAGCGCCGCCCGGTAGAGCGGCTCCGCCTCGGCCTCGCGTCCGGCGAAGTCCCGCGCGCCGGCTGCCTCGAACAGCGCGACCGGGTCGCCGGCCGGCCGCTCGGCGACGAGCGCGTCGATCGCGTCCACCGTGCCCTGCTCCCCCAGGTCGTCCGCTGTGGCCCACACCGCGTCCACCCGCTGCCGCCAGTCGTCCATCGTTCCTCCTCCCTCGCCCCGTCCGCAGACAGGCGCGACCCGCCGTTCCCTATCGTGCCGCGACGCGCTGGACGCGGCTACGCCCGCTCGACGCCCGCCGCTGCGAGATGGAGGGCGACGATCGCCCGGGCATCCTCGGCCAGGCCGGTCGTCCAGATCGACCCGGGCTTGTGGATGCGCAGCGAGGTCAGGCCGTGCAGGGCCACCCACAGCCGGGTGGCCTGGAGGGCCGCGGGGGCGCCTGCATTCGGGTCGCCGTCGAGAGCTGCGGCGACGGCGTCGATCATGTCCCAGCCGGGCCGGTCGTCGTGGTCGTCGAGGCCCAGGCGGTCCGCGCTCTCGAAGATCAGCTGGTAGGCGCCGGGATGGGCGACGCCCCATTCGGCGTAGCGCACCGCGTACTCCTCCAGGCGCTCTCGCAGCGGGAGGGCCGGGTCGTCGAGCCGGGGAAGGTCGGCCCGGAGCGCATCCAGCTGCGCCGCGACGACCGCACGGATCAAATCCTGCTGCGAGGCGAAGTGCAAGTAGACCGCCGCAGGCGACACCGAGCACGCCCGGGCCACCGCTCGCAGCGACGGCGCTGCGAGCGGCTGGGGCGCCAGGAGCAGCTCACTGGCCGCGGCGACGAGCTGCTCCCGCAGCCGATCGCCGTCTCCGCGCGCGTTCGCCTCTCGCTTGGTCACGGCGCCTCCCTCTCAGACGAACACGCTCGAACGAACTGGACAAATCGGTGTACAGGTGTAAAGCTACATCAGTGAACACCCGTTCATCCACTTTCTCACGCGCCGTCCGGCGCACTCTTGGAGGAATCATGTCCCCTGTCGACTACCGCCGTGGAGTCGCCCTGATCACCGGCGCGAGCTCCGGCCTCGGCGAGGAGTTCGCCCGCCGGCTCGCCGCCCGCGGAGCCGACCTCGCCCTGGTCGCGCGGCGCGCGGACCGGCTGGACGCGCTGGCCGCCCGGCTGCGCGCCGAGCACGGGGTCGCCGTCAGCACGATCCCGCTCGGCCTCGCCGCGCCCGACGCCGCGGCCGCCCTCCGCGCGGAGACCGATCGGCTCGGCCTCGACGTCCACACGCTCGTCAACAACGCCGGGTTCGCGACCCACGGGCTCTTCGAGGAGTCCGACCCCGACCGCATCCGGAGCGAGGTCGCCCTCAACGTCGCGACGCTCGTCGCGCTCTCCCGCGCCTACATCCCGGACCTGGTCCGCCACGGCGACGGCGCCCTCGTCAACGTCGCCAGCACGGCCGCCTACCAGCCGGTGCCGTCGATGGCGGTCTACAGCGCGACGAAGGCCTTCGTGCTCAGCTTCACGGAGGCGCTCTGGCACGAGACGCGTGCGAGCGGGCTCCGCGTGCTCGCCCTGTCCCCCGGAGCCACGCGCACCGAGTTCTTCGACGTGGTCGGCTCCGAGAACGCTCGCGTCGGCCGCTTCCAGACGGCGCAGCAGGTCGTGGACCTCGCCCTCACGACCCTCGACCGGCGCAACGCCCCGCCGAGCGTCATCTCGGGAACAGGCAACCGGGTGAGCGCGGCGCTGTCACGGCTGCTCAGCCGGAGGCTGCTCGTCACCACGACCGGGCGCGTGATGGCGGCGGCCGAGGCGCGCGGGTAGCCGGGCGACGGGTCGCGGAACGGCGAAGAGCCGGGCACCTCGCGGTGCCCGGCTCTTCGGTGTGAGTGTCGGTGAGGACTACTCGGCGAGGACTACTCGGCGTCGGCGGCCTTCTTCTTGGCGGCGCGCTTCTTCGGCTTCTCCTCGGCGGCCGGCTCCTCGGCCGGGGCCTCGGCGGCCTCGTCGGCGGCGGTCTCGGCGTCCTCGTCGGCGGCGTCCTCCGGGAGGGCGACGAACTCGGTGAGGTCGACCTTCTTGCCGTTGGTGTCGACGACCTCGGTCTTGCCGAGGATGATCGCGAGCGCCTTGTTGCGGGCGACCTCGCCGACCATCGACGGGATCTGGCCGTTCTCGCTGAGGATCTTGACGAACTCGTTCGGGTCCATGCCGTACTGGGCGGCGCCCTGCACGAGGTACTGGGTGAGCTCGTCCTGGCTGACCTTGACGTTCTCCGCCTGCGCGACCTCGTCGAGGAGGATCTGCGTGCGGAAGGTCTTCTCGCTGGACTCGGTGACCTCGGCGCGGTGCACGTCGTCCTCGAGGCGGTTCTCCTGCTCGAGGTGGCGGTGCACCTCGTCCTCGACCAGCGCGGCCGGGACGGGGATTTCGACCAGCTCGAGCAGCTTGTCGACCAGCTGGTCGCGCGCCGCGGTGCCCTGACCGAACGCCTTGGCCCGCTCGACCTGGCTGCGCAGGCTCGTGCGGAGCTCGCCGATGGTGTCGAACTCGCTGGCGATCTGCGCGAAGTCGTCGTCGGCCTCCGGGAGCTCGCGCTCCTTGACGGCGTTCAGAGTGACGGTGATCTGCGCGTTCTCGCCCTCGTGGTCGCCGCCCATGAGCGGAGCCTCGAAGGTGGTGGTCTCGCCGGCGGTGAGGGTGTCGAGCGCCTCGTCGATGCCGTCGATGAGCTCGCCGGACCCGATCTCGTAGGAGATGTTCGCGGCGGTGTCGACCTCCTCGCCGCCGATGACGGCGACCAGGTCGATCTGCGCGAAGTCGCCGGACTTGGCCGGGCGGTCGACGGTCACGAGCGTGCCGAAGCGGCTGCGCAGGCGGTCCAGCTCCTCCTCGACGTCGTCGACGGACACCTCGGCGGCGTCGACGGTGAGGGTGATGTCGCTGAAGTCGGGCAGGGTGACCTCGGGACGGGTGTCGACCTCGATGGTGAGCAGAAGGTCACCCGAGAAGTCGCTCTCGCTGGGCCACTCGGTGATGTCCGCCTCCGGACGGCCGAGCGGACGCACGTCGTTCTCCTCGACCGCCTGGCGGTAGAAGGAGTCGAGCCCCTCGTTGACCGCGTGCTCCAGGACGGCGGCCTTGCCGACCCGCTGGTCGATGATGGGCGGCGGCACCTTGCCCTTGCGGAAACCGGGGATGCTCACCTGCTCCGCGATGTGCTCGTAGGCGTGCTTGATGGACGGCTTCAGTTCCTCCGGCGTCACCGAGATGATGAGCTTGGTGCGCGTGGGGCTGAGCTTCTCGACCGTGGTCTTCACGATGTCTGGGTTCTCCTGATGTTCGAACGATGGTCTACTCGCAAGGAACGAGGTCCTCGTCGGGGCGACAGGATTCGAACCTGCGACCTCCCGCTCCCAAAGCGGGCGCTCTAGCCAAGCTGAGCTACGCCCCGGCTTCAAGCGGTGCGAAAGACCGTGCGCAAGTCTACTGCACGCGGGCATCCCCCGCGTGTACTACGATGGTCGTCGGCCGTCCGCAGAGGACGGCCTTCGGGGATGTAGCTCAATGGTAGAGCCTCAGTCTTCCAAACTGATTACGCGGGTTCGATTCCCGTCATCCCCTCCGTTTTTTCGAACCCCTCCGCTCATGTCCCCCGTATTGGGTGAAGCATTCTCATGTTCGCGGGTTCTAGCCTGCAGGCGTCGAGGGGGTGCTTGCGATGACGCACGCGAAACAGCTGTGGAGTGGGCTGACGACGGGAGCCGTAGCGCTCCTCGTGGCGGTCGGGGGTTTGAGCGCGTGCTCGGCGGATGGTCCGCCGGGAGCGGGCAGCACCCCGGTCAGCTCGAGCGCGGCTGCGCCCGCGTCCGCCGACGCGACGCCGTCTCCCACGACCGCGCCGCCCGTAGTCGTCGCCGCGCATGTCGGAGAGAGCTCCGAGCAGGCGAGCGCCGAACTCACTCGCCAGGGGCTGCTGGTCGCCTTCGTGGATGCGACGGGTCACGTCCTTCCGAGCGAGCAGGGCTGGTCCGTCGTCGACGTCCAGCCGCCCGCCGGAGTCTCCCTGGCGCCCGGATCGATCGTCCACCTCGTCCTCAGCCCGCCTGTCGTGGCGACCGACCACGTCGGAGAGACCTCCGACCAGGCGATCGCCGAGCTCACCCAGCAGGGGCTGCTCGTGTCCTTCGCGGATGCCTCGGGAAATGTCCTGCCGAGCGAGCAGGGCTGGTCCGTGGTCGGGCAGAGCCCGGCCGCAGGAGCCTCCGTGCGCGCCGGGTCGACGGTCCAGCTGATCCTCAGCCCGCCCCCTCCGCCCGCTCCACCAGTCGACAGCGGGTCCGGCTCAGGTTCCGGCTCCGGCTCCGGCTCCGGCTCCGGCTCCGAGCAGCCGGTGCCGGCGGGCGGACCGACAGCGAAGTGCAACGACGGCACGCTGTCCTATTCGGCCCATCACCAGGGCACCTGCTCCCACCACGGCGGCGTCGCCGTCTGGTACAAGTGACCCGCGCCCTCACCGCTGCAAGTACGCCAGCACCGCCAGCACCCGCCGGTGGTCGTCCCCCGAGTCCTCCAGCCCCAGCTTCTGGAAGATCGATGTCACGTTCTTCTCCACCGCGCCGACCCCGATGACGAGGCGTGCGCCGATCGCGGCGTTCGTGCGGCCCTCCGCCATCAGCGTCAGGACGTCGCGCTCGCGCGGGGTCAACGCGGCCAGCGGGTCGGTTCGGCGCACCAGCAGTTCGCGCACCACCTCCGGGTCGAGCACCGTGCCGCCGGCGGCGATGCGGGTGACGGCGTCGCGCAGCTCCTCCAGGGAGGCGATGCGGTCCTTCAGCAGGTAGCCGGTGCCGCCGCGGCCACTCGCCAGCAGCTCCTGGGCGTAGGTGCCCTCCACGTACTGGCTGAGCAGCAGCACGCCGATCGTCGGGAACGCCGACCGGAGGGCGAGGGCCGCGCGGACGCCCTCGTCGCGGAAGGTGGGCGGCATCCGGACGTCCAGGACCGCCACATCCGGCGCCAGGTCGGGGAGGGCCTCGAGCAGCGACTCCGCGTCGCCGAACGCGCCGACGGTCTCGAAGCCGGCCTCGTCGAAGAGGCGCACCAGGCCTTCGCGGAGCAGGACGGAGTCGTCGGCGACGACGAGGCGGAGGGGCGCAGCAGCAGGCACCCCTCCACCCTAGGGGCCGAAGCCCGGCAGGCACCGCGCCCCCGCCGCTACGCCAGCGGCAGCCGGGCCCCCAGCACGCTCGGCCCGCCGACCGGGCTGTCCAGCACCAGCTCGCCGCGCAGGCCGTGCACCCGCTCGGCCAGGCCGCTCAGCCCGTGGCCCGGCACCATCGTCGCGCCGCCGCGGCCATTGTCGTTCAGCCACACCGACAGCCACGGGCGACCCGCGCTGTCGACCGTTCGATCCAGGACCAGGCGGCCGGCGGTCGCGCCGGAGTGCTTGGCGAGGTTCGCGGACAGCTCCGCCAGCACGTAGTAGGCGTTCCGCTCCACCTCCGGGCTGAACCGCTCCCCCGGCTGCAGCGACGACTCCACCGTCACAGGCACCGTGCTGCGCGCGGCGAGCGAGTCGACCGCCGCGCCCAGGCCGCGGTCCTGCAGGATGGGCGGGGCGAAGCCGCGGGACAGGGCGCGCAGCTCCTCCAGCGTGTCGCCGGCCTGCTTCCGGGCCTCGGCCAGCAGGGATGCCGCGGCCTCCGGGTCGTCGGTGAGTTTGCGCTCGGCGGCGGCGATGTCCATCTGCAACCGGATCAGCCGCTGCTGCGGGCCGTCGTGCAGGTCGCGCTCCAGCCGGCGCAGCGACTGGTCCTCCGCGGCGACGGCGGCGCCGCGCTGGGCGGACAGGTCCGCGACCTCGCGCTGCAGCGCCTCCGACGGCCACGCGCCGAGCAGGCCGCGGGCGACGGCGTGGTGCAGCAGGGTCAGCCCGCGCGTCACGAACGGCAGCGTCACGGCGAAGAGGATCCCGGCGATCAGGTACAGGATGCGGTCGCCCGCCACCGGGTCGAAGGTCGAGTGGATGCCGAAGATGGAGTCCACGACCACCCGGGACAGGAAGAAGTCGCGGTTCCCGGTCGGGATGAACCCGAGCCAGAGCCAGCCGGTCAGGCCGCCGAGCGCCGTCGCGGTCCAGGTGATCGTGATGCTCCAGCTGACGATGCTGACGATCGGGTTCACGATCATGCCGTGCAGCAGGTACAGCCAGTAGTGACCGTTCGCCCACGGCCCGAACAGGATCCTCCAGAAGGTGCGCGGCTGGTCCGCCGGCTCCCAGACCGGGCGCGGGATGGCGGGCCGGCCGGCCCAGTCCAGCCGGGTCAGCTCCACGATGCCGAAGGCGCGGGCCGTGTAGAAGGTGGCGACGACGATGAAGAAGCCGACGTAGATGACGATGGTGCCGAGGCCGGTCCAGAACAGCGACGCCAGCACCGACAGCCCGACGATCGCGATCGGCATGGTGAGCAGCAGGAAGCCCAGCTCGCGCGGGACCCCGCGCCACAGCGAACCGTAGCCGGTGGGCTCGGCGGCGCGGGAAGGGACGGTGGATGCGCTCACGGCGTCCAGCCTGGCAGACGTGCCGGCCGGGCCGGTGACGGCGCCCTCTGCGAGAGGGACGGTGCTCTGTTCGTTCATGGCTCCAGCCTCCCGGAGGGCGGGCGCCGCGCCCATCCCGCGAGCCTCCCGAACGGTACGGGGGTTAACCCGCCGACGCTGCGGCCGGCACAATTCTCCTCGTGAGGGCAGCCTGCGCTTCGTTGCGGAATTCTCCCCGCTGAGTAGCGTTGTGCACAGCCAGAAGAAGGGATCATCACCATGACGGACATCGCCGCGACCCAGAGCGTCTCCAACCCGGACGTCGCCGCCGGGGTCGCCCAGTTCCTGACCCCCGTGGTCATCGACCTCACCGCACTCGTCGTCAACGGCAAGCAGGCGCACTGGCATGTGCGCGGCGCCAACTTCATCGGCGTCCACGAGCTGCTCGACACCATCGTCCCCCACGCCCAGGGCTGGGCGGACCTCGCCGCCGAGCGGATCGTCGCGCTCGGCCTCCCCGTCGACGCGCGCCTCGGCACCGTGGCGGCCAAGACCACCACGGGCGAGCTGACGGCCGGCTTCCGCCCCTCGAACGAGACCATCGCCGAGGTGATCGCCCAGATCGACGCCGCCCTCGCCAGCGTCAACACCGCCGTCGCGGAGCTGGACGAGCTCGACCAGACCAGCCAGGACGTCGCGATCGAGATCGCCCGCGGCTTGGACAAGGACCGCTGGTTCCTCTTCGCGCACATCAGCGAGTAGAGCGCGCCCGTCAGGAGGCCGTCCACCGGGAGGTGGGCGGCCTCCGGCGTTCCACGGCCCGGCGGATCAGCTCAGCGCGTTGTGGGTGAGCCGCCCCTGGAGCAGGGTCGCGGCGACGCGCATGCCGCGCAACTCGTCCGGCGACGCCGCCAGGGGATCGGCCTCCAGGACCGCGAGGTCGGCGGGCTCGCCGACGGCGACCCGCGAGCGCGTCGACGCCGTCAGCGCGGCCTCCACCGGGATGCGCTGCTCGGGATGCCACGGCTCCCGGCCGTCGCGGGTGCGCCCGAGCGCGGACGCGATCGCCGCCCACGGGTCGAGCGGGGCGACCGGAGCGTCGGAGCCGAAGGCGAGCCGGGCGCCGGCGGCCAGCAGGGACGCGAGCGGGAATGCGTCCCCGGTCCGGCCGGCCCAGAGCCGGTCGGCGACGTCGCGGTCGTCCATGGCGTGCTCGGGCTGGACGCTGGCGACGACGCCGAGCGCGGCGAAGCGCGGGATGTCGGCGGGATCGATGAGCTGCGCGTGCTCGATGCGGCCTCCCGCGCCGACCGCTTCGAACGCGTCCAGCGCGAGCCGGTTGGCCTCGTCGCCGATCGCGTGCACGGCCGGCTCGATCCCGTTGTCCACGGCGAACCGGAGGTCGGCCAGCAGTTCGGCCGGCGTCAGGTTGGCGACGCCGTGGCCGCCGTCCGGGTACGGGTGACGGCAGAGCGCCGTGCGCGTGTTGAGCGAGCCGTCGGAGATGACCTTGAACGGGCCCATCGTGAGGAGGCCGTCCGTGCCGTCCACGGCGCCGCCCGTGCGGAGGCCGAGGGCGACCGCGTCGGCGATCCGGTCGCGGTACACGCCGAACTCGACGCGGAGCGAACGCGCGCCGGACGCCATCCGCCGGGTCCAGACGTCCAGGTTCCAGCCGTACTCCAGGTCCACGATCCCGACCACGCCGCGCTCGGCCGCACCCTCGGCGGCCTCGGCCGCCCACCTGTCGAGCGTCGCCGCGTCGGAAGGGGTGAGCCGGCTCGTCAGCGCGAAGCTCTCGTCCTCGCGCAGCAGTGCGCCCTCGGCCCCGGGCGCGAAGCGCTCGAAGGCGGCGGTGTTCAGCCACGAGCAGTGCAGGTCGCCCGCGATCAGGACCACCGGCCGGTCCCCCGCCGCCACGTCGAGCAGCTCGCGGGTCGGGTGAGCGCGCCAGAGCGCGTCGTGGAAGCCGAAGCCGACCAGCACGTCCGTGCCCGGGTCCGCCTCCGCGCGCGAACGCACCAGGGCGGCGGCCTCCGCGGCCGAGGCGGCATGCGAGACGTCCAGCCGGCGCGCGGTCTGCGCCCACTGCGTGAAGTGCACGTGCTGATCCCAGAGCCCGGGGAGGAGCCAGCGACCGTCGAGGTCGATGCGCTCTGCGTCCGGAGGGAACGGGCGGCCGCTCGGCGCGATCCCCGCGATCAGCCCGCCGCGGACGGTCACGTCCACCACCGCGGGCGACCCGGGCAGCCGCGCCCCCGCGAGGACGAGCGTCATCGCGCGGCGCGGCGCCGGTCGTGCACCAGCTGCATCTCGCGCAGCAGCGCCGGGCTGGCGTACGGCGAGTCGCCGCCGAGCTCGGACATGATCGAGTCGACGATGTGGTCGGGCCGGTTCTGGCTCATCTTCTGCTTGGCCACGATCTTCGTCGGGGTCAGCCGCACACCGACCGTTCCGGAGGAGATGCGCTCGGCGTAGCGCTCGTCCTCCAGCGTCCCGCGCATCTGCCGGGGCTCCGGCAGCTCGCGCTCGAAGTGGTCGACCAGCTTCTCGAGCACCTGGAGGTTCTCCTCCGGGCTCAGCAGCTCCGGCACTCCGGAGAGGTGCACGGCGACGAAGTTCCAGGTCGGCACGGCCGGGTCGGCGTCGTACCAGGACGACGAGATGTAGCCGTGCGGGCCCTGCAGGATACCAGCAGCTCGTGCTCGCCCAGCTCGTGCAGCTGCTCGTCGGGTCGGCCGACGTGGCTCACGATCGTCAGCTCCTCGCGGGTGTCGTCGAGGATGACCGGGTAGTGCGAGGCGACCAGCCCGGTGGAGGCGTTGCTCACGAACGTCCCCCACGGGTTCTCGCGGATGATCCGCTCGATCTCGGCCCGGTCGGTCAGGGTGAAGCTGGGATTCTGGCGCACGCGCGGCTCCTCGTGTCTCGTCCGGCCGTCAGGCCTGGTCCTTCGGGCACCAGTACAGCTTGCGGCCGCCCAGCTCCTCCATGACGATGTGCGTCCCGCACACCCGGCACGGCAGGCCCTCGCGCTTGTAGACCCAGTGCCGGTCCTCGCGCTTGGCCATCGCCTTGCGGTACGACTCCTCGTCGAGGTCGTCCATCGTCATCATCTGGCCGGTCTCGACGCCGATCTTCAGCAGGTGCACCCAGTCGCGCCACAGCTCCCGGACGGTGTCCTCCGCCACGAGCTTGCCCGGCGTGTGCGGGTTCTGCCGGGCGCGGAACAGCAGCTCGGCGCGGTAGACGTTGCCGATGCCGCTGACGACGCTCTGGTCCATCAGCAGCAGGGCGATGGCGGTCGGCTTCTTGCGGACCTTCGCGACGAACGCCTCCTCGGCCTCCGGGCCGTCGTCCACCTGCGGGTCGGGACCGAGCTTGGCGATCACGGCGTCCACCTCGGCGGGGTCGAGGACCTCGCACGCGGTCGGGCCGCGGAGGTCGGCGACGGCGGTGTCCGTCAGCAGCCGCACGCGCACCTGGCCGATCGGCTCCGGCGGGAAGACGTCGATGTCGGCCTCCACCTTCTCGGACTCCGACATGCGCAGCCGGGTGCGGCGCGGAGCGCCGATGGAGTGGAGGGAGTTCTCACCGGCCTCATCCAGAACGGTGCCCTGCTGGTTGGTCTGGCCCATCCGCCCGTTCGCGCTGGCGATGGTCGGGTCGATGCTGATGTCGCCCGCGAAGTCCCAGGCGCCGTAGATGCCGAGGTGGATGCGGAGCCAGAGCTCGTTGTCGAACTCCAGGAACATCTGCTTGCCGACCGCTTTCGCGGCGATCATGGTGTGCCCGTCGATCCGCTTCGCGTCCTCGGCGAAGCGGCCCTGCGGGGACGACACCGCGACGCGGTGCCCGACGAAGTTGACCGCGAACTGCTTCGCGATCCGGTGTACGGAGTGGCCCTCGGGCATCAGCGGTCCACGTTCTTGCCCGCGATGTCGCCGGTGGCCTCGTACTCCGCGAGCTGGGCGATGCGGCGCACGTGGCGCTCCTCCAGCGAGAACGGCGTGGCGATGAAGAGGTCGATGAAGCGGGTGGCCTCCTCGACGGTGTGCTGGCGGGCGCCGATCGAGATCACGTTGGCGTCGTTGTGCTGGCGGGCGAGCTCCGCGGTGCTCTCGTTCCAGACCAGCGCCGCGCGGACGCCCAGCACCTTGTTGGCCGCGATCTGCTCGCCGTTGCCCGAGCCGCCGAACACCACGCCCAGCGCCTCGACGCCGGCCTGCTGGTCGCGCACGACCGCCTTGGCCGCGTTGATGCAGAACGCCGGGTAGTCGTCGATCGGGTCGTATGCGGTCGGACCGTGGTCGACGACCTCGTGGCCGGCCTCGGCGAGGTGCGCCTGCAGGTGCGTGCTGAACTCGAGACCGGCGTGATCGGTGGCGATGTGGATGCGCATGCGAACAGTCTAGGGAAGGCCGCCGACGCCGCCGTCGCCGCGTCAGTAAGGTGGATCCGGTGGTCACGATCCACACCCCCGATCCCGCTTTTCAAGGAGTCAGCGTTGCCCGGAGAAAACCTCACCCGCATCGAAGCCCAGGAGCGCGCGTCGCTCGTCCGCACCCACAGCTACGACGTCGCCCTCGACCTGACGACCGGGCCGGAGACCTTCCGCAGCACGACGACCGTGCGCTTCTCCGCGACGGAGGGCGCCTCGACGTTCATCGACGCGATCACGCGCACCGTCCACTCGGTCGTGCTGAACGGCGTCGAGTTGGACCCGGCGGCGGTCGCGGACGGCGTGCGCATCCAGCTCGACGGCCTGCAGGCGGAGAACACGCTGACCGTCGACGCCGACGCCATCTACACCAACACCGGTGAGGGCCTGCACCGCTTCGTCGACCCGGTCGACGGCGAGGTGTACCTCTACTCGCAGTTCGAGGTGCCGGACTCCCGCCGCATGTTCGCGGTGTTCGAGCAGCCCGACCTCAAGGCCGAGTTCACCTTCACCGTCACCGCTCCCGCGCACTGGGCGGTCGTGAGCAACTCCCCCACCCCGGAGCCCGTCGACGCCGGAGAGGGCGCCAAGACCTGGTCCTTCGCTCCCACCCCGGTGATCTCCTCCTACATCACCGCGCTCATCGCGGGTCCGTACGAGTCGGTGCACAGCGAGCTGACCAGCCGCGACGGCCGCACCATCCCGCTCGGCGTGTACGCGCGCAAGAGCCTCGCCGAGTACCTCGACGCCGACTACATCTTCGAGAAGACCCGGGAGGGCTTCGCGTTCTACGAGGAGAAGTTCGACTACGCGTACCCGTTCGAGAAGTACGACCAGCTGTTCGTGCCCGAGTTCAACGCGGGCGCGATGGAGAACGCCGGAGCGGTGACCTTCACCGAGACCTACGTCTTCCGCTCCAAGGTCACCGACGCGATCAAGGAGCGCCGGGTCGTGACGATCCTGCACGAGCTCGCGCACATGTGGTTCGGCGACCTGGTCACCATGAAGTGGTGGAACGACCTCTGGCTGAACGAGTCGTTCGCCGAGTACGCCTCCACCCTCGCCACGGCCGAGGCCACCGAGTGGACCGAGGCGTGGACCACCTTCGCCGCGATGGAGAAGAGCTGGGCGTACCGCCAGGACCAGCTGCCCTCCACCCACCCGATCGTCGCCACGATCAACGACCTGGAGGACGTCCAGGTCAACTTCGACGGCATCACCTACGCCAAGGGCGCCTCGGTGCTCAAGCAGCTCGTCGCCTGGGTCGGCCAGGACGACTTCCTCGCCGGTGTGGCGCAGTACTTCAAGAAGCACCAGCACGGCAACACCGAGCTGACCGACCTTCTGGTCGAGCTGGAGGCCACCAGCGGCCGCGACCTCACCGAGTGGTCGAAGAAGTGGCTGGAGACGGCGGGCGTCAACACCCTCCGTCCCGAGCTGACGGTCGACGCGGACGGCACGATCACGGCCTTCGCGATCCTCCAGACCGCGGCCGCGGACTACTCGACGATCCGCCCGCACCGCCTCGCGGTCGGCTTCTACGACCTGGTGGAGGGCCGTCTGGTCCGCACCTCGCGCGTGGAGCTCGATGTCGACGGCGAGCGGACCGAGGTCGCCGAGCTCGTCGGGCAGAAGCGCCCGGCGCTCATCCTGCTCAACGACGACGACCTCGCCTACGCGAAGATCCGCCTCGACGAGGACTCGCACCGCGTCGCGCTCGAGCACCTGTCCTCGATCGAGAGCCCGCTCGCGCGCTCGCTGGTCTGGGGCGCGGTCTGGGACGCCACCCGCGACGCCGAGACCCCGGCGAGCGACTACGTGCGCCTCGTGCTCGGCAACATCGCGTCCGAGACCGAGTCCACGACGCTGCGCACCACGCTCAACCAGCTCGTGCTTGCGGCCGGCAGCTACGTCGCGCCAGAGCGTCAGAAGCAGACGAGCGAGGAGGCGGCGACCGCCCTCTGGGAGCTCGCGCAGCAGGCCGAGGCCGGCAGCGACGCCCAGTTCCAGTTCGTCAAGTTCTTCGCCGCGCTGGCCTCCACCCCGGAGCAGCTCGCGAACGTAGCCGCCCTGCGCGACGGCACGCTGACGCTGCCGGGGCTCACCGTGGACACCGACCTCGGCTGGGAGCTGCTCATCGCGCTCGTCGCCGGCGGCGCCGCGGGCAACGCCGAGGTGGATGCCGCACTCGCGGCGGACAACACCGCCAACGGCGCGCAGTTCGCCGCGCAGGCCCGCGCCGCCATCCCGACCCTCGCCGGCAAGCAGGCGGCCTGGGACTCGGTGTTCGGCTCGGACGCGCTGCCGAACACCATCGTCCGGTTCACCGGGCTGGGCTTCCAGCGCGCGGCCGACAAGGACGTGCTGAAGGAGTTCGTCGCTCCGTACTTCGCGGCGCTGCAGGACGTCTGGGCGTCGCGCACGTACAAGATCGCGGAGTACCTCGTCGCCGGCATGTACCCGGCGCCGCTCGCGAACGCCGAGCTGCGCGACGCGACGCGCGCGTGGCTCGACGCGAACCCGGAGCCGGCCGCGCTGCGCCGGCTCGTGGTGGAGAACCTGGCGGGCGTCGAGCGGGCGCTCGCCGCCCAGGAGCGCGACGCGCAGGCGTAATAGCTCGACCGCCTGATGGAGGCCCCGGTTCGATCGAGCCGGGGCCTCCTTCATGCCTCCGCCCGACCCGTGCGACACGCAGGTGGTACTCAGGTTCGATGACGCGGCGGCGGCCGCGGCCCTACTCTCGGAGCCATGATCCAACTCGAACACCTCACCAAGAGGTTCGGCAGCAAGACCGCTGTCGACGACATCACGGCGACCATCCAGCCGGGCAAGGTCACCGGCTTCCTGGGGCCGAACGGCGCGGGCAAGTCCACGACCATGCGCATGATCATGGGGCTGGACCGGCCCACCGGCGGCACCGCGACCATCAACGGCAAGCGCTACGCCGAACTGCGCTCGCCGCTCGGCGAGGTCGGCGCGCTGCTCGACGCGAAGGCCGTCCACACCGGCCGCACCGCGTACAACCACCTGCTGGCGATGGCCGCAACGCACGGCATCTCCAAGCGCCGCGTGCACGAGGTCATCGGCCTCACCGGCCTGGAGTCCGTCGCGAGCAAGCGGGTCGGCGGCTTCTCGCTCGGCATGGGCCAGCGGCTGGGGATCGCCGCCGCCATGCTCGGCGACCCGCAGACCCTCATCCTGGACGAGCCGGTCAACGGCCTCGACCCGGAGGGCGTCCTCTGGGTGCGCCAGTTCGCCCGGCACCTCGCCGGCCAGGGCCGCACGGTCTTCCTCTCCTCGCACCTGATGAGCGAGATGTCGCAGACCGCCGACCACATCATCGTCCTCGGCCGCGGCCGCATCCTCGCCGACGCCCCCGTGGACCAGATCCTCGCCGGCGCGACGCGCAGCGCCGTCCGCGTACGCACGCCCGAGGTGGAGCGGCTCGCGAACGCCATCCAAGGCGGCGACGTCACCATCACCGGCGTGGAGGCCCAGCTCATCGAGGTCACCGGCCTCAGCGCCGCGCAGATCGGCGACGCAGCGGCCGCTGCGGGCATCGCCCTGCACGAGCTCACCCCGCTCAGCGCCTCCCTGGAGGAGGCCTACCTCGAACTCACGCAGGACGAGGTCGAATACCACTCGGAGGTCACCCGATGAGCACCGCAACCGCACCCGCCACCGCGCACGCCCACTCCGAGGTCGGCCGGCTCAGCTTCGTCCGCGTGCTGCGCTCGGAGTGGATCAAGCTGCGCTCGCTCCGCTCGACGTTCTGGACGCTGGTCAGCGTGATCGTGCTGGTCGTCGGCTTCGCCGCCCTGCTGAGCTTCTCGATCCCGTCGGCCTCCACCCTGGTCAGCGAGTCCGGGCCGCGCGGCGCGACGCTCGACCTCAACAACATCGTGGCGACGGCCGCCACCTTCGGGCTCCGCTTCGCGCAGCTCGTCGTCGCCGTCCTCGGGGTGCTCGTGATCAGCGGCGAGTTCTCGACCGGGATGATCCGCTCCTCGTTCGCCGCCGTCCCGCACCGCTTCCCGGTGCTGGCGGCCAAGGCGATCATGCTGTTCGTCGTGTCGTTCGTCGTGGGCCTGGTGAGCCTCGCCGCGTCGTGGGGCATCGCCATCAGCGTCATGAGCGGCAAGGGCTACCACCGCGAGTTCGATCAGAACACGGTCTGGGCCATCCTCGGCGCCGCGCTCTACCTGGGGCTGGTCGCGGTCTTCGCGCTCGGCATCGGCACCATCATCAAGGCGAGCGCCGGTGGCATCTCCGCCGTTGTCGGGGTCCTGTTCCTGCTCCCGATCCTGGTGAGCATCGCCGTCGGCCTCCTGCCGAAGGCGACGTGGCTCGCGGATTGGTCGCACTACCTGATCAGCAACAACGGGGATGGGATGGCCGGCCTGACGAACGGCTCGCTCGAGCCGTGGCAGAACGTCCTCAGCGTGGTGATCTGGACCGCCGTCTCCTTCATCGCGGGAGCGATCCTGCTGCAGCGACGGGACGCGTGACCGACACGACGACCGCAGCCGACGCCGCCCCGGCCGACCTCGAGCTTCCGAGGCCGCCCGGGGCGGTGCGGCGCTACTTCGGCGCCCACCCGCGGGTGGTGGACACGATCGTCGTGGCCGTCTACCTCGTGCCGGCGCTCGCGGAGGGCGTCTTCCACCTGGTCACCAGCACGAGCTGGGCGACGGCCCTCCAGGTGGTGCTCGCGGTCATCGCGGGAGCGGCGCTGTTCGCGCGGCGGCAGAACCCGCGGGCCGTGTTCGCGATCGCGGTCGTGGTGCTCGTCGTGAGCGTCTTCGTCGGCCGCAACCTCGACTTCGTCCCCGCGGTCTTCGCGCTCTACGCCCTGGCCGTCTACCGGTCGGCGCGGTCGGCGTGGATCGGCTACGGGATCATGGCTGTTGCGACAATCGTGACGCTCGCCATCGCCACCATCGTCGCCGCGGTGCCCGCCTTCGCGCCGCTGTCGACCGAGGCCGTGCCGTCGGGCTTCGCCGCGCTGGCGTTCTGCATCGTCGCGGTCCTCATCGGCAGCAACGTGGGCAACCGCCGCCGGTACCTGAACGCGCTCATCGACCGCGCCAGGCAGCTCGCCCGCGAGCGCGACCAGCAGGCCGAGCTCGCCACCGCTGCGGAGCGCAGCCGCGTCGCCCGGGAGATGCACGACATCGTCTCGCACAGCCTGACGGTGATGATCGCGCTGGCGGACGGGTCGGCGGGGCTGGTCGCGTCGGACCCGGAGCGTTCGGCCGAGACGATGCGGCTGGTGGCCGAGACCGGCCGCGGCGCCCTCGGCGACATGCGCCGCCTGCTGGGCGTGCTGCGCTCCGGCGAGGAGGAGGCCGCGGCGCACGCCCCGCAGCCCGGGCTCGGGGACCTCGGCGAGCTGATCGAGCGGTTCCGGGCGGCCGGGCTGCCGGTGCGGATCACCGTCTCCGGCACGCCGCCGACGGACGTCGGGCAGCAGCTCACCGTGTTCCGGGTGGTGCAGGAGGCGCTGACCAACACGCTCCGGCACGCCGCGCTCGCGACCGTGGTCGCGGTGACCATCGAGTTCGGCGACCGCAGCATCCGCATCGCGGTCGAGGACGACGCCACCGTGCACACCGGCTCGGTGCAGGGCGCGGGCAGCGGGCTGCTCGGCCTGCGCGAGCGCGTCGCGCTGTACGGTGGCACGCTGGAGGCGGGGCCGCGCCGCGGCGGCGGCTGGCGGCTCGCCGCCGAGTTCGCGACCGTGCAGAGCCCCGCCGATCAACCGACCACAGCGGACAGACCGACGACGGACCGACCGACCGCGGCGGACGAACCGACCAGGAGGACCGAATGACCGACCCCGGGCTGCCGCAGCAGCGCCTGCGCGTGCTGCTCGTCGACGACCAGGCGCTCGTCCGCCTGGGCTTCCGGATGGTGCTGGAAGCCGAGCCCGACCTCCACGTGGTCGGCGAGGCGGCCGACGGTGTCGAGGCGGTGCGGCTCGCGGTGGAGACCCGGCCCGACGTCATCCTGATGGACGTGCGCATGCCGAACCTCGACGGCATCGAAGCCACCCGGAGGATCGTCGCGGCCAACCCGGCGGCGCGCATCATCATCCTGACGACGTTCGACCTGGACGAGTACGCGTTCGGCGGCCTCCGCGCGGGTGCGAGCGGCTTCCTGCTCAAGGACGCGCGCCCCGCGGAGCTGACGGCGGCGATCCGCGCCGTCGCGGCCGGAGACGCGGCGATCACGGGCCGGATCACCCGCTCGATGCTCGAGCTGTTCGCCGACCGCCTCCCGGCGAGCGGTGCGACCCAGCAGGCGGCCGACCCCACGGCGGTCCTGACCCCGCGCGAGCGCGAGATCCTCCTCGCCATGGCGGACGGCCTGACGAACGGCGAGATCGGCGCGAAGTTCTACCTCACCGAGTCGACCGTCAAGACGCACGTCGGCCGGGTGCTGGCCAAGCTGCAGCTGCGCGACCGGGTGCACGCGGTCATCTTCGCCTACGAGAACGGGCTCGTGGAGAGCTGAACCGCGCCGGAAGGTCCAGAAGACGCCAAGGCGGCTCTCGATAGGATTTCGTGCGATGAGCATTCTGAGAGCGGACTTCTGGACCTCGTTCGGCGCGTGGATGGTGGACGCCGGCTGGAACCTCGCGCACGCCGCAGGCATCGTCCTCGGCGCGATCCTGCTGAGCTGGATTCTGCGCGTGATCATCCGTCGCGTCGTTCGCCAGATCGTGAGCGGGGTCAAGAAGGGCCAGAGCGTCACCGACACGCAGGCCCTCGTCGCCTCGCCGCTCGCAGCGGTCCGCGTCGTCCAGCGGACGCGGACCCTCGGTTCGGTCCTGAGCAACATCGTCAACGTCACGATCGGCATCATCACGATCATCCTGGTCATCCAGGTCTTCGCTCCCGATGCGCTCACCTCCTTCGCCCTCCTCACCGCCGCGATCGGCGCCGGCCTCGGTTTCGGCGCGCAGAACATCGTCAAGGACGTCCTCAACGGGCTGTTCATGGTCATGGAGGACCAGCTCGGCGTCGGCGACGTGGTCGACCTGGGACCGGCGACCGGTGTCGTGGAGGCGGTCGGCATCCGGATCACGCAGGTGCGCGACGTCAACGGCACCCTCTGGTTCGTCCGCAACGGCGAGATCCTGCGCGTCGGCAACATGTCGCAGGGCTGGTCGCGCGTGATCGTGGACCTCGCCGTGCCCTACGACACCGACATCGAGGCCGTCCAGGCGAAGATGATGGAGGCCGCGACGGCGCTGGCGACCAGCCCCAAGTGGCGCTCGCGCATCCTCGACAAGCCGGAGCTGTGGGGGCTGGAGTCGATCTCGGCCGACGCCATCGTCATCCGCATCGTGCTGAAGACCCGCACCACGGCGAAGGACGACGTCTCCCGCGAGCTGCGCCTGCGCCTCAAGCAGGCGACCGACGAGCTCGGCGTGACGCTGCCGTCGCTCTCGGCAGTGGTGCTGTCCGGCTTCGACGGGGCGGGGAGCGTCAACGGCGCCAAGCCGCCGCGCACCCGGCCGACGCCGGTCGTCCCCGACCGTCCGCTCACCGGACGCAAGGCCCGCGCCGCGGCGAAGCGGACGGCCACCCGGGTCCCCGACCCCGGAGCGATCCGCATCCGGCCCGCGATCGAGACCCGGCCGGACGCGAAGCCCGCCGCGAAGCCCGCGGCAACGGCGAAGCCGACGAGCGCCGCGAAGCCCGCCACGCCGACCACTCCGTCCACTCCCTCCAGCCCGGACCTCCCGGACGCCGCCTCGCCGAAGCCGCCGGCCAAGCCCCGCACGACGAAGCCGCCCGCGACCGGCCAGACTCCGGCGGACGGCCAGACTCCCGCAGACGGCACGGCCCGCTCGGAAGGGGCCGAGTGACATGACCACCATCCCGGTCGGACCGCCCTCCGGCCCGTCCTTCTTCGAGCAGCTCGGCGGTCACGAGACGTTCGTGCGCCTCGTGGACGCGTTCTACCGCGGCGTCGCCGGCGACCCGGTGCTGCGGCCGATGTACCCGGAGGAGGACCTCGGCCCGGCCAAGGAGCGCCTGACGCTGTTCCTGGAGCAGTACTGGGGCGGCCCGACCACCTACAGCCAGCAGCGCGGCCACCCGCGGCTGCGGATGCGGCACAACCCCTTCACGGTCAACCCGGACGCGCGCGACCGGTGGCTCGCCCACATGCGCGTGGCCGTCGACGAGCTCGGGCTGCCGCCGCTGCAGGACGAGACGCTCTGGAACTACCTGGAGCGCGCCGCGTTCGCTATGGTCAACACATTCGAGGAGTAGCCCGACCCTCGTCCCTCCCGTCGTGCCGAAGGAGCCACGCCCATGACCCCAGAACCCGACTGCATCGTGGTGGGAGCCGGACTCGCCGGGCTGGTCGCCGCGTGCGAGCTGCTCGACGCGGGGAAGACGGTCACGATCGTCGACCAGGAGCCGGCGGCCTCGCTCGGCGGCCAGGCGTTCTGGTCGTTCGGCGGACTGTTCCTGATCGACTCGCCGGAGCAGCGCAGGATGGGCGTCACCGACTCGCTCGCGCTCGCGCGGCAGGACTGGTTCGGCAGTGCGGGCTTCGACCGCGCGGAGGACCACTGGCCGAAGCGCTGGGCGGAGGCGTACCTGCAGTTCGCCGCGGGTGAGAAGCGCGCCTGGCTGCACGAGAAGGGCGTGCGGTTCTTCCCGGTCGTCGGCTGGGCCGAGCGCGGCGACGGCACGGCGGGAGGCCACGGCAACTCGGTGCCGCGCTTCCACATCACCTGGGGCACCGGTCCGGGCGTCGTGGAGCCGTTCGTGCGCCAGGTCCAGGCGGCGACGGCGACGGGGAAGGCGCGGCTGCTGCACCGCCACCGCGTCGACGAGCTCATCGTGGAGGACGGCCGGGTCGTCGGCGTCCGTGGCGAGATCCTGAAGCCGGACGCCGCGAAGCGCGGAGCGCCCAGCAACCGGGAGCGGATCGGGGACTTCGAGCTGCGCGCGCCGGCGGTCGTCGTCGCGAGCGGCGGCATCGGCGGCAACCACGACCTGGTCCGCGCGGCCTGGCCGGAACGGCTCGGCACTCCCCCGGACTTCATGCTCTCCGGTGTGCCCGCGCACGTCGACGGCCGGATGCTCGGCATCGCCGAGGCGGCGGGCGCGCACCTGATCAACGGCGACCGGATGTGGCACTACACCGAGGGCATCCAGAACTGGGACCCGATCTGGCAGCGCCACGGCATCCGCATCCTGCCCGGGCCGTCCTCGCTCTGGCTGGACGCGCACGGCGACCGGCTGCCCGCGCCGCTGTTCCCGGGCTTCGACACGCTCGGGACGCTGGAGCATCTGCGCCGGACGGGCTCCGACTACTCCTGGTTCATCCTCACCCAGAAGATCATCGAGAAGGAGTTCGCGCTCTCCGGCAGCGAGCAGAACCCCGATCTGACCGGCAAGGACGTCGGCCTGCTCGCCAAGCGCGTCGGGCCGGGCGCGCCGGGGCCGGTGGAGGCGTTCAAGGAGAAGGGCGCCGACTTCGTCGTGGCCGACACCCTCGACCAGCTGCTCGCCGGGATGAAGCGGCTGTCGGAGGTGCCGCTGGACACCGAGCTGGTGACCCGGCACGTGCGGGAGCGCGACCGGCAGCTCGACAACGGGTTCGGCAAGGACCTCCAGCTGGCCGCCGTCCGCGGCGCGCGCGCCTACCGCGGCGACAAGCTCATCCGGGTCGCGGCCCCGCACAAGCTCACCGACCCCAAGGCGGGGCCGATGATCGCCGTGAAGCTGCACATCCTCACCCGCAAGAGTCTCGGCGGGATCGAGACCGACCTCGACGGCCGCGTGCTCGGCGCCGACGGCGCACCGGTGCCCGGGCTGTACGCGGCGGGCGAGGCGAGCGGATTCGGCGGCGGCGGGGTGCACGGCTACCGGGCGCTGGAGGGCACCTTCCTCGGCGGCTGCATGTTCTCCGGACGGCAGGCCGGACGCGCGATCGCGCGGACCGCCTGAGCCCGCGCGTCAGCCGCGCAGGCTCCAGGACTGCCGGCGGATGAGCGTGTGCCCGCGGCGGGTGGTCAGCCGCGTCCACGGCCCGGTCTCCAGGATGGCGACGGGCTCGCCCGCGGCCAGGAAGCCGAGGCTCTCGGCCGCGAACGCCGCACCGGCGGGGACGTACTCGAGCTGCTCGATCGGGCGGCCCCAGACCTCGGCCCTGACCCGCTGCACGAGCTGCTCGCCGGTGCCCGTCGGGACGGCCTCCGCGACCTCGGCGATGCCGGCGGCCGCCGTGGCCTGCAGGAGCTCGACGCTGGTCTCCCCGACCTGGCGCCAGCCGCCGCGGGGCGGGGAGATGCCCGCCCAGGTGACGGAGGGCGCCTCCATCGGCAGCCGCACCTCCAGCGGCGCGCTCTCCACAGCGCCGTCGACAGCGCCGGACTCGTCGCCGTCGCGGCCCTCCTCCTCGACCGCTCCGGTCTCGGAGGCGGCCGCCGCGGCCTCCGCCGCCTCGCGCACGCGCGCGAGCCGGTCGAGCAGCGAGCGGATCGGGACGACGACGTCGAACTCCACGTCGTGCCGCGTCAGGAACGTGCGGAGGCCCAGCACCGTCGGTGTCTGGTCGAGCAGGCCCCTCGGATAGAGGATGGCGGTGTACACGGCGAGCACGCCCGATCCTGCGATCAGGCGCACCGACCCTTCCTCGACGCGGGCGGCCCGAGACAGGTAGGTCTGCAGATCGGCGGCGGCGAGGGTGTCCTGGAGGGAAAACGACTGGCTCATCTGACCTCTAAGCTACTAGAGACCCCGGACGGAGACACTGTGACAGAGCCCCTGGAATCGCTGCTCGCCGCGCTCGACCTCACCGACACCGGTGCCCGCACCAGCGAGGACATCTTCACCGGGCCCTCCCAGTGGATGCCGCTGGGCCGCGTGTTCGGCGGCCAGGTGCTCGCGCAGTCGATCGTCGCAGCGACGCGCACCGTCGCCGACGACCGCAGCATCCACTCGATGCACGGCTACTTCCTGCGCCCGGGCGACGTCAACTATCCGATCACCTTCTCGGTCGACCGCATCCACGACGGCCGGTCGTTCTCGACCAGGCGCACGCAGGCGTACCAGAACGGCCTCCCGATCCTGTCGATGATCGCCTCGTTCCAGGACGAGGACGAGGGCCTCGAGCACCAGGTGGACATGCCGGAGGGCCTGCCCGACCCGGAGTCGCTGCCGAACTCGGCCGACACCCTCGAAGACGTTGAGCATCCCGTCGCGCAGTACTGGGCGAGCAAGCGCCCGTTCGACATGCGGCACGTGCCGTCCCCGATCTACCTGTCGGTGGAGGGCGCGCACGTCGCCCACCAGGCGGTCTGGTTCCGCTCGATCGGCGACCTGCCGGACGACCCGGCGCTGCACCGCGCGGCTCTTGCCTACGCCAGCGACTACACGATCATGGAGTCGGTCATGCGCCGGCACGGCGTCGCCTGGGCGACGCCCGGCCTCAAGGCGGCCAGCCTCGACCACGCGATGTGGTGGCACCGGCCCGCCCGCGTCGACGAGTGGCTGCTCCACACGCAGGAGTCGCCCAGCGCGAGCGGCGGCCGCGGGCTCGCGCTCGGCCGCATCTTCAGCCGCGACGGCCGCCTGGTCGCGAGCGTCGCGCAGGAGGCGACCATCCGGGTGCCGGACGCGGCGAAGCTCCGCGACTGACCCGGCGGCCGGCGCCGCCTCTCAGCCGAACGTGCTGCGCAGCAGCACCGTCCCGTTGTCGGCCGCGCGGATGTCGATGGCGGCGATGTCGGAGAGCGGGACGCTCGTCGTCGCGGCCGGCTCGACGACCGTGCCCTCCGCGGCCGTCCACGTCGAGATCTGGGTCTGGTGGCCCGACTTGTCGGTGACGACCATCGCGTAGGTCCAGGTGCGGCCGCCGTCGTCGCCGCCGACCTTCGCGTAGGCGCAGCGCGAGTCGATCCGCGTGCCCCACGGCTCCGCGGTCAGGTGCAGGTCGGCGGAGAGCGCGCTCGGCTCCACCTGCTCCATCGCCACGCTGGTCCCCGCCGGGGTCCCCGGCTCCAGCGCGGGGACGGCGATCGCGATGGCCCCCACGAGCACGGCCGCCGCCGCAGCGGCGAGACCGCCCACCAGCCAGCGCGACCGCCGCCTCCGCCGCCGGGCGGCGTCCAGCAGCGACGGCAGCACCTCCGCGCCGAGGCCGGCGTCGTGCGGCGCATCCTCGTCGAGCAGGGCGAACGCCTGCTCGCGGGACACCCGGCCGAGCAGCCCCGGCATGCCGGCCAGCTCGGCGACCGCCGCCGAGCAGCGTCCGCACTCGCGCAGATGCTCCTCGTACTCCTTGCGCTCGGCCGGGGCGAGGGCGCCGAGCACGTAGGCGGCGTCCCAGGTGGCGAACTCGTCGTGGTTCATCGCTCGGTCACCCCTCTCTCCTGCAGCGCGAGCCGCATCGCCCGGAGTCCGTAGTGCAGCCGCGACTTCACCGTCCCCTCCGGGATGTCCAGCTCGCGGGAGATCTCCGCGATCGACCGGCCGCCGTAGTACGCGTGCACGATCACCGCGCGATGCTCGTCGGAGAGCTCGGCCAGCGCGTCGGAGACCAGCCAGGCGTCGAGAACGGCGTCGGCGCCGTCGTCCTGCGACGGCCGCTCCGGGAGGGTGTCCGTGCCGAACTCGTGCTGGGAGTGCGCGCTGCGCTTGTCGTCGATGACGATGTTCCGGGCGACGGTGAACAACCACGCGCGCGCCGACTGCTGGCTCTGGTCCAGCACGGCCGGCTTGCGCCAGGCGCGCAGCAGCGTCTCCTGCACCACGTCGTCGGCCATCGCTCGGTCGCCGGTGAGGTGGACGACGTAACGCCATACCGCCTGCGCGTGCTGGTCGTGCAGCTCCCGCAGCAGGCGCGCGTCCTCATCCGGCATGGTCACCTCCTGCCCTAACCACGGAAACCCTGATCGAAAAGTTCAGAACTCCACGAGTGAACCGGACCGCGCTCCCTCTCGTGCCTACGCTAGGAGAAAGCTCTGCCGACCGGGAGGATCCACGATGACCGAATCCGCGCCGCTCACGCGCCGCACCCTCGTCCAGCTCGGCGGCGTGTCCGCGGCAGGTGCGGGGGTGCTCCTGCTGGCGGCCTGCACGCCGCAGGGCTCCGGGGCGTCGACGGGCGACGGCTCGGGCAACAGCGGGGTGGCCACCGTCTCGCTCTCGTCCATCCCGGTCGGCGGCGCCGTCTCCGCGTCGATCGGCTCCACGCCGATCGTCGTCGCGCAGCCGTCCGCCGGAACCGTGGTGGCGTTCAGCGCGGTCTGCACCCATCAGGGCTGCACGGTGGCGCCGCAGGGCAAGGAGTTCGACTGCCCGTGCCACGGGTCGCGCTTCGACGCGACCACGGGCGACGTCATCCAGGGCCCGGCGAGAACGCCGCTCACGAAGCTGAAGGCGAGCGTCTCGGGCGACAAGGTCACCGTCACCCAGTAGCGCCCGGCCGACGGGGGAGGCGCAGGGTCAGCGCTTGGTGAACTGCACCGGGTCGTCGAGGTAGGGCGTCCATGCCTCGCGCTCGCGGTCGTTGATCCGCCGCGGGCGCTGGCTCTCGGCGTCGACCAGCACGATCGTCGTGGCGGCGCGGGAGAACATCGTGCGCGGTTCCGCGCCCTCCGGCGACCAGACCTCGTAGTTGACCTCCAGGCTGGCGCCGCCGAGCCTCCCGAGCCAGAGCTGCACGTCGAGCGGCTGGCGCAGGTACGGGATGGGCGCGACATACTCGATCTCCTGGCGCGCGATCAGCGTGAGCGTGTCCGCGCCCGGCCGTCCGTCGAGCACGGCGGTGGAGCCGCCGACCGCGTGCTCGTCGCTCGCCCAGAACGCCTCGATGCGCGCCTCCTCCAGGAGGCGCAGCATCGCGGCGTTGTTCACGTGGCCGTACGCGTCGAGGTCGCTCCAGCGGAGCTTGATCGGGACGTGCAGTCGCATGACGGGCTCAGTCGCGGGTCAGCTTGCGGTACGCGGAGCGGTGCGGCTTGGCGGCGTCCGGACCGAGGCGCTGGACCTTGTTCTCCTCGTAGGCCTCGAAGTTGCCCTCGAACCAGTACCAGTCGGACGGGTTCTCCTCCGTGCCCTCGTAGGCGAGGATGTGCGTCGCGATGCGGTCGAGGAACCACCGGTCGTGGGTGATGACCACCGCGCAGCCAGGGAACTCGAGCAGCGCGTTCTCCAGGCTGGAGAGCGTCTCGACGTCGAGGTCGTTGGTCGGCTCGTCGAGCAGCAGCAGGTTGCCGCCCTGCTTGAGCGTCAGCGCCAGGTTGAGGCGGTTGCGCTCACCGCCGGAGAGCACGCCGGACTTCTTCTGCTGGTCCGGTCCCTTGAACCCGAATGTGGAGACGTAGGCGCGCGAGGGGACCTCGGTCTTGCCGACCTGGATGTAGTCGAGCCCGTCGGACACGACCTCCCAGACGTTCTTGTTCGGGTCGATGCCGCCGCGGGTCTGGTCGACGTAGGAGATCTGCACCGTCTCGCCGACCTTCAGGTCGCCGCCGTCGAGCGGCTCCAGCCCGACGATCGTCTTGAACAGGGTCGTCTTGCCGACGCCGTTCGGGCCGATGACGCCGACGATGCCGTTGCGCGGCAGCGTGAAGCTCAGGCCGTCGATGAGGACGCGGTCGCCGAAGCCCTTCTGCAGGTTCTTGGCGTCGATCACGATCTGGCCGAGGCGCGGCCCCGGCGGGATCTGGATCTCCTCGAAGTCGAGCTTCCTGGTGCGCTCCGCCTCGGCCGCCATCTCCTCGTAGCGCGCCAGACGGGCCTTGGACTTGGCCTGGCGACCCTTGGCGTTGCTGCGCACCCAGTCGAGCTCGTCGGACAGCCGCTTGGCGAGCTTGGCGTCCTTCTTGCCCTGGATCTCGAGGCGCTCGCGCTTCTTCTCCAGGTAGGTCGAGTAGTTGCCCTCGTACGGGTAGAGGTGGCCGCGGTCGACCTCGGCGATCCACTCGGCCACGTGGTCGAGGAAGTACCGGTCGTGGGTGACGGCGAGCACGGCGCCGTGGTACTTGGCGAGGTGCTGCTCGAGCCAGAGCACGCTCTCGGCGTCGAGGTGGTTGGTCGGCTCGTCGAGGAGCAGCAGGTCGGGCTTCTGCAGCAGCAGCTTGCAGAGCGCGACGCGTCGCTTCTCACCGCCGGAGAGCGTGTTGACCGGCCAGTCGCCCGGCGGGCAGCGCAGGGCGTCCATCGCCTGCTCGAGCTGGGAGTCGAGGTCCCACGCGTCGGCCGCGTCGATCTGCTCCTGGAGCGTGCCCATCTCGGCGAGCAGCGTGTCGAAGTCGGCGTCCGGGTCGGCCAGCAGCCCGGAGATCTCGTTGAACCGGTCGACCTTGTCCTTGATCTCGCCGACGCCCTCCTGGACGTTCTCCAGGACCGTCTTGCTCTCGTCGAGCAGCGGCTCCTGCATCAGGATGCCGACCGTGTAGCCGGGCGAGAGCTTCGCCTCGCCGTTCGACGGGGTGTCGAGGCCCGCCATGATCTTCAGGATGGTCGACTTTCCGGCGCCGTTCGGGCCGACGACGCCGATCTTGGCTCCGGGCAGGAACGCCATCGTCACGTCGTCGAGGATCACCTTGTCGCCGACGGCCTTGCGGGCCCTGACCATCGAGTAAATGTATTCGGCCACTCTTTTTCCTGAACTCCCTGTCTTGGACTCGCCGGGCTCGAAGCCCTGTACGAGGATACCGGGAACTACCAGTCGATCGGCCGGGTCCGGCCGATCAGGCAGCCTCCGGTCGCAAGGGCGGGACTGGTGAGGCTCGTGTAGCCGCTGCCGTCCGGGCCGTACTGGCCGATCACGCAGCTGTCCCCGAACTTCACCGAGAACTGGATGGAGGCCGCCTTCAGCCCGATCGAGGTCGTGTCCGGCGTGACCTGCATGTCGGCCTTCGTGAACCCGGCCGCGACGAGCCCGTCGATGAAGTCCCGGCCCTGGGCGCCCGGCTTGGCGGCGATGGTGGCCCGGTTGACCGCGTCGAAGAACGCGAGGTTCTGCTCCGCGGTTCCGCCGGGAACGAGCGCGGGAGGCGCGCTCGCGGTCGGCTTCGGCGACGGCGCCGGCGTCCCGGACGCCGTGGTGTGCGGCGCAGTTGCGGACGGCGACGCCTCCCCGACGCCGGTGCAGGCGCTGAGCAGGAGCGCCCCCGCGACGGCCGCGCCCGCGAGGAGGACGGCGGCGGGTCGGACGGGCGCTCTCATGCTGTCCACCCTAGGGGTCGCTCCCTGTGGGATCTCCCCGGCCTCCTGGCGCGTCCGTCAGGGCGAGCGCGCGCGTGGACCGGGTGAATCTGCTGCGCCCCCTGGCCAGATCGTGCCCGATGGCCTCCGCCTCGATCTCCACCGTCACGCCGAGCTGTTCACCCGCCCAATCGCGCACCCGCAGCCGTCCGGTGACCACGAGCGGGTCGCCGCGCGCCACGCAGGCCGCCGCGCTGACGGCGAGCTCCCCGAACGCCGTCACCGTGAACCAGTTCGACTCCGGGTCGCGCCGGGCGCCCCGGCGGGGATCCTGCCCCGGCCCGGCGGGCTGCTGCGCGCCGGCCGGCCGCGCGGCGCGGTCGTCCGTGACGAGCCGGAAGCTCGTGATCGCGCTCCCGGCCTCCGGCGTCACATGCCGTGGGCTGGTCGCCACCGTGCCCCGTACCGCCACCGATTCGCTCATGCTCTCCCCCGTCTCCCGGCCTCGCCCGAGGCCGTGAGTCCACTGTGCCGCGGGGCCCCGGCCACGGGACGGGCCCGTCGCGGATCGGTGGAGAACCCGCCGATCCGCCCGGCTGGGAAGGAGACCCGGCTGCCACGGAAAGAGCCCGGCGCCGCAGCGCTCAGGCGGCGGTCACATACGGCGCGTACGACGCGCGGATCTTGTTCACCTTCGGCAGCGCGACCGCCAGGCAGTATCCCTGGCCCGGGTTCTTCGCGAAGAAGTCCTGGTGGTACTCCTCGGCGCGGTAGAACGGCCCGAGCGGCTCGATCGTCGTCACGACGCCACCCTCCCAGTACTCGGCCGCCCGGTCGCGGGCGTCCTCGAACAGCGCGCGCTGGTCCTCGCCGTCGAAGAACATCGCGGACCGGTACTGGGTGCCGACGTCGGCGCCCTGCCGGTTGAGCTGCCGCGGGTCGTGGAGCGTGAAGAAGACATCGAGGATCACCTCGGCCGGGATGACCTCCGGGTCGAACGTCACGGCGACCGCCTCGGCGTGGCCGGTCGTGCCCGTGCAGACCTCCTCGTAGCTCGGGTCGACGGTGGCGCCGCCGGTGTAGCCGGACACCACGTCCTGCACTCCGCGGAGCACGCGGTAGACGGCGTCCAGGCACCAGAAGCACCCGCCGGCGAGCACGAAAGTCTGCATCGGTCCATCCCTTCGATCGATCTGCGGTCCATTCTCCACCCGACGCGCACCACGACGTCCGCCGACCGGATGCGCGACACAGCGCCGCCGCTGCCCGGACCGACCGGTCCGTCCCGTTACCATCACCGCATGCAGTGGTGGAATGACTTCGTCGATTGGCTCAACTCGTCGGCCGCGCAGCCCGCGGTCTTCAACGCGGCGGTCCTCGCGATCGCCGTCATCGTCTCCGGTCTGCTCGCCGCGTGGATCGCGCGCGGCGCCCTCCGTGGACTCCTCTCCCGCACCGACCGTCAGCAGAAGGCCAGCGCGATCGCCGCGCTCGTCGACGCGGCGACCGAGGCGTCCGTCTGGAACTCCCTGACCCCGGCCGAGCAGGTGCTCTCCGACCGTGCCGTCGGCCAGGCCGACATCCTCGTGCGGCTCCTGCCGATCAAGGGCGCCGGCGTCGCCGCCAACTGGGCGGGGCACCAGCTCGCCGAGATGAAGCGCGCGTCCGCGACGTTCGGCTACCAGCTCGACCCGGCCATCGCGGAGTTCCGCGACCGGCTGATCGAGTGGCAGAACAAGCCGGGCCGCGCGCGCCGCATCTTCCAGAGCGACCTCGAGCGCTGGCGCTTCGAGAGCGCCGACCCGAGCACCTCGCTGGTGGCCCAGCAGGACGCGTGGGTCGCCCAGCAGCACCACGAGCAGTACGCTACTCCGGCCGCCGCGCCCGAAGCGGCCGCACCCGCCGCCGAGGCCGCCGTCCCCGCCCCGCAGTACGCCCGGCAGACCGGCGCCCCTGCCGCTCCCGCGGCCGCCGAGCCGTCGTTCGCCGCTGTGAACTACCCCACGGAGGCCGCAACGAACGACGCCGCACCGCTCCCCGTGTCCGCGTTCGCCGCCGCCGGCGACGAGAACGACACCACCCCGAACCCGCGCTTCGGCCAGCCCGTCGGCTGACCCCGGCGCACCGAACCCCTCCGGGCCACCCACCACGGAACACGAAGGGCGCCGACCATCCGGTCGGCGCCCTTCGTCATGCCACGGGTCGTCCGGTCGCGGGCTCGGCGCCCGCCCCGCGCCTCAGCGGCTCAGCGGCTCAGCGGCTGTAGTCGCCGCGCAGGGTCCACCACTCGTCGAACTTGCTGGCGGGCACCCGGCGCTTGTGCTCGGTCGCGAGGTAGCGCGTCTCGATCGCCGTCGCCACCTCGTCCGGCACCTCCTTGCCCTCGAGGAAGTCGTCGATGTCGCTGTACCGGATGCCGAGGTTGGCCTCGTCGGTCTGGCCGGGCTCGTGGTCGAGCAGGTCGGCGGTCGGCGCCTTCTCGTACAGCCGCGCGGGGGCGTCCAGGTACTCCAGCAGCGCACGGCCCTGGCGTTTGGTCAGCCCGCTCAGCGGGAGCACGTCCGCGCCGCCGTCGCCGTACTTGGTGAAGAACCCGGTCACGGCCTCCGCCGCGTGGTCGGTGCCGACCACGAGCAGCCGGCGCTGGCCGGCGATGGCGTACTGGGCCACCATCCGCAGCCTGGCCTTGACGTTGCCCTTGTTGAAGTCGCTCAGGGTCTCGCCGACGGCCACGGCGAACTCGTCGTCCACCCCGTCCACGCCGGGCTTGATGTTGAAGGTGATCGTGCGCTGCGGGCGGATGAAGGAGAGCGCGAGCTGAGCGTCGTCCTCGTCGTGCTGCACGCCGTAGGGCAGCCGGACCGCGATGAACTCGGCGGCGACGCCCTCCTCCGCGAGCCGCTCGACGGCGAGCTGGCAGAGCCGGCCGGCGAGCGAGGAATCCTGCCCGCCGCTGATGCCGAGCACGAAGCCGGAGGCGCCGGTCGCCCTCAGGTACTGCACGAGGAAGTCGACGCGCTCGGCGACCTCCTCCGCGGCGTCGACGCTCGGCGTCACGTTCAGCTCGTCGATGATCCTGGCCTGGAGTTCACGCATGCTGCAACGATAGTGCGCGCGGATTTCGTGCGTGTGAACTCCCCGCGCGACCGTCGCTCGCCCTAGCATCGGCCGCATGAACCCGCTCGTCGGAACGATCGTCCTCGTGCCGCTGCTGGCGGTGGTCGCCGCCCTAGTCGCCTCGGCGGTCGGGAGGGTGGCCAAGATCCCCCTCGTCGTCTTCGAGATCCTGCTCGGCATCCTGGCCGGGCCGAGCGTGCTGGGCTGGATCCCGGCGTCGGACGCGTTGCACGCGGTCGGGCAGTTCGGCCTCGCCTTCCTGTTCTTCATGGCGGGCAACGAGATCGACTTCTCCGCCATCCGCGGACGCCCGCTGCGCCGTGCCTCCCTCGGCTGGATCGTCTCGCTGGCGGTCGGCGTGCTGCTGGGCGTGCTCCTCGCGCCCACGCCGATCGCCGGCGTCTACGTCGGGATCGCCCTGTGCTCCACCGCGCTCGGCACGCTCATGCCGATGCTGCGCGACGCCGGAGAGCTGCGGACGCCGTTCGGCCTCGCGGCCACGGCCGTCGGCGCGGTGGGCGAGTTCGGCCCGCTGCTGGCGATCTCGCTGTTCCTCAGCGGCCGCAGGCCTCTGGCCGCCGCGCTCGTGCTGATCGGATTCGCCGTGGTCGCCGCCGCCGCAGTGTGGTTCGCCGCGCGGGGCGGCCACGCGCGGTTCCACGCGCTCGTGCGGGCCACGCTGCACACCAGCGGGCAGTTCGCTGTGCGCGTCGTCGTGCTGGCCATCGCCGCGCTGGTCGGGCTCAGCCTGGCGCTCGGCCTCGACATGCTGCTGGGCGCCTTCGCCGCGGGCGTCGTGGTCCGCGTCCTGCTGTCGGGCGCCGCGGAGCCCGACGCACGGCTCATCGAGACCAAGCTGGAGGCCGTGGCGTTCGGCGTGCTGGTCCCGGTGTTCTTCATCGAGACGGGGATCACCTTCGATCTGCGCGGGCTCCTCGCCGACCCGCACGCGCTGCTCCTGCTCCCGATCTTCCTGGTGCTCCTGCTGATCGTGCGCGGCGTCCCCGGCTCGTTCGCCGCCCCGCGCGGCTCGACGTTCGCCGACCGGGCGTCCCTCACGCTGTTCAGCGCGACCGGCCTGCCGATCATCGTCGCGGTGACGAACATCGGGCTGAAGGACCACGACCTGAGCCCGGGGACGGCGACCGCCCTGGTCGGGGCCGGGATGCTGTCGGTGCTGATCTTCCCGGTCGTGGCGCTGCTGCTGCGGCAGCGGTCGGCGGACGGCGGAGTGCGGCCGCCCGACCCGGACCGGATCCCGGTGGAGGGCTGAGCGCCGGTCACGGCACGCGCGTGACCGCCCGGGCGAGGATCGCCGTGGTGAGCGCCTCCACCGGCTCGCGCGCCGCCGACGGGTTCGACAGCAGGGTGAAGTCCACGTGGCCGAGCTCCGGCAGGCTGAACCGGTTGGTGACCTTGATGAGGTCCGAGGGGATGAGCGAGCGCGGGAACACCGCCACCCCGAGACCGGCGCGGACCGCGGCCAGCACGCCGTTCACCTCGCGGGTGTTGCACGTGATCCGCCAGGTGCGGCCCGCGGACTCCAGCGCCTCGATCGTGATCTGCCGGCTGAGGCTCGGCCCCTGGTAGGCGATCAGCGGCACCGGCTGGTCGGGATCGAGCGCGGTCTTCTCCTGGCCGATCCAGACCAGCTCGTCGGTCGCGACCACGGTGCCGTCCGTCGTCCCCGGGTTCTGCTTGATGAAGATCAGGTCCAGCTGGCCGGCCTTCAGCCGGCGGTGCAGCGGGCCGGACTGGTCCACGGTGAGCTCCAGGTTGACCTGCGGGTTCTGCTGCCGGAAATGCCGCAGGATGCGCGGCAGGGTCGTGATCGCGAGGTCGTCGGCCGCGCCGAACCGGAGCCGCCCGCGCATCGCCGATCCGCTGAAGTAGCTGTCCGCCTCCGCGTGCGCGGCCAGGATCGTTCGGGCGAACCCCGCCATCGCGTCGCCGTTGTCGGTCAGCCGCACCTCGCGGGTGTCGCGGGCGACGAGCTGCCGCTTGGCCGCCTGCTCCAGCCGCCGCACGTGCTGGCTGACGGTCGGCTGGCTGATGCCCAGCCGCTGGGCCGCGCGCGTGAAGGAGCGCGTGTCGACCACGGCGAGGAACGTGCGCAGGAGGACGGGGTCGAACATCGTCGTGGTGCTCCGCTCGCGTGCTATTCGGAAAGCCAATGGGAGTTATAGCTTCAATTCGCTGACAGAATACCGCCGAATCCGTAGCGTGGAGAGGGAACCGACGAACACCCATACGGAACCAGGAACGCAGGAACACACCCGTGGCGAACTCCACCGCAGCAGCAGCCCCGCCCACCGGCCCCATGCCCGTCCTCAGCGCACGCCCGCCGTGGCGCGAGACCTTCGTCTCGCTGCGCGTCACCAACTACCGCCGGTTCGCCGCGGGCAACCTCGTCGCCAACACCGCCGTCTGGATGCAGCGCATCGCGATGGACTGGCTGGTGCTGCAGCTCTCCGGCAGCGTCGCAGCCGTCGGCGTGACGGTCTTCATGCAGTTCACGCCGATGCTGGTCTTCGGGCTGTGGGGCGGCGTCATCGCCGACCGCTACTCGAAGCAGCGGCTGCTGATCTGCACCCAGACGGCGGCGGCCGCACTGGCAGCGCTGCTCGCCGCGCTGACACTCACCGGCGCGGTGCAGGTGTGGCACGTCTACGCGATCTCGTTCGTGCTCGGCCTCGTCACCGTGGTCGACAACCCGGCGCGCCAGGTGTTCGTCAACGAGCTCGTCGGGCCCCGCTACCTGCGCAACGCGATCAGTCTCAACTCGTCGATCTTCCAGCTCGGCGGCCTGATCGGCCCGGCGCTCGGCGGCATCCTGATCACCGCGGTCGGCGGCGGCTGGTCGTTCGTGATCAACTCGGCGGCCTGCCTGGCGGTCGTCGGCGCACTGTTCAGCCTCCGCCGCGACGAGCTCCACCACTCCCCCGCGGCGCCCCGCGGGAAGGGCCAGCTCGCCGAGGGGATGCGCTACGTGCGGCGTAAGCCGGTGATCTTCTGGACCGTCGTTATGGTGGCGGTGCTCGCGGTCTTCGCGTTCAACATGCCGGTCTTCCTCGCGGCCTACGCCAACGACGTGTACGACGTCGGAGCGCAGGGCTACGGGATGTTCAACGCCCTCGTCGCCGCAGGCGCGCTGGCCGGCGCGCTCGCCTCCACCCGCCGCACCTCGGTGCGCCTGTCGATGGTGGTGGGGACCGCCGCCGCGCTCGGCGTGGTCCAGGCGCTCGCGGGCCTCGCGCCGGGCGAGATCGCCTTCAGCGTGCTCCTGGTCGGCATCGGGGTGGGCAACCTGCTCTTCATCACGGCGGCGAACTCGCTGGTGCAGATGTCGTCCAACGTGCAGATCCGCGGCCGGGTGATCTCGTTCTACATCCTGGTGCTGCTCGGCGGCCAGGCGATCGGCGGCCCGCTGATGGGCTGGGTGGTGGAGGCCGCCGGCCCGCACGTCGCGATGATGATCTCGGGGCTCGTGCCCGCCGCGGCGGCCGTGCTGGTCGCGTGGATGATCGCCCGGCACGCCAGCCTCCGCCTGCGGTTCGGACTGCGCGGACGCCGGCCGGTGATCGCGATCGTCAACCGGGCGGGCAAGGCCGGGGCGACGCTGTAGGGCCGAGCGGCTGCGGTATCGTGGAGGCCGCGCCCCCGTAGCTCAGCGGATAGAGCAGGAGCCTTCTAATCTCTTGGTCGCAGGTTCGATTCCTGCCGGGGGCACCACCGCGCCGGAGCAGCTCTCGCGGTGCTTCTCATCTCTTGGTCGCAGGTTCGATTCCTGCCGGGGGCACCACCGCGCCGGAGCAGCTCTCGCGGTGCTTCTCATCTCTTGGTCGCAGGTTCGATTCCTGCCGGGGGCACCACCGCGCCGGAGCAGCTCTCGCGGTGCTTCTCATCTCTTGGTCGCAGGTTCGATTCCTGCCGGGGGCACCACCGCGCCGGAGCAGCTCTCGCAACCGCCGAGTACGCAGATTATCTGCGGACTCGACCGTTTTGGCCTGATTTCGCGCGTACTCGCGCGGTGCTGAGGCTGGTCAGAGGGCGCGGGCGGCGGCGACCAGGACCTGGTTGAGGGTGGGCACGCCCTCCGCGCGGAACACCTCCGACCCGTCGTCGCCGAGGACGATGACGGTCGGGGTCGAGCGGATGCCGTCGGACTCCGCGCGGGCCGGGTCGCGGGCGACGTCGCGCTCCGTCACGCGCAGGCCCGGCACCAGGCGCGCGGCCTCGGCGAGCACCGCCCTGGTCTGCATGCAGGGCTCGCAGAACGCGGAGGTGTACAGGGTCAGGGCGACGTCCCGGGTGACGGGACGGTCAACGGCGGGTGTCGCATCCACGACGACCAGTGTACGTCCGGCGAATTCCCGGCGACCATCCCGCGACGGAGCCCGCCGCGTCACCCGCACGTCACCGCGGCGACCGACAATCGGGGCGTGAGCAGGACCACCTACACGCGTTACGTGGCCCTCGGCGACTCGATCACCGAGGGGCTCTGCGATCCCGCGCCCGCACGACCGGGGGCCTGGCTCGGCTGGGCCGACCGGCTGGCGGGGATCCTGGACGGCGACGCCCGCCTGTCCGGCCGGACCGTCGAATTCGCCAACCTCGCCGTCCGCGGCCGCCGCATCGCCGACGTCGTCGGCGAGCAGGTGCCCGGGGCCCTCGCGCTGCGACCCGACCTCGTCTCGGTCCTGGTCGGCGCCAACGACCTGATGAGCCCCACCGCCGACCCCGACGCCCTGGCCGAGCGGCTCTCCGACGGCGTGCGGATGCTGCGCGCCCACGGCACCACCGTGCTGCTCGCCAACCTCTTCGACCCGCAGTTCGCGTTCTTCCTCAAGCCGTTCCGGGGCCGCGCCGCGGTCTTCAATGCGAACATCTGGAGCATCGCCCGCGACCACCACGCGGTCGTCCTCGACGTCTGGGGCGTCCGCGAGTTCCGCGACCCGACGATGTGGGGCGCCGACCGCGTGCACCTCAGCTCGCGCGGCCACCGCCTCCTCGCCGCGCACGCCGCCCACGCGCTCGGCGTCCCGTACGCGGAGACCACGTCGACGGAGAGCACGGAGGCGCCCGCCGGTGTCGTGGAGGAGCCGCCCGCTCCGCCGGAGGACCTCCCACTGCGCACCTGGCTGCGCGTCCATGCCATCCCGTGGGCCGCCCGGCGGCTGCGCGGGATCTCGTCCGGCGACGGGCTCAGCCCCAAACTGCCGGAGGCGCTCCCGGTGCGCAGCCAGCCGCTCGCCGGCCAGCCGCGGATGGTCGGAGGCCCGCACTAGACTTGCGGGCATGGCTGCCTCAAGTGATCGACTGGTCTGGATCGACTGCGAAATGACCGGACTCGACCTCGAGGTCGACGAACTCGTCGAGATCGCCGTGGTCATCACCGACTTCGAGCTCAACGTGCTCGACCCGGGGATCAGCATCGTCATCAAGCCGGACGCCTCGGCGCTCGCCAACATGAGCGAGTTCGTGCGCGACATGCACACCACGTCCGGCCTCATCGAGGAGATCCCGCACGGCAAGAGCCTCGCCGAGGCCGAGTACGAGGTGCTCGAATACGTGCTCAAGTTCGCGCCGACCGCACGCAGCGCGCCGCTCGCGGGCAACACCATCGGCACCGACCGCATGTTCCTCGCCAAGTACATGCCGCGCCTCGACAACCACCTGCACTACCGCAACGTCGACGTGTCCTCGATCAAGGAGCTCGCCCGGCGCTGGTACCCGCGGATCTACTTCAACGCCCCCGAGAAGAACGGCGGCCACCGCGCCCTGGCCGACATCCTCGAGTCCATCCGCGAGCTCGACTACTACCGCGCCGCCGCGTTCGTCGGCGAGCCGGGACCCACCACCGAGGAGACCCAGGCGGCCGCCGCGGGCGTGGTGGAAAAATGGGCCTCCCGGATGTATTAGAATCGATGAGTTGCCTCGAACGGAACGGCCAGCACAGCTGCCGAACCGGACGCGGAACATGGTGGGTATAGCTCAGCTGGTAGAGCGCCTGGTTGTGGTCCAGGAGGTCGCGGGTTCAAGCCCCGTTACTCACCCCAAAGGACTGAAGGGCACGTCGGAAGACGTGCCCTTCAGCGTTTCACTCCGCACTGCGGTGCAGGACGAAGATGCCTCCGTGCGCGGGCAGGTGACTGCGCTCGTGGTCGGTCTCCACATACGAGTCGATGACCGCGACGATGCGGCGATCCAGCTCCTCGACATCTTCCGGCGACAGGTGCAGCGAGAACCGCGCGAACGTCGCGATGGAGGACGGCCCCGCCTCCGCGAGCTCCTGCTGAAACGCCTCCACCGGCGCCACGGTGCGGCCGGTGTCCTGCTCATCGAGCGCCATCGACAGCCACCAGCTCCGCCCGGTCGACCGGTACGGCTTCTCCAGAGCGCCGCTCTCCCCCGACCGCACCTCCGCCGGCTCCAGGAAGCCTGCCGCCACGAGCTGGCGGACGTGATAGTAGACCGTGCCGGCGTCCTCCCCCAGCCGGTCGGCGAGCTGCTTGTTCGTCAGCTCGTGGTCGCCGCACAACCGCAGGATGCGCACCCGGAGCGGATGCGACAACGCCTTGATCTCCCGGGCGGTGGCGGGGCGTCGCTTGGCGTCCGGGTCGGCGGACGGGCCGGGCACGTTGCGCGCGGCCTCGGCGGGTGTCGGAGCAGCCATAGCCCCGAGGATACCCGCTCGATTGAGTTCTCTGATATCGATTGAGATTTCTCAATCGGCGTGCCAGGGTGGAGCACGTGGCATCGGAACCCCTCGGAGCGCGCTACTGGACGCTGTGGACCTCGTCGGCCCTCTCCAACCTCGCCGACGGCGTGATGAAGGTCGCGCTGCCGCTGGTCGCCATCCGGTACACCGACTCCCCCGCCCTGATCGCCGGCCTCACGTTCGCCTTCACACTGCCGTGGCTCGTGTTCGCCCTGCTCGCCGGGGCTCTGGCCGACCGGTACGACCGGCGCCGGCTGATGCTCGCCGCCAACATCGCCCGAGCCGCGTTCCTCGGGTTCCTCACGATCGCCGCCGTCGCCGGCGCCGGGTCGATCTGGATGCTGTACGCCGCCGCCATCTGCATCGGCGTCGCCGAGACCGTGTACGACACCTCGTCGCAGTCGATCCTCCCGCAACTGGTGAGCAAGCAGTCGCTGTCCCGGGCCAACGGCCGGCTCTACGCCGCCGAGCTCACCACCAACCAGTTCGTCGGGCCGCCGCTCGGCGGGTTCCTCGTCGCGGCCGGCATCGGCGTCGCCTTCGGCGCGCCCGTGCTGCTCTGGGTCGCCGCGATCGGGATGCTCCTCCTCGTCCGCGGCCGCTTCACGACCGACCACCCGCGCACCACGACCATCCGCGCCGACATCGGTGAGGGGCTGCGCTTCCTGCGCGGGAACACGCTGCTGCGCACGCTGGCGATCATGGTCGGCGGCTTCAACTTCGCCAGCAGCGCCGTCTTCACCGTGTTCGTGCTCTATGCGGTCGGCCCCGGGTCCGCGATGAAGCTCACCGACCCCGGCTACGGCCTGCTGCTCACCGCCTCGGCGCTCGGGAGCGTGGCCGGCACCTTCCTCGCCGAGCCCGCCGAGCGACTGTTCGGCCGCTCCCGGGCGCTGCTGCTCACGGTCTTCGGGTCCCTCCTCACGGTCGCCACTCCGGCGTTCACCACGAACCCGTACATCATCGGCGCCGGATTCCTCCTCGGCGGCATCACCGTCTCGATCTGGAACGTCATCACCGTGTCGCTGCGGCAGCGGGTCACGCCGCAGCGGCTGCTCGGCCGGCTGAACTCCGCCTACCGCCTGCTGGCCTGGGGAACCATGCCGCTCGGCGCCGCCGCGGCGGGCGTCATCGCCCAGTTCTTCGGCATCCCCGCGGTGTTTCTCAGCATGGGCGCGATCGCGCTGGCGATGCTGATCGGGATGATCTGGGTCACCGATGCGCGGATGTCCGCGGCCGAGACGGCGGCCGAGGAGGCCGACGAGCGCGACCACGCGACCTACGGCCGCTGAGGCGGGCGGGCGCGCACACCGGGCTATCAGGATTCACCGCGGGATCGCCCGCGGAAGGACGCCGAGAGCGGGCGTGCACACGACTTTTCCAGGGTTCGTACCCGAGTCGTCCAGAGTAGGCGTCTAGCGTAGTCGGACGACGGCAGAGATCGCCGTCACGTGCTGCGCCGTGCGTCCAACCCCCCGAACCCCCGGACGTCACCCCCGAAAACCTGGTGCGGCACACCCGCGTCGAACGCCGCGCCTCGCCGACCGCCCGGTCCCGTGGCGCTTCCGTGCATCCCGGCGCGGTTGCCAGCCCGTCCGAGAGCGCTCCCCCGCGAGCGTTCTCCGCCGTGCGCGCCTCCCGCCCGGGATGCCGCGCGGCCTGGCGGGGAAGCCCGATCCAGGAAATCTATGCTCAACACTCTCAGCCACGCCGTCCGTTCGTCCAACCTCTCGGTCGGGCGCGTCATCTCCAGCGCCGCCGCCATCATCATGTCGGCGAGCATCATCGCCCCGATGATCGCCCAGCAGCAGGAGTCGGAGCGCGCCACCCAGGAGCTCTCGCAGTCGACCGGCATCCACCACGACCAGCTCGGCGTCTACGACAAGCTCTGGCGCGACCGCCTCGAGGGCGTCGCCCAGCAGAGCCTGACCAAGGCCGAGTCCACCGTCCAGGCGAACGGCGCGAAGGCCGACGTCGCCGCCGCCACCTCCGCCGCGAAGACGGCGATCGCCGGGCTCGACGGCTACAAGAAGCTGGACGACTCGCAGCTGCGCAAGCAGATCGATACCACCGACGCCGCCACCGCCGCTCTGGCCGCGGCCGGTGTCGCCTCCGACCAGAAGGCCGCCGCCGCTGCTGCAGCCGCTGCCGCCGCGGCCGCCGCCGCGCAGGCGAACGCCAACACACCCGACGGCGCCCGTGCCGCAGCCCAGTCCATCATGGCCAGCACCTACGGCTGGGGCGGCGACCAGTTCCAGTGCCTGAACAGCCTCTGGACCAAGGAGTCGCACTGGGACTACCAGGCCTCCAACGGCAGCAGCGGCGCCACCGGCATCCCGCAGGCGCTGCCCGGCAGCAAGATGGCCACGTTCGGCAGCGACTGGGCGACCAACGCGACCACCCAGATCAAGTGGGGCCTCTCCTACATCAAGGGCTCGTACGGCACCCCGTGCAGCGCGTGGAGCCACTCCGAGGCCATGAACTGGTACTGAGCCGCTCCGGCTCGGACAGACAGAGGGGACGGCGGCCGCGCCGGTAGACTCACGCAGGTGAGCACCGGCCAGGCCCCCGTCCCCTCTGCCGTTCCCAACGGAGAGGGCATTCCCAGCGGAGCGACCATTCCCAGCGGAGGGGGCTCGCCCGCCATCCGCGGCGCGCACCTCGTCGGGAGCGTCAATCTCCCCGACGCGGCCACCGTGTTCCGAACCGTGAGCGAGCACCTCGGCGACCGACTGCGCCGCATCCCGGATGGCGAGGTCGGCGAACGCTTCTACTGGATCCAGTTCCAGACCAAGCGGTTCGACACGATGGCCGGGCTCTCCCGCATCCCGGTCGAGCCCTACTACCTGCGCGAGGTCTTCGACGGCCGGCCGTTCCGGCTCGACGACGGGGTCGCCGCGAGCGACCTGGTCTTCCCCGACCTCGGCTACGCGGAGGCCGCGCTGGCGTCCTACGCGGAGTTCGCGCGGCAGCGCGCGGCCGGCGTCATCGCCGACGGCACGCGTTTCCAGGTCTCGCTCCCCACGCCGGCCGCGGTCATCGGCGCCTTCGTGGTCCCGGAGGACCGGGCGGCGCTCGAGCCCGCCTACGAGCGCGCGCTGTTCGGCGAGCTGGACCGGATCCTCGACGGCATCCCGCACGACGACCTGGCGATCCAGTGGGACACCGCCGTCGAGTTCGCCCTGCTGGAGGGACGGATCGAGCCGTGGTTCGCCGACCCCGGCTCCGACGCGGTGCTGGACGGCGTCGTGGCGCGCTCCGTGCGCCAGGCCGCGGCCGTGCCCGACGACGTGGAGGTCGGCTACCACCTCTGCTACGGCGACGTGGAGGAGCACCACTTCGTGCAGCCCGCGGACGCCGGGTGGCTCGCGGCGGTCATCGCGGGCATCCTCGCCGACGCGCCGCGACCGATCGCCTTCTTCCACCTCCCGGTGCCGATCGAGCGCGACGACGCCGCGTACTTCGCGCCCCTGGCCCCGCTCGACCTCCCGGAGACGACGGAGCTCTACCTCGGCCTGCTCCACCACGAGGACGGCGTCGACGGCGCGCTCCGCCGGGCCGCCGCGGCCGCGACCGCGCGCCTACGGTTCGGCGTCGCCACCGAGTGCGGCTTCGGCCGCGGGCCCTCCGAACGGACCGCCGGCCTGCTCGACCTGCATGCCGCGGTCGCCGGGGCCTGGTGACAATGCCGCTCCACCTGGACGCCGAGGCGTTCGAGAGACTGGTGACCGACGAGCTCGACGAGCTTCCCGATGAAATGGTCGACGGACTGGACAATGTCGTCTTCGTCGTCGAGGACCGCCCGGAGGACGGCTCCCTCGACCTGCTCGGCCTGTACGACGGCGTCGCCCTGACCGAGCGCGGCGCCTACGGCTTCGGCGAGATGCCGGACCGCATCATCCTCTATCGCGAGCCGCTGCTGGCGATCTGCGCGAACGAGGACGAGCTCCGCGACGAGATCCACGTGACGCTCGTGCACGAGATCGCGCATTACTACGGCATCGACGACGACCGGCTGCACGAGCTCGGCTGGGCCTGATCGGCGGATACCGGAACACATGAATCCCGGTGTTCATTCCGGCGCTCATATCGTCTTCGGCGTGCTAACCCGCGGGTGAATCCTGGCGGTGCCGGACCGGGGTTCCTCCGGATCCCGGGGCCGGCACCCGCGGAATCTCCCTGTTTCCCGGGATATCGCACTCGACGGCCTCGACATGCCGCCCTCGCCTCGTTGCTATAAACCCCTCACGCGACTCGCCTCCCGCGATGCGCGCTGACGCAACGAAACGAAAGGGTGGCAATGCCCACATCCGCGAACGCCGCGAAACGCGCGGCTCGCCCCGGACTGATCCTCGCGACGGTCGTCGGAGTCCTGGTGTCGCTGGCCGCGACCTCCGGTCCGGCAGGCCCGGCGACGGCCGCAGGGACGCTCGACTGCTCCGGCACCACCTTCTACGGCGTCGTGCCTGCGGCGTCCGGGGTCCCCGGCTCCGCGGACCTGGTGAGCATCGACGGCTCCTCCGTGGGCGGTGCGCAGTTGAGCGCCGCGGTGGAGTCCACGACAACGATCCCGGGCGTCCTGCCGAACGCACTCGGCGTCGCGATCGGCGGGACCGCGGCCTTCCAGGCCTCGGACAGCGGGACCATCGTGCAGGGCTACGACGCCGCGACCGGCGCCTGGACGGTCTACTCCGGCAAGCCGGCGCCCGGCTCGACCGTGACGGCCGGGGCGGTCGATCCCACGACCGGGATCTACTACTTCGGCGATGTCGGCGCCGGCCAGCTCTGGGGCTTCGACACGAAGACCGATCAGATGATCAGCCCGAACCCGCTCGTCACGTTCGTACCCAACCCGGGTCAGCTCAACGGCGACATCGCGTTCGACGGCGGAGGCAACCTCTACATCGTCACCTCCTCGACCACGGGTGGGACGCTGGAGGCGATCAGCGCTCCGCTCCCGCAGACCTCCGCGCAGGCGGGGACGCTCTCCCCGGCGCTCCTCAGCACCTTCGCGGTCCCCGGCGGGGCCGCCGTCAACGGGATCGCCTTCGACGGCAACGGCACGCTCTACCTGAGCCAGGGCGGGACGAACGGCGTCTTCTCCATCGACCCCGGCACCGGCGCCCTGGACGGGAACCTGACTCCGCTCCCCGCCGCGCTGACGGGACCGGCGGGAGTCGGGCTCGTCGACCTGGCGAGCTGCGCCTTCCCACCCGCCGTCAGCGCGCAGAAGAACGTCGTCGCGCGGGTGAACCCGACCGACCAGTTCGCGCTGCACGTGACCGGCCCCTCGGTGAGCCTCCCCGCCGCGGCGGTGACCACGGGCACCGCGACCGGGCTGCAGCACGACGCGGACGGTCGCGTGCTGCAGGCCGGCCCGGCGCTCGCCCGGTACGGCGACACGTACACGGCCAGCGAGTCCGCGATGGGAACGACGAACCTGGCGCAGTACGTCTCGACGTACACCTGCGTGGACACGCTGAACCCGGGCAACCCGCAGTTCCCCATCACGGGCAGCGGGACGACGGTCTCCTTCGCGCTGGCGACCTACGCCGGCGAGTCGCCTTCCGTGATCTGCACGTTCACGAACGCACCGCGGGCCGCCTCCCTGACACTGACGAAGACGGCGAGTCCGGCGACGATCGCGAAGACGGGCGACACGGTCCACTACACCTACACCGTGACCAACACCGGCAACACGACCCTGACCGGGATCGGCGTCACCGAGACGGCCTTCACCGGGACGGGGACCGCCCCGACGCCTGACTGCCCGACCACGACCCTGGCGCCGGCCGCCAGCGTGCAGTGCACCGCGACCTACGACGCGACCGCGGCCGACATCGACGCGGGCACCATCTCGAACACGGCCGTGGCCGACGGGCAGGACGCGGTGGCCGGAGCCGTGACGAGCCCGGCTGCGACGGCGGACGTGACCGCCGATCGGTCGCCGAGCCTGACGCTCGACAAGAAGGCCGACCCGGCCACCATCACCGGCGCCGGCCAGCCGATCACGTACTCCTTCGTGGTGACCAACACCGGCAACGTGACCCTGACCGCGGTGGGGATCACCGAGCAGAGCTTCTCCGGCAGCGGGGGCCCGCTGACGGTGACGTGCCCGGCCGACGCCACCCTGGCCGCGGGCGCGACCCTGACCTGCACCGCCGACTACCGGTCGACCGACGCCGACTACGCCTCCGGAAGCATCAGGAACACGGCCACCGCCGACGCGACCGACCCTGCCGGGGCCGCCGTGCACTCGGCGGAGTCCACCGCGGTCGTGGAGGCCATCCACCTGGCCATCGTCAACCCGCCGGCGCCGAACCATCCGCTGGCCTACACGGGGAGCGACGTCCTGACCTGGCTCGCGCCGCTGGCCGGCCTGCTGGCCCTGGCCGGGACCGGCATCGCGATCATCGCGTCGCGGCGACGGGCGGCCCGCACGAAGGGCTGAACCGCCTGACCACGGTGCCCCGGGAGTCGCCGACTCCCGGGGCACCGTGCTGAGCCGCTAGAGCGACTCCTCGTCCTTCTCCGCCTCGACCGGGTCGCTGTCCGGAGCGTCGAAATGGTACGAGACGTAGCGCTCGCCGTTGATGGTGCGCTCCTCGCCTGCGACGTACCAGAACAGCGACTCGAGGCCCTCGACCGCGGCGACCGCGCTGATCCGCTCGTCGACCTTCCCGCCGATCAGGTAGCGCCGCTCCGCCGTGCCGACGAGGGGGCCGTCGGCGTATTCGACGATGTATTCCGGATCGGAGTGGGGTGTCTCGCTCATGGCACCACCGTAGCCCCCGACGCATACCGCGGTGGAGAGCCGATCGGCCAGTCGGTGACGTCCAGGACCAGATCGGCGCGCTCGCGCGGCGTCTCGCGCGCGAGGTACTGCTCGAACTCGGCCTGCCACTGGTCCCAGTGCGAGGCGAAGGTCGCGCCGTCGCGGCCGAGCGCCCGCGTCTTGCGGAGCGTGTCGTCGGCGTCGAGCCAGACCGCGAGGTGCGCGCGCCGGACGTTCGCCGCCGCCAGCGTCCCGCAGCCCTCGACGATCAGCGGCGCCGGACCGGAGAGCTCGTGCCACTCCGCCGGGCGGTCGTGCGCCCAGTCCCAGCGCCGCCAGCGCCCGCGGCCGGTCGTGGCGAGCGGTTCGAGGAGGTCGCGCGCCAGTGCGGCGCTCGCGCTGAGGAGGCCGTCCCAGCCCGGGTAGAGGTCGTCCATCCGAACCAGGCGCGGCGCGACAGGCCCGGGCCAGTGCCGGACGAGCAGGTCGGCGAGGGAGCTCTTTCCCGCGCCGCTCGGGCCGTCGATCAGCACGACCGGGGTGCGCGTGCCCGCGGCGTCCACCGCCTGCGCGACGGCGGTCAGGAGCGCAGGCAGCCCGGGCAGCGCGGGCTGCGTCTCAGGAGCCGAGGACATTCCAGCTCCCCACGGCGATCGCGACGGCCGCGGCCGTACCTGCTACCAGGAGCGCCACGGCCAGCGCCGCCCAGTCCCGGCCGCGGAAGACCGAGGGCCGCGCCCAGGTGCGGGCCACCGGCGCGCCGAAGCCGCGGGCTTCCATCGCGGTGGCGAGCTTCGAGCCGCGGCGGATCGAGAGGACGAACAGCGAGAAGGACTGGCCGAGGAAGCGGCGCAGCGCCCCGGACTCCGCCACGCCGCGCGCTCGCCGTGCCAGGGTGAGGGCGCGCCAGTCGTCGATGAACAGCCCCACCAGCCGCAGCCCGGCGAGGCCGCCGAGGACGAACCGCGCGGGCAGCCGGAGGAGCTGGGCCAGCCCGTCGGCGAGGTCCGTGGGGTCGATGGTGACGAACAGCAGGACGGCGGGCAGGCCGATGGCGAGCACGCGCAGCAGCGTCGCGAGGCCGAGCTGCAGCGAGCCGTCGCTGACCTCGATCGCCCACCAGTGCAGGTGGACGGTTCCGCTGGTCCGGCCGTAGAGCACGGTCGTGAGGCCCGCGAGCGGCGCCGCGATCAGCACGGGGGCGGTGCGCGCGAGCAGCACGCGAGCCGGGATGGCGGCGAAGCACAGCAGCACGAGCTCCAGGCCGAGCGCGACGCCGGCCGACACCGGGTCGATCGAGACCAGGAGGACCGCCGTGACGATCAGGGCGGCGCCGAGCTTGGACACCGGGTTGAGGGTGGCGAGCGGGCCGCTGCGCACAGGTTCCGCGATGCTCATGCCGCGGCCTCCCGCAGAGCCGTGAGCCGCAGCTCGTCCGCGCCGATCGCCGCGGCGAACTCGGCGTCGTGGGTGGCGGCGACCACGGCGTGGCCCTCGTCGCGGAGCCCGGCGATCAGCGCGACCAGCCGGCGCCAGGTGATGGCGTCCTGGCCGTAGGTGGGCTCGTCGAGCACGAGCAGCCGCGGGCGGGTCGCCAGCGCAGTGGCGACCGAGAGCCGGCGCTTCTGGCCGCCGGACAGCGTGAACGGGTTCGCCCCCGCGAGCGCCGACAGGCCGAGCGCGTCCATGAGCAGGTCGAGGCGGGCGGCGATCTCCGCCTGTGCGAGGCCGAGCGCGCGCGGTCCGGCGGCGAGCTCGTCGCGCACGGTGGAGGCGAGGAACTGGTGCTCGGGGTTCTGGAAGACGGTGCCGATCCGGGTCAGCAGCTCGCGGGAGCGCCAGGCTGCGGGATCAGGGGCCGCCCCGCGCGCGAGCGCGGGCTCTGCCGTCAGGGTCCCGCCCAGCGACGGCAGCAGGCCGCCCAGCGTCAGCGCGAGCGCGGGCTCTGCCGTCAGGGTCCCGCCCAGCGACGGCAGCAGGCCGCCCAGCGTCAGCGCGAGCGTGGACTTGCCGACGCCGCTCGGCCCGGTCAGGGCCACAGCGGAGCCCTCCGCGATCGCGACGTCGGAACGGAACGGGAGGGCGTGGGCGAGCAGGTCGGCCTCCGCGTCTCCGCGTGCACGGCGCCGGCGTGCGCGGCGGCCGGAGAAGAGCGGCGCCCGCCCGACCGCGAGCGACCGCGCCTCCAGGAGCGGGTCACCCGGCGCGACCGGACGGCCGGCGGGGACGGGCTCATCGGGAAGCCAGACGCCCGCCTCCCGCAGGCGTCCCGCCGTGTCGGCCAGCACGGCCTCGGGAGCCCCGTCGGCGAGCACGCCGCCCGCGGCGTCCAGCACGATCACCCGGTCCACGAGGTCGCGCCACACGGCGATCCGGTGCTCCACGACGATCAAGGTCGCGCCCGTGCGGGCGAGCACGGCGCCGACCGCGTCGCGGACCTCCGCGGCGCCGTCGGGGTCGAGGTTCGCCGTCGGTTCGTCCAGCAGCAGCAGGCCGGGGCGCATCGCGAGCAGCCCCGCCAGCGCGAGCCGCTGCTTCTGACCGCCCGAGAGCTGAGCGGTCGACCGGTCGAGCGGGAGGTCGAGCCCCACGGCGTCCAGCGACCAGCGCACGCGTGACCACAGCTCGTCCCGCGGCACGCCGAGGTTCTCGCAGGCGAACGCCACATCGTCCCCGACGCGCGCGAGGATGACCTGCGCGTCCGGGTCCTGCAGCAGCAGCCCGGACCGGCCGCGGGCCTCCGCGGGGGCATGGCCGTCGACGCGGAGGTCGCCCTCCGCCTCGCCGTCGTCGTCCCCGCCGAGCACGCCGGCGAGCCCGGCGAGCAGCGTCGACTTGCCCGCGCCCGACGCGCCGAGCAGCAGCACCCGCTCCCCCGGCTCGATCCGCAGGTCCAGTCCGCGGACCGCCCAGGCCGTGCGGCCGGCGTGCCGCCAGCCCCAGTCGCGCGCGTGGACGGCGACCGGGGCCGGCGGGGCGGCCGAGGACGACTCGGGCATCACAGCCACCCGGTCGCCCCTAGACCCGTCCCGTCACCTCGCGGCCCGCGGCGAAGCGGTTGAGTGCGCCGGTGCGGGCCAGGGCCTTGACCAGCAGCCACGAGCCGAGGCCGGCGACGAGGATGCCGGAGACGGTCGTCGTGATCGTGTAGACGATCGCGAACTCCGGCTTGGCGCCGGGGTAGGAGTACAGCAGGTCGAGGATCGACTCGGCGATGCCGGTGCCCGCGCCCGCGATCAGCGCGGTCACCAGGTTCCAGCGGGCGTAGAGGAACAGCGCGAAGACGATCTCGGCGCCGAGGCCCTGCACCACGCCGGACAGCAGCGTGGCGAAGCCCCACTGGGTGCCGATCAGCATGGAGACGACGGCCGCGACGACCTCGCCGTAGAGCGCGGCGCCGGGCTTGCGGACAATGAGCGCGACGAGCACCCCGGCGAACAGCCAGGGGCCGTTCAGGATGCCCTGGAAGCCGGGCAGGACCGCGGTCACCGGCCCGGAGATCGGGTTGTAGGCCTGACCCCAGACCCAGAAGACGACGCCGGCGGCGACGGCGACGACGCTGGCGACGACGATGTCGACGACCCGCCAGCGGAGGACGCGCTTGGACGGCGCGGAGACGGACGAAATGGTTGCGTGCACTGTTCGTGCCCTTTCTGTTCAGAAATGAGGGCACGGGATGTGAGATGGCCTCCCTGCGCTGGCATGACCCAGATCAGGTTCGACGGTCGAAACTTGGAGAAGCTTCCTCTCAGCCCGGCTCACCGGACTCCCGTGTTCAGGAGTTCATTGTAGACCGACTGCGAGGTCCGCGGCTGCCGCGTTACCGCTTGAGGGCGCGGATGACGCGTGCCCAGGCGTGTCCGGTCACCCAGACGAACGGGATCGCCACCGCGAGCAGCGTGATCAGGTTCGGCCGGAACCGCACGCCGGTCTCGTCGCTGATGTACGCCCCGAACGGGACGGCGACGCCGCCGCCGCCCGCTCCGCCCGGCGCGGACTCTTCGCCCGGGCCTTCGCCGGCGCCGAAGCCGAACTGCACCGCGGCGACGGGGACGATCGTGGTGCCGTCGACGACGATCGGCTCGCCGTAGACCGACTTGATTCCGGAGGAGCTCATCGTCTCGGCGAGCTTGAGGCTGAGGTTCGTCATGGGTTCACCGTACCCGGCGGTCCCTGCCGTGACCAGGGCGGTTCCGCTTCGGGCGGCTGCGCGTCAGTCGCTCAGCCAGCGCGGGTTGCGTCCGTCGCGCTCGGCCTGCTCGGCGTCGCGCGACCTCCTCACCAGCGAGGCGGGCCCGATGGTGCCGCGCCCGAACCGCGCGCTCACCGCGTCGAGCGTCCGCTCGGCCTCCCGCCACTCCTCGTCCGGGTCCCAGAGCGCGAGCGCGTCGCCGCCCGCGTCGGCGAGTTGCTCGGCCCGCACGCCGATCAGGCGGATCGGGGTGTCCTTCAGGTGGAGGTCGAGCGCCTCGAAGACGTCCCAGGCCTCTTCGAACAGCCGACGGCCGACGTTGGTCGGCTCCGCGAGGGTGCGGGAGCGGGTGATGGTGCGGAAGTCGGAGAACCGCACCTTGATCGCTATGGTGCGGCCCACCATCCCGTGCTTGCGCAGGCGCTCGCCCACCCGGCCGGAGAGCCGCAGCAGCTCGCGGCGCAGCGTGTCGGCGTCCTCCACGTCGACCGAGAAGGTGTTCTCGTGCCCGATGCTCTTCTCACGGGACGCCGTCACGATGCGCCGCGGGTCGCGCCCGTTGGCGAGCTCGTGCAGCCGGTGCGCCGTCGCGTCGCCCACCGCGCGCTGCAAGACGGTCAGCGGTGCGTCGGCGAGGTCGGCGACCGTCCGCATGCCCATCCGCTCCAGGGAGGCCTGCGTGCTGGCGCCGACGCCCCAGAGCGCGCCGACCGGCAGCGGCCGGAGGTAGGCCACCGTCTCGGCGGGAGGGATGACGAGCAGGCCGTCGGGCTTGGCGTGGCCGGAGGCGAGTTTGGCCATGAACTTCGTGCCGGCGACGCCGACCGAGCAGGTGAGGCCGGTCTCCTCGCGCACCCGCGAGCGGATCAGCTCGGCGATGCGGCGCGGCGAGCCGAGCAGCCGCCGGGCGCCGGCGACGTCGAGGAACGCCTCGTCGATGCTCAGCGGCTCCACCAGCGGCGTCACCTCGTGGAAGATGTCCATCACTTTGCCGGAGTACTCGGTGTACTTCTCGTAGTGCGGCGGCAGGATGATCGCGGTCGGGCACAGCCGCAGCGCCTGGGAGACCGGCATGGCGCTGCGCACGCCGAAGCGGCGCGCCTCGTACGTGGCGCTGGTGACGACCCCGCGGCCGCCGGCGTGGCCGACGATCGCGGGCTTGCCGCGCGCGTCCGGGCGGTCGAGCAACTCGACGGAGGCGAAGAAGGCGTCCATGTCGACGTGCAGGATCGTGGCGTCGGCGTCGTCGACGTCGGCGGTCGTCACCCGCCGGTCGCTGCCGTCCGCCCTGCCCATGCTCCAATCCTCCCATCCGGCCACGACATCCGGACCGCGCCGGCCGGAGTGCGGGACTAGCGTGGAGCCATGGAATTCAGATACCTCGGCGACAGCGGTCTCAAGATCTCGGAGATCATCTACGGCAACTGGCTCACCCACGCCTCCCAGGTGGAGAACGAGACGGCGACGCAGTGCGTCCACGCCGCCCTCGACGCGGGCATCAGCACCTTCGACACCGCGGACGCGTACGCGAACACGGCCGCCGAGCAGGTGCTCGGCGACGCGCTGAAGGGCCAGCGCCGCCAGTCCCTGGAGATCTTCACCAAGGTCTACTGGCCGACCGGCCCGAAGGGCCACAACGACACCGGGCTCTCGCGCAAGCACATCCTCGAGTCCATCGAGGGCTCGCTGACCCGGCTCGGCACCGACTACGTCGACCTCTACCAGGCCCACCGGTTCGACTACGAGACGCCGCTCGAGGAGACGATGCAGGCGTTCGCCGACGTCGTCCGCCAGGGCAAGGCGCTCTACATCGGCGTCAGCGAGTGGACGGGCGACCAGCTGCGCGCCGGCCACGCGCTCGCGAAGCAGCTCGGCTTCCAGCTGATCTCGAACCAGCCGCAGTACTCGATGCTGTGGCGCGTGATCGAGAAGCAGGTCGTCCCGGCCTCCGCGGAGCTCGGGATCTCGCAGATCGTCTGGTCGCCGGTCGCGCAGGGCGTGCTCACCGGCAAGTACCTGCCCGGCGCGCCGCTGCCGGAGGGCAGCCGTGCCGCCGACGAGAAGGGCGGCGCGAACGCGATCAAGGACTTCCTGCGCGACGACGTGCTCAGCTCCGTGCAGCGCCTCAAGCCGATCGCCGACGAGCTCGGCCTCACCATGGCGCAGCTCGCGGTCGCGTGGGTGTTGCAGAACCCGAACGTGTCCGGCGCGATCGTGGGCGCCTCGCGCCCGGAGCAGGTGGCCTCCAACGCGGCGGCGGCCGGCGTGCGGCTGAGCGGCGATGTCCTGGCCCGGATCGACGAGGCCGTCGGCGATGTCGCGGTGACCGACCCGGCGGAGACCGTCTCGCCCGCGAGCCGCGTGGCCTAGCCGCCGCGTCAGACCAGCGCGGCGACCAGCGGGCGGAACCACTCGCGGAACGCTCCCGAGTCGTCGCGCAGCGAGCTGCTGACCACCACCGTGTGCGGCCCGACGATCCAGGCGCCGCGCTCCGCGAGCGGGAGCACGTCGATGTCCAGCCGGAAGTAGCCGGCCTGGCGTCGCAGATCGTGCTCCCGCTCGTGGACGACGTCCACGATGTCGGCGGCGCGCGCCGCGTGGTGCTCGATGCTCGCCCTGGCGTACTCCGCGCGGCGCTCGCGCGCCCACTCGGCGGCCGTGTCGTGCAGCGCGAGCACGACATCCTGCAGCTCCAGCGCGCGGTCCAGCGCGGCGAAGTGCGGAGGCTGCAGCAGCGGGCCGCCGATCGGACGGCGCTCCCGGTCGGCCGCCCGGTCGAAGAGCGCGCGCCACTGGGTCTGCAGCACCTCGCGGGCGGCGAGCGTCGCGGCTCCCCCGCCCCGCTGCGGCGCGCCCCGCAGCACGGGCGCCACGGCGGGAGCGACCCGCGGCAGCGCAGGCTCCAGCGCGTTGTCGAGGCCGGCCAGGTCGCGGAGGGCGAGCGCGATGAGCAGGTCCCAGGGACAGTCCTCGGTGACCTGCCATCGAAGTGTGCCCTCGACGAACATGCCGTCATTGTAAGAGCAGGGGGTGACACGCAGGAGTGCGTTCTCGGCCCAGCCCCGGCGGCCGCGGACGCGGTTCAGCCGCGCCGGTCGAGCTCGGCGAGGATGCGGGCGACGGTGCGCTGGTTGCGGCCGGTGGCGACCGGGCCGAGGCTGCGCCAGAACGCGGCGGGAAGCACCGATTTCGAGACGCCGAGGGGGCTCCACTGGTAGACGGCGCGGTCGCCCAGGCGGACGACCTCGGGGGCGAGCTCCGCGTCGTCCGGCGCGCGGACGCCGTCGGGCAGGTCGTGGTCGAGGAAGGTCACGACCAGCCGGGAGTCGTCGTCCGAGACGTCGAGCAGCGGGTTGTCCGCGGCGATCCGGCGGAAGCGCTCCTCCGCGAGCAGGACCACGCCGGCGTCGACCGCGGACGACTGCGCCAGCGCGGCCGCGACCGCTTGCGCCTGTTCAGCGGTCGGCGCGCCGGACGACCGGAACACGACGTTGCCGCTCTGCAGCAGTGTGACCACGTCCTCGAAGCCGGCCGCCTCGAACGCGGCGGCGAGGTCGGCCTTCGCGACGCGCGCGTTGCCTCCCACGTTGATGCCGCGGATCAGGCCGACCCCGAGCACCGCTCAGGCCTCCGCCGGCTCGGCCGCCACCAGGAGCGCGGACGGGATGACCGCGGTCTCGTACGGCCCGCTCCCGTCGCGGCGCAGCTGGGGCTCGCTGAACGCCACCACCCAGGTCGTGAAGCCGTCGTTCGGCAGGGACACGTGGCGCAGGCTGCGGTCGCCGGACGCGATGATGACGCCGGTCGGCTCGCCCGGCCAGTCGTCGGACGACGGCGGCTCCTGCTCCACCACGTACACCTGCACGCCGACGCCGAGGCCCGGCATCGCCTCGCGCGGGTCGCGCAGCGGCCGGGAACGGGGACGATCACGCTTCCACATGACTCAAGCATCCCATCACGATCGCGTCCACCCACTCGCCGTCCCAGTGCAGCGCCTCGCGCCTGCGGCCTTCGACGACGAACCCGGCCTTCTCGTAGGCGCGCTGCGCGCGCGGGTTGAAGGCGAACACCTCCAGTTCGACGCGGTGCAGGCCGGCCGTGCCGAAGGCGTGCTCCAGCACCGCCCGGGTGGCCTCAGTGCCGTACCCGCTGCCGAACCACTGCGGCGAACCGAGCATGATCCGGAAGCCCACCGAGCGGTTGTCCGCGTCCAGGTCGTTGAGGACGGCCTCGCCGAGGTGGACGCCGTCGGCCGTGCGCAGGATGGCCCAGTCGGCCCGCCCGTCCAGCGCCGCGAGCCCGGCCAGCCACTCCCGGATCTGATCCTCGGTGAACGTCGCGTGCGTCCCGGTCAGGCGCATCACCTCTGGCTCGTGCAGGGATGCCCAGGTGCCCTCGAAATGCCCGGGGCCGAGCGGGACGAGCGTCAGCCGCTCGGTGGTCAGCGTCGGGACGGGCTTCAGTGCGATGTCGATGGCTCGGTCCTCCCCCGGTTCGGGTCGAGCAGGCGGCGCAGGGTCGCGCGCTCGACGACGGTCCAGGCCGTCGTGGTCAGAATGTACACGGCGGCGGCCAGCGGCACGAACGCGGCGAAGACCACGGTGACGTACGGCAGGAACGACAGCGCCCGGATCACGCCGGTGGGCGCTGGGCTGCCGTCCGGCTGGGGCAACGCCAGCACGCGCCGCGACACGGTGGTCACCGCCGCGATGAGCACAAGGACGCCCGCGTAGACCAGGAAGGCCGGCCACACCGGGGCGGCGCCGGCCAGGCCGACGAAGCTGGTGCCGAGCGGCGCGCCGAGCACGTGCTCCCCCAGCAGCGCGTTGGCGTGCCCGGCGATCGTCGCGTGCGTGAACAGCGCGTATACCAGCGAGATCACGGGGAGCTGCGCCAGCAGCGGCAGCATCCCGGCGAACGGGGAGGTGCGCTCGGCCTGGTAGAGCTCCATCGTCTTGCGAGTGAGGAGCTCGCGGTCCTTCCCGTGCCTCCGCTGCAGTTCGGCGAGGGCCGGGGCGAGCCGGCGGCGGGTGTACTCGGCGCGCACCTGGCTGACGCCGACGGGGAGGAGGAGGGCGCGGACGATCATCGTCAAGACGACGATCGCCACGATGCCGGCGGCCGCGCCCGCGACGGGCTCTGCGGCGGCGGAGAGGGCGGTGACGAGGCCGTAGGCCGCGTCGAGGACGGCCGCGATCGGCGGCCACGAGAAGAAGTCCATGGGTGGTGTCCCTGCTGTCGGAAACGAACGAAGACGTCGTCTGGCCGCGCAGGGGGCGATGGAAACGCCCGGCTACGCGGCCGGCAGGGAAATGCCCGGAGCTCTCGGGCGCGGACGGCCGTCGGCGTCCGGGTCGGACTGGCTCTGCAGGAGCCAGCCGGCGGCGGGCTGCAGCGGGCTCGACCAGACGGCGCGGGCCCGCAGGGAGGCCGCGAGCGCGGCGACCGAGCGCACGACCGCCGCGGCGGCGACCGCGACGAGCCCGATCGCTCCGGCGAGACCGGCGAGGGCGACGAGTCCGGACGCGCCCCCGGACCAGGTGGCGGAGGGCGACACCGTGTGCCAGAGCACCGACAGGCCGGTGCCGGGCGCGAAGAGACGCGCCACGAACTCCAGCAGACCGGCCATGTGGACGACGGTAACGCATCCTCCCGCCGGGCCGCTCGCACGTTCGCCGTGAGCGGAGCGGGCCCGAACAGGAGCAAGATGGGGGCATGAGTCGAATCGCGATCGTCGGTGCCCACGGAAAAGTCGCCCAGCAGCTCATGCGGGTGCTCTACGACCGGGGGGACGAGTTCGTCGGCATCGTCCGCAGCGACGAGCACGCCGAGGACGTCTACCGCCTGGGCGGAGAGGGGCACGTGCTCGACATCGAGCAGGCCGACTCCGGCGCCATCGCCAAGGCCATCGTCGGCTGCGACGCCGTCGTCTTCACCGCGGGCGCCGGGGCGGGCTCCGGGGTCGCACGCAAGCGCACCGTCGACTATGCGGGCTCCGTGAAGTCCGCCGAGGCGGCGGCCTCCGCGGGCATCCGGCGCTTCGTCCAGGTGAGCGCCTGGGGCGTCGACGCCCCGGTGGCCGAGGACGCCGACCCGCAGTGGCGCGCGTACGTCGAGGCCAAGCGGGAGGCCGACGAGGCGCTCCGCGCCTCGGGACTCGACTGGACCATCCTCCGTCCGGGCGGCCTGACCTTCGACGAGGGCACCGGCGCGATCCAGCTCGGCGAGAGCGTGCCGCGCGGCACCATCCCGCGCGAGGACGTCGCGCGGCTGATCGCCGTCTGCCTGACCGAGCCCGCCACGATCGGCCGCACCTGGGAGGTCATCTCCGGCGACGTCCCGATCGAGGAGGCCGTGCACGCGCTGACGGCGGCCCAATAGGCTCGTCCCGTGACTGGTTACAGCGATCGCCCCTGGGTCTCCGCCTATGCGCCGGACGTCCCCGCCGACATCGAGCTGCCGGAGGGTTCCCTCGCCCACCTGATCGACGACTCGGTCGCGACCTACGGGAAGCACGTCGCGCTGGAGTTCTTCGGCGCGACGACGACCTACGCGGAGCTCGGCGACCAGATCGCGCGCGCCGCCGAGGGCCTGCGCAAGCGCGGCGTCCGCAAGGGCGACCGGGTCGCGCTCGTGCTGCCGAACTGCCCGCAGCACGTGGTGGCGTTCTATGCGGCGCTCCGGCTCGGCGCCGTCGTCGTCGAGCACAACCCGCTCTACACTCCGCGCGAGCTGCGCCACCAGTTCGAGGACCACGGCGCGACCGTGGCGATCGTCTGGGACAAGGTCGCGCCGATGGTGCAGGAGCTGCCCGCCGACCTCGGCGTCGCCACGGTCATCTCCGTGGACATCACCCGCGGGATGCCCGCGAGCAAGCGCTTCGCCCTCCGCCTGCCGATCCCCGCCGCCCGCAAGGCCCGCGAGCAGCTCACCGCCAAAGCGTCCGGCACCGTCCCGTGGGAGACGCTCGTCTCGTCGCGCCGGCTGAAGGCCTCCGTCCCACGCCCGGAGCGCGACGACCTCGCGCTCATCCAGTACACCAGCGGCACGACGGGGCGTCCGAAGGGCGTCATGCTCAGCCACCTCAACCTCGCCGTCAACGCGGCGCAGGCGCGGGCGTGGGTGCCGACGATCGAGCGCGGCAGCTCGGTCGTCTACGCGGTGCTGCCGCTGTTCCACGCCTACGGGCTCACGCTCTGCCTGACCTTCGCGATGAGCATGGGGTCGCGGCTGGTCCTGTTCCCCAAGTTCGACCCCGACCTGGTGCTGGACGTCGTGAAGAAGCGCCCGGCGACCTTCCTGCCCGCCGTCCCGCCGATCTACGAGCGTCTCGTGCAGGCGGCGGAGAAGCGCCGGGTCTCGCTCTCCGGCATCGACATCGCGATCTCCGGCGCGATGAGCCTCCCGCAGAGCATCGTCGACCTCTGGGAGTCCAAGACCGGCGGCTACCTGGTGGAGGGCTACGGCCTCTCCGAGTGCGCCCCCGTGCTGATGGCGAACCCGGTCGGCGCGACCCGCAAGCCCGGCACGGTCGGCCTCGCGCTGCCGGGCACCGAGCTGCGCGTCGCCGACCCGGACGACCCGACGGCCGACCGGCCGTTCGGCGAGGAGGGCGAGCTGCTCGCCCGCGGTCCGCAGGTGTTCTCGGGCTACTGGCGCAACGCCGACGAGTCGGCCAAGGTGCTCACCCCCGACGGCTGGTTCCGCACCGGCGACATCGTCACGATGGACGAGGACGGCTTCGTCCGCATCGTGGACCGCATCAAGGAGCTCATCGTCACCGGCGGCTTCAACGTCTCCCCGACCGAGGTGGAGGACGCGCTGCGCAGCTTCGAGGGGGTCGCCGACGTCGCCGTGGTCGGCCTCCCGCACCGCCGCGGCGGCGAGGACGTGGTCGCCGCCGTCGTGATGGAGCCGGGCGCGTCGTTCGACGAGGAGGCCATCCGCGCCTACGGGCGGGACTGCCTGACGGCGTACAAGGTGCCGAAGCACGTGGTGCAGGTGGACGAGCTGCCGCGCAGCATCGTCGGCAAGGTCATCCGCCGCAAGGTCCGCGACCAGCTCGTGGCGCAGCGGGAGGCTGCGGGCGCCTGACGCGCGTCAGCCGATGGGCCGATTCAGCCGATGGGAAACACGAGCAGCGACCCCGTCGCCGTGGCGACCGTCTTCCCGCTCCCGTCGGTGACCACCCCGTCCGCGAACGCCACCCGGTTGCCCGGCTTGGTCACCGTGGCGCTGGCGGTGAGCGCGCCGCTGCTCGCGAACACCGGCCGCAGGTAGTTGACCTTGATCTCGATGGACGTGTAGCCCTGCCCCTGCGCGAGCGTCGAATGCACGGCGCAGCCGATCGCCGAGTCGAGGAGCGTGCAGACCAGGCCGCCGTGGACCGTCCCGATCGGGTTGTAGTGCGACTCGTCGGGCTCGCAGACGAACACCGCCCTGCCGAGCTCGGCCTCCGTCAGCGTCATGCCCATCAGGTTCGCGATGGGCGGCGCCGGCAGCTCGCCCGCGATCATCTTCTGCAGGTACTCCAGGCCGCTCATCGTCGGCATGGCGGCGACGCCCGGCGCCGGGTCCTGCCAGTGGACGGTTCGGCTGCGGTCGTTCACTCGCTCCCCTTCCGCGGGAGATCAGGGTCGGCCGGCGGGAGGTCCGACGGCTCGTCGACCTCTTCGAGCGTCTCCGCGTTGATCGCCGTCTGCCCCTCCGGCAGGTTGGAGAAGTCGGGCGCGATGACCGTCGCCGGGATGCGGGCCGCCGCCGTCCCGAACGGCAGCTCGTCGCCGACGAGGACCGGCTCCAGGATGATGTCGTCGCTCTGCCGCGGCAGCGTGCGGCCCTTGAAGTAGTCGGGCCGGATGATCCGCCAGACGATCATCAGCACGACGCCGATCAGGATGCCGCCGACGCCCACGACCGCCTCGGCGCCGATCCCGAAGATGGTCACGTTCTTGCCGTTGGCGTCTTGCAGCCAGTCCACCCTCGCGAACTGGATCACGCCGTAGATGAACACCGCCAGCAGCATCAGCCCGCCGAGCAGCGGGAACAGCCCGCGCATGATCGCGTGCCGGAAGCTCGTGAACAGCGTCCGGTGGTAGTACCAGACGCACGCGAACCCGGTCAGCCCGTAGTAGAACGCGATCATCAGGCCGATCGAGCCGATCAGCGCAGTGAGGAGGGTGACGTTGATCGCCGTGAAGATCAGGTAGAAGGCCGCCGAGACCAGGCCCATGCCGATCGTCGACCAGGTCGGCGTCAGGAACCTCGGGTGGATGCGGGCGAACTTCTCCGGGATCGCCTTGTAGACCGCCATCGACAGCGTCGTGCGCGCGGTCGGCAGGATGGTGGTCTGGGTGGACGCCGACGCGGAGGTCAGGATCGAGAAGCCGAGCAGCGTCATCAGGATCGCCCCGATCGGCCCGCTGCCGAACAGCGTCGGCCCGATCGCCGAGAAGACGTCGCCGGAGTTCGCCGGGTTCGCCAGCCCGATGCCCTTCGTGCCGACGCCCGCGAACGCGACCGTCGCGACGGTCACGATCGCGTAGGTGCCGAGCAGCAGCAGCGTGCTGATGATCGCGGCGCGGCCCGGGGTCTTGTCCGGGTTCTTGGTCTCCTCGTTGATGGAGACCGCGGTGTCCCAGCCCCAGTAGATGAAGATCGCGGTCAGCAGCGCCGGCGCGATGGTCTGTCCGAAATCGAGGGTGAACGGGTTGAACCAGGACCACTGCGGGATCAGCGAGTACGGCTCGGCGTTGCCGGTGTACACCTTCACCAGCGCGAACACGGCGAAGAAGATCAGGATGACGACCTCGAAGCCGAGCAGGAAGTACTGCAGCCGCGCGGACACCTCGATGCCGCGGTAGCAGATCCACGTCATCAGGGCGATCCAGACCAGGCCGGCGATGGTCACGGCGACGTTGTTGTTGGCGAGGGCCGCAACACCGGGTAACCCGAAGCCGCCGACGAACGTGTAGGAGTACTGGCCGGCGATCTGCGCCAGGTTGGACATCACGATCACGTCGGCGATGATGATGCCCCAGCCGCCCATCCACCCGGTGATCGGGCCGAACGCGCGCGCCGCCCAGGTGAAGGTCGTGCCGCAGTCCGGCTCGGCCTTGTTCAGCTCCTGGTAGGCGACGGCGATGAAGTACATCGGGATGAAGGCGAGCAACACGATGCCGGGCGCTTTGACGCCGGCGGCGAGCGTCCCGCCGACCACGATGAAGCCGAGGCTGGCGGCGAGGCTGTAGGCCGGCGCGGTGGACGCGACGCCGACGACCACGCCGGACACGAGCCCGAGCGCGCCGCTCTTGAGGCCCTTCCTGCCTGCTTCGTCCGTCGCGGATGAGTTCGTGGATGTCATGGCAACCTCCGGTGACTCGGGTCCGCTCACCGGTGAGCGGGCCACCGGCCACAGCGTAGCTCCCGGAACGCGTTGCGTGACTGCACGTTCTCTCAGACGGCGCGCCGGCGAGGCGGGTTCGGTCAGGCCGCCGGGTTCCCCGCGAGCCGCGCCAGCCGCCGTCTGGCGGCGAGCTCCGCCTGCGTCTGCGGCCCCAGCAGGACCTGCGCGCCGCCGAGCACCAGGGCGGTCGCCCGGGCGACCGGCAGCCGATCCCGCACCGGCAGTCCAAGCAGGGCGCGGTGCCGCGGCTCCAGCGTGGAGACCGCCGCGCGGAACAGCACGCGGTACGACGGCCGCAGCGTGCTCCGCAGCGGGGCGCGCCGGATGAAGCGCACGATCTCCTCCACCTCCGGACCGCCGCGCAATTCCCCCGCGTCGGTGACCGCGTCGATGCGGGCGCGCAGCTCCGCGGCCGTGCGCGGCGGGTCGCCGACGCCCATCAGCTCCGCCGCGGTCGCCCACTCGCCGACGTAGCCGTCCGCGCCGCCCGGGATGGGCGACCCCCAGCGCTCGTGCGCGGTGAGGAACGCGTCGGTGAAGGCCAGGTGTACCCACTCCGCGAGGTCCGGGTCGTTCGCCGTGTAGGGCCGGGTGACGCCGTGCCCGTCGACGTAGCTGCCGCGCACCCGCTCGTGCAGCGTCTTGACCAGGTCGGAGCCGGCGATCGCCTGCCCGCGGCTGCCGAAGGTGACCGTGTGGATCCACTGGATGGTGCCCGCCAGCCGGCCGAGCGGGTCCTCGCGGTAGCGCGAGTGGTCGCGCACGCCCGCGAGGGCGCCGGGGTGCAGGGCCTGGAGCAGCAGGGCGCGGACGCCGGCGACGAGCGTCGGCATCCCACCGTGCACCGTCCACGCCGCCCCGCCGGCCGGGAAGAAGCCCTCGTCGTCGCCGTCCTCCAGCCGCAGCACCCAGCTCGGGACGCGGTCGGAGCGCCCGGACAGCGTCTCGATCAGGTGCGAGCGCACCGGTCCGAAAAGGCGGTCGACGCCGGCTCCGGTCATCGCGGCGGCAGCTCCTGGCCCAGCCCGTCGATCACCTGCGCGGACGGGAGGTCGCCCAGCAGGCGGCCGGGCAGCAGGATCTTGGACCGGCGCACTCCGGACCCGATGATGACGACGACGCCGTCGGCCACGACGCGGGAGTCGACCAGCAGCGGCCACTCCGCGGGGAGCCCGATGGGCGTGATGCCGCCGTACTCCATCCCGGTCAGTTCGACGGCGCGCTCCATCGGCAGGAACGACGCCTTGCGGACGTCGAGCAGCCGCTTGACGGTGTTGTTGACGTCGGCGCGGGTGGTGGCGAGCACGACGCAGGCGGCGATGCGCTCGACGCCCTCGCGCTTGCCGCCGACGACGACGCAGTTGGCGAGGGTGTCGGCCTCCAGGCCGAACTGCTCCTGCGTGGCGGCGGTGTCGGACACGTCGGGGTCGATCTCCACGACGCCGACCTCGTCGAGCCAGCCGAGCTCCGTCAGCGTCGCGAGGGTGGCCGGGGCCAGCAGGTCGGTGCGGGAGGAGGCCGGGGCCGTGGTCAGCCCGCCGAGAGTGAAGACGCCCATGCGCCTACGCTAGCGCGCTTGACGATTCGTGCCGAATGTCGACTCCGGCGGCGCGATACGCCACATTCGTGACGAATCGCGATTCCGCGATTCGTGACGAATATGCGTTCTGGCGCTGGGATTCGCGACATTCGTCACGAATCGCGCGCGGCGGCGAGGCGCTTGTACATGATGGTGGTGCCGCCGAGGGCGCCGGAGGGGCGCACGGCGTAGTCCGGGATGCCGCCGACGGTCTGCCAGCCCCAGCGGGTGTACAGCGACTCGGCGAGGCTGCCGGTCTCGGTGTCGAGGACGAGCAGGGTGATCCCGTTCGCGGCGGCGTGCTCCTCCAGCGCGGCCATCAGCGCGGGCGCGATGCCGCGGCCTCTGGCGTCCCGGTGCACCATGAGCTTGACCACCTCGGCGCGGTGCGGGCCGTTGCGCTTGGCCGCGCGCACGAGGGTGATCGTGCCGAGGGCGCGGTCGCCGTCGCGGGCGACCCACGTCTCGGTGTCCGGGTCGGCGAAGAACGCGCCCCACCAGCGCAGCGCCTCGTCGGGCGTGGGCGGCTCGATCCAGCCGACGCTCGCACCCGACTCGACGGTGTCGATCAGGACGGGCGCGAGCGCCGCAGCCGTGGCTGCGGCGCTCGCGTCCGTGACCCTTTCGATCGACGTCGTGCGCTCGGCGCCGCTCACTGGGAGGCGCGCTCCAGCACCAGCTCGCGCACGCGTGCGGCGTCCGCCTGGCCCTTCATCGCCTTCATGACGGCGCCGATGACCGCGCCCGCGGCCTGGACCTTGCCGTCGCGGATCTTCTCCAGCACGTCCGGCTGCGCCGCCAGCGCCTCGTCGATCGCCGCGATCAGCGCGCCGTCGTCGGAGACGACCGCGAGCCCGCGGGCGTCCACGACCTCCTGCGGCGCGCCCTCGCCGGCGATGACGCCCTCCAGCACCTGGCGGGCCAGGCGGTCGGTGAGGGTGCCGGCGTCCACCAGGCCGGCCAGCTCGGCGACGTGCTGCGGACTGACCAGCGTGCTGGCCGGGACGCCCTGTGCGTTCGCGAGACGCGCGATCTCGCCGGTCCACCACTTGCGGGCGGCGGCCGGAGTCGCGCCTGCGGCGATGGTCGCCTCCAGCTCGTCCAGCAGCTCGGCGTTGTCGACGTCCTGGAACTCCAACGCGGTGAAGCCCCACTCGGCGGTCAGGCGCTTACGGCGGGCGGCGGGCGCCTCCGGGAGGGTGCCGCGCAGCTCCTCGACCCACTCGCGGCTCGGCGCGACGGGGACGAGGTCGGGCTCCGGGAAGTACCGGTAGTCGTCGGCGTCCGACTTCGGGCGGCCGGCGGAGGTGGTGCCGGTGTCCTCGTGCCAGTGCCGGGTCTCCTGCGTGATCGTGCCGCCGGCGTCGAGGATCGCCGCCTGGCGCTGGATCTCGTAGCGGACCGCGCGCTCGATCGAGCGCAGCGAGTTCACGTTCTTGGTCTCGGTGCGGGTGCCGAGCTCGGACGAGCCGCGACGGCGGAGCGAGACGTTCGCGTCGCAGCGGACGTTGCCCTCCTCCATGCGCGCGTTGGAGACGCCGAGCGCCTTCACCAGGTCGCGGATGGCGCGCACGTAGGTGCGGCCGACCTCCGGAGCGTCGGCCTCCGCGCCCTCGATCATCTTGGTGACGATCTCGACCAGGGGCACACCGCCGCGGTTGAAGTCGACCAGCGAGTAGTCGGCGCCCTGGATGCGGCCGGTGGCGCCGCCGACGTGCGTCAGCTTGCCGGCGTCCTCCTCCATGTGCGCGCGCTCGATCTCGATGCGCAGTTCGCGGCCGTTCTCCAGCTCGATCGTCACGACGCCGTCGTGCGCGATCGGCTCGTCGTACTGCGAGGTCTGGAAGTCCTTCGCCAGGTCCGGGTAGAAATAGTTCTTCCGCGCGAACCGGCTCGACTCGGCGATGTCGCAGCCGAGCGCGAGGCCCAGGCGGATGCTCGACTCGATCGCCTTCTCGTTGACCTGCGGGAGGCCGCCGGGGAGGCCGAGGCAGGTCGGGCAGGTGTTCGTGTTCGCGCCGGAGCCGAACTCGTTCGCGCAGCCGCAGAACATCTTGGTGGCGGTGTTCAACTCGACGTGCACCTCGAAGCCGAGCACCGGCTCGAACAGCTCGAGGGCCTTGTCGTAATCCATCAGGTCAGCCTTGGCCATCAGACCGCTCCCTCCTCGCTCGCGAACATCTCGGTGGCGCTCAGATCGGGCGCCTGGCTCAGCAGGCTGCCGCCCCACTGCTCCTCCAGGAGCCGCTCCAGGGCGGCGCCGATCGTGTACAGCCGGGCGTCGGCGCGGGCCGGCGTCATCAGCTGGATGCCGACGGGGAGGCCGTCCTCCGGCGCGAGGCCGATCGGGAGGCCCATGCCGGGCACGCCCGCGAGGTTCGCCGGGATGGTCGTGATGTCGTTGAGGTACATCGCCATCGGGTCGGCCAGCTTCTCGCCGAACTTGAACGCCGTGGTCGGCGCGCTGGGGCTGACCAGCACATCCACCTTCTCGAACGCGGCCGAGAAGTCGCGCTGGATGAGGGTGCGGACCTTCTGGGCCGAGCCGTAGTAGGCGTCGTAGTAGCCGGCGCTCAGCGCGTAGGTGCCGAGGATGATGCGGCGCTTGACCTCGGGGCCGAAACCGGCGTCGCGGGTCGCGGCCATCACGCGCTCGACGGTGACGGGGCCGTCCTCGGGGTTCACCCGGAGGCCGAAGCGCACCGAGTCGAAGCGGGCCAGGTTGCTGGAGGCCTCGGCGGGGAGGATCAGGTAGTAGGCGGCGACCGCGTACTCGAAGCTCGGGGCCTCGACCTCGACGATCTCGGCGCCCGCGCCCTCCAGCAGGGCCAGGGCTTCGACGAAGCGCTGCTTGACGCCGGCCTGGAAGCCTTCGCCGTTCAGCTCGCGGACGACGCCGACGCGCACGCCCTTCAGAGCGCCGTCGCGCAAGCCCGCACGCGCGGCCTCCGCCATCGACGGCCAGGTGTCGGTCAGCGAGGTGGAGTCGAACGGGTCGTGCCCGGCGATGACGTCATGCAGCAGGCCCGCGTCGAGCACGCTACGCGAGACCGGGCCGACCTGGTCCAGCGAGCTCGCCAACGCGATGGCGCCGTAGCGGCTGACGCCGCCGTAGGTCGGCTTGACGCCCACCGAGCCGGTGACGGCGGCAGGCTGGCGGATCGAGCCTCCGGTGTCGGAGCCGAGCGCGAAGGGCGCCTCGAAGGCCGCGACGGCCGCGGCCGAACCGCCGCCGGAGCCGCCGGGGATGCGCTCCAGGTCCCACGGGTTGCGGGTGGGGCCGTACGCCGAGTGCTCGGTGGAGGAGCCCATCGCGAACTCGTCCATGTTGGTCTTGCCGAGCGGCACCAGGTCGGCCTCGCGCAGCTTGCGGACGACCGTGGCGTCGTACGGCGGGATCCAGCCCTCGAGGATGCGCGACCCGGAGGTCGACGGCATGTCGTGGGTGGCGAGCACGTCCTTGATCGCGACGGGGACGCCGGCGAGCGGGCCGAGCGGGTCGCCCGCGGCCCGGCGGCCGTCGATCTCGGCGGCGGTGCGCACGGCGTTCTCGCCCGCCACGTGCAGGAAGGCGTGCACATCGGCGTCGACCGACTCGATGCGGTCGAGGTGGGCGCGGGTGGCCTCCACCGAGGAGACCTCGCGCGCGGCGAGCAGGTCGGCGAGGGCGGCGGCGGAGAGCCGGGTCAGGTCCGTCATGCTTACTCCTCGTCCAGGATGGTGGCGACCTTGAACCGGTCGCCCTCGCGCTCGGGGGCGCCGGACAGCGCCTGCTCGACGGTCAGCGACGGGCGCACCTCGTCGGGCCGGAACACGTTGGTGAGCGGGAGCGGGTGGCTGGTCGCGGGGACGTCGGGACCGGCGACCTCCTGCACCTTGGCGACCGCCTCGACGATCTGGCCGAGCTCGCTGGTGAGGCTCTGAATCTCCTCCGGGCTGACGTCGATCCTGGCGAGACTCGCCAGGTGCGCGACCTGTTCTGCGCTGATTTCGGACATGCGTCTCCGTGCTGTTCTCTTCAGTGGGCTGACTCAATTCTAGGGTGACGGCGGCAGCGCGCGCCCGCCGCCGGACGCTGCAGCGCAGGACCGCCCCGAGCCCTAGCCGAGGACCTTGCCGCCCTGGTCGATCCCGATGAGCGCGAGGTTGCGCATGCACTCGGTGCCGGCGGTGAAGTACTCGTTGTGGCCGCTCGATCCGGACAGGCTCGCGTGCGTGATCGGATCGGTCGCCCCGCCGACGCCCATCCGCTTCGCGCCGTACGCCGGCGAGCCGGGGTCGCTGCCGAAGAACGCGCTGTTCACGATCGGGTCCATGGACGCCTCGCCGACGAAGACGTTGCCGTCGCGGACGCCGAGCTGGTGGACCGACTGGGCGTCCGAGCCGGGCGAGCCCATCAGGGCGAGCGCGTCGACCGTGACGGTGCCCTTCTCCAGCGCGAGCAGGGCGGCGGTCGAGCCGTAGGAGTGGGCGAGGACGCTCAGGTACGGCGGGTTCGCCTGGCGCAGCGACTTCAGGCCGATCAGCGTGCGCTCCAGGCTGTCGGCGCCCTGGCGGGCGAGGTCGAGGCCGCCGATGTTGGTGAGCACCGGAGTCTGGTACCCCATCCACGCGACGACGGCGACGCCCGGGGCGCCGCCGTGCGACCGGGACCCGAGGAAACGCTTCAGGAAGCCGGTCTGCTCGGTGTACAGGTTCTGGGCGACGCCGGCCCAGGCCTCCACCTGCTCCCCCACCGACATGTACATCCCGGGGACGAGGACGCTCACGTAGCGGGCGGTGCGGAGGTCGCCGACGACGATCGCGGCCCGCGCGTCCGCCGAGGTGTCCAGGCTGACGAGCGTGCGCTGGACGCCGTCCTTCTTCTTCAGCGCGGTCCGGACGTTGCCCAGCGTCGTGAGCTGGCGCTTCAGCGCAATGCGCTCGGTCTTGCCGCGCTCGCCGTGCAGGGTGCTCGTGGCCGAGGCGATGGTGCGGTCGAGGTCGAGCACGTTGGCCTTGCCGCGGACGTCGTACGGCACGCCCTCCAGGTTGCCGATCACGTGGGGGGCCGACTTCACCAGCGCGGCCTGGCGCGCGGGGTCGAGCTGCTTCCAGAGCCGGCTGATGTCGGCGGCGGCGGGCGGGCTGGTCAGCAGGCGGTCGAGCTCGGTGGAGTGCGTGCCGAGATAGCCGGGCAGCGCCGCCGGGTCGACGGTGCGGATCGAGCCGAAGACGGCGGCGGCGGCCTGGGCGGGAACGGCAGCTCCCGCAGGACCTGAGCTGGCCGGCGCGTCGCCGATCGCGGCCGGTGCGACCGACACGATGGGGGCCGCCTGGACCGTGGCGGCGGCGCTGTCGGCGGGCATGACGAAGGCCCCGGTCAGTCCTGTGACGACCGAGGTGACGAGTGAAGCTGCTGCAAAGCCGACCAGCACTCCGTCCGGGTCCCTCCGAGAGCGAGCGAGCTAAGCCCTTGCGTGCACCGGGCGAGCGCACACCACGACTCTAGCCGCAATCGGGGGGTGGACGGATGGACGTTCTACCCCCGATTCAGGGGGATAACTTGTGGTCTGTCCACAAAGTGGCCGACTAGTCCTCCAGCGCCGAGGGGCCCTTTTCGACAAGGATCGCGAACTGCGCGGCGTCGATGACGCGGACCCCCAGTTCTTCCGCCTTGGCGAGCTTAGACCCTGCGCCCGGTCCCGCGGCGACGAAGTCCGTCTTCTTGGACACGCTGGACGCCGCCTTGCCGCCGGCGGCGATGATCGCCTCCTGCGCTCCCTCGCGGGTGAAGCCCTCGAGCGAGCCGGTCGCCACCACCGTCAGCCCGGCGAGGACGCCGCCGGCGTCGGACTGCGCCCCCGGTCCGGCGTGGCCGGGCGTCGCGAACTGCACGCCGTCCGCGGCCCAGCGCTCGATGATCTCGCGGTGCCAGTCGACCTCGAACCAGGCGAGCACCGCGTCGGCGATGATGCCGCCGACGCCGTCCACCGCGGCGAGCTCCTCGCGCGACGCGGCGCGGATCGCGTCCAGCGACCCGAAGTGGTCCGCCAGCGCGCGGGCCGCCACCGGGCCGACGTGCCGGATGTTCAGGGAGACGAGGATGCGCCAGAGCGGCTTGGTGCGCGCCGCGGCCAGGTTGGCGACCAGCTCCAGCGCATTCTTCGATGGGACGTAGAGCTCGTCGCCGTCGAACTCCTCGGCGTCGGGGCGGAACGGTCCGTCCTTCTTCTGGCGACGACGGCGGAACGGTGTGTCCACCTTCTCGGCCCCGGACTCGGTGAGCTTGGGCAGGCCGGTCTCGGAATCGCGGACGACGACCTCGATCGGGAACAGCTCGCGCACGGTGAGCCCGAACAGGCCGGCCTCGGTCGGCAGCGGCGGCGTCTCCGGGAAGCGCGGCTGAGTGAGAGCGGCGGCAGCGACCTCCCCGAGCGCCTCGATGTCGAGGCCGCCGCGCGAGCCGATGTGCTCCACCCGGCCGCGCACCTGCGCCGGGCAGAACTCGGCGTTCGGGCAGCGCAGGTCGATGTCGCCCTCCTTGGCGGGTGCGAGCTTCGTGCCGCACTCGGGGCAGTTCTCCGGCATGACGAACGCGCGCTCGGTGCCGTCGCGCAGCTCCACGACCGGGCCGAGCACCTCAGGGATGACGTCGCCCGCCTTGCGCAGGACGACCGTGTCGCCGATCAGCACGCCCTTGGCCTTCACGACCTCCTGGTTGTGCAGGGTTGCCTGGCGCACCTCCGAGCCGGCGACGCGCACCTTCTCCATCACCGCGAACGGCGTGGCGCGGCCGGTGCGGCCGACGCTGACGACGATGTCCAGCAGCTTGGTGTTGACCTGCTCCGGCGGGTACTTGTACGCGATCGCCCAGCGCGGCGCGCGGGAGGTCGCGCCCAGCTCGTCGTGCAGGGCCAGCTCGTCCACCTTGATGACGATGCCGTCGATCTCGTGCTCGACGCTGCCGCGGTGCTCGCCGAAGTAGCGGATGAAGTCGTCCACCTCGGCGATCGTGCCGAGCACGCGGTAGTGGGTGGAGGTCGGCAGGCCCCACGCCTGCAGCAGCTCGTAGACCTTCGACTGGGCGTCCACCGGCGGGTTCGCCCAGGCGCCGATGCCGTGCACCAGCATATGCAGGCGGCGCAGCCGGTCGCGCATCAGGGCGAGCTGGGCCGGGTTCTTGCCCTCGGCCTTCTGCCGCAGCGAGCCGCTGGCCGCGTTGCGGGCGTTCGCGAAGACGCGCTCGCCGGCCTCCTGCTGGTGGGCGTTGAGCTCGTCGAACTGGGCGACCGGGAAGAACACCTCGCCGCGCACCTCCACCAGCGGAGGGAACGGGCCGTCGCCGGCCAGCCGCTGCGGGATGGCGGGGATCTGGCGGATGTTCTCGGTGACGTCCTCCCCCACCACGCCGTCGCCGCGGGTGGCCGCGCTGACGAGCACGCCGTTCTCGTAGCGGAGGTTGATCGCGAGGCCGTCGATCTTGAGCTCGCAGAGGTAGTCGACCCGGCGGCCGGCGTCGCGTTCGACGCGCGCGGCCCAGGCCTCGAACTCCTCCAGCGAGAAGACGTTGTCGAGGCTCAGCATGCGCTCCGCGTGCTGCACCGGCGCGAACAGGGTGGTCTGGGCACGGCCGCCGACGGTCTGGGTGGGGCTGTCCTGGCTCTGCAGTTCCGGGTGGAGGCGCTCCAGCTCCTCGAGGCGCCGCAGCATGCGGTCGTACTCCTCGTCGCTGACGAGCACGGTGTCGCGCTCGTAGTACGCGTCACGCAGCTCGAGGATGCGCGTGGTCAGGTTCTGGGCCTCCGCGCGTGCCTGCGCGTCCTGCTCGCTGTCGCTCGTCGTCTCGATCGCCACCCAGCAAGCATATTCACCCCCACCGACGCCGTGACGGCAACGGAGGAGTACCGCCGCGACACGCCGGGGAAAGTCGGTCACCGGAGGGCATCGGCCGCCGATCCGCGCGCATCTCCTCCGTTAGCGACGCGCCCCGCGGGCGGCCAACGGAGGAGATCGGGCCCGCATCCGGCCGGATGTCCTCCGGTAGCTGTCGACACGCCGGGCGCGGGAACGGATCTCCTCCGTTGCCGACGGTCAGACGGGGACGGCGGAGACGGTGCGGTCGATGGTGGTCTGGCCGAGGACGCGCGTGCCGACGTAGACGACGGCGGTCTGGCCGGGGGCGACGCCGTTCAGGGGCTCGTCGGGGCGGATGACGAGCTCGCCGTCGCGCACCTGGGCCACGGCGGGAACCGGGTCGGCGTGGGCGCGGATCTGCACCTCGCACGCGAAGGGGGTCTCCGGGGATGCGGGAGCCTGGCCTGCCCAGGTGAAGCGGGCGCCGGCGATCTCGGCGATGTCGAGCGCCTCCTTCGGGCCGACCACCACCGTGTTGTCCTTCGGGCGGACCTCCAGCACGAAGCGCGGGCGGCCGTCCGGCGACGGGTAGCCGATGTTGAGACCCTTGCGCTGGCCGACCGTGTAGGCGTGCGCGCCCTCGTGCGACCCGAGCCGGTTGCCCTCGCGGTCGAGGATGTCACCCTCCGCCGCGCCGACATGCTCGGCCAGCCAGCCGCGGGTGTCGCCGTCGGGGATGAAGCAGATGTCGTGCGAGTCCGGCTTGTTCGCCACGCTCAGCTTGCGGGCGGCCGCCTCCGCGCGCACCTCCGCCTTGGAGGGCGTGGCGCCGAGCGGGAACATGGAGTGCGCGAGCTGGTCGGCGGTGAGCACGCCCAGCACGTAGGACTGGTCCTTGGCCCAGGCGCTCGCGCGGTGCAGCTCGCGGTTGCCGTCGGCGTCGGTGACGATGCTGGCGTAGTGCCCGGTGCAGACGGCGTCAAAGCCGAGGTCGAGCGCCTTCTCCAGCAGCGCGGCGAACTTGATCCGCTCGTTGCAGCGCATGCACGGGTTGGGCGTGCGGCCGGCCGAGTACTCGGCGATGAAGTCGTCCACGACGTCGAGCTTGAACCGCTCGGAGAAGTCCCAGACGTAGTACGGGATGCCGATGATGTTCGCGGCGCGCTGGGCGTCCATCGAGTCCTCGATGGTGCAGCAGCCGCGGCTGCCGGTGCGCAGCGTGCCCGGCATCCGGCTGAGCGCCAGGTGGACACCGACGACGTCGTGCCCGGCCTCCACGGCGCGCGCCGCGGCCACGGCGGAATCGACGCCACCGCTCATCGCTGCCAGAACTCGCACCGGGCGATTCTACGCCGTGCCGCCTGAGCGGCTGCCGGGCGCCCGCTCGGCCAGTCCCGCCCGCGCCGCCTGGGCGTACGCGCCGGGCAGCGCCGCGAGCAGCGCGTCCACGTCCGCCTCGGTCGAGGTGCGGCCCAGAGTGAAGCGCAGGGCGCTGCGGGCCTCCTGCTCGGTCCGCCCCATCGCGAGCAGGACGTGCGACGGCTCCGGGATGCCCGCAGTGCAGGCGGCGCCGGTGGAGACCGAGAGCCCAGCGAGGTCGAGCAGGAACAGCAGCGAGTCGCCCTGCGCCCCGGGGAACACGAAGTGGACGTTCGACGCCACCCGCTCGCCGCCATCCGGCGACGGCCCGCTCAGCACCGCCTCCGGCACGGCCTCGCGCACTCCGCGGATCAGCCGGTCGCGCAGCCCGGCCAGCCGTCGCGACTCCACCTCCCGCTCCGCCTCCGCGGCGAGCGCCGCCGCCGCGAACGCGACGGCCGCCGGGACGTCCTGGGTGCCGCTGCGGACCTGCCGCTGCTGGCCGCCGCCGTGGATCAGGGGCACCACCGCCGAGCGCCGCCCGAGCACGAGCGCGCCGATCCCGACCGGTCCCCCGATCTTGTGGGCCGAGACGCTGAGCGCGTCCACGCCCAGCGCGTTGAACGAGAGCGGCAGGTGACCGTAGGCGGCGACGGCGTCGACGTGGACGGGGACTCCGGCGTCGCGGGCGAGGCCCGCGAGTGGGGCGACCGGCTGGATCGTCCCCACTTCGTTGTTGACCGCCAGGAACGTGAGCAGCGCGACCTCCGCGGGCGAGGCCAGGGCGTCGCCGACCACCGTGGGGAGCAGCCGGCCCTCGCCGTCGAGCGGCAGCCACTCCGGCTGTGCGCCCTCCGCCCGCTCCAGCCACTCCACCGCGTCGATGGTCGCGTGGTGCTCGCCGCCCGGCACCAGGATGCGGGGGCGGGCTGCGCCTCCCCTGGCCCAGTACATGCCCTTCACCGCGAGGTTGATCGCCTCGGTGCCGCCGGAGGTGAAGACCACCTCGATCGGGTCGCAGCCCAGGGTGGACGCGACCGCCTCGCGCGCCTCCTCCAGCATCCGCTTCGCCTGCTGGCCCTGGCTGTGGATGCTCGACGGGTTGCCGACGAGCCCCAGGGCGTCGGTGAAGGCGGCGATCGCCTCCGGGCGCATGGGGGTGGTGGCGGCGTGGTCGAGGTAGACGGGCACCGAGGCCTCCTCAGGGTGCGGCGCGGTGTGGTCACTACTCTAGATCGCATGACGTCCGTCGATCCTCTGCGCAACCTGGGTGTACGCATCGGTCCGCACGGAGGCGAGCTCCGGGTGTTCTCCGAGAACGCCGACGCGATGGAGTTCTGCCTCTTCGATCCGAAGGACCCGGACTGGCGGGTCAAGACCGTGCCGATGCGCCGCGACGCCAACGGGGTCTGGCTGGGTCGCTCGCGCAGCCTGCAGGTCGGCAGCCTCTACGCGATCCTGGTGTCGGGGCCGGCCGGGCCGCAGAACATGTTCAACCCGGAGACGCTGCTGATGGACCCGTACGCGAAGGGTCTCACCCGGGTCGGCCCCGAGGAGTGGCGGTCCACGGTGGTCTCGGACGGCTTCGACTGGGGGGCCTCGCGCAAGCCCGGCACTCCGCTGGACCACACGGTCATCTATGAGGCGCACGTGAAGGGGATCAGCCACCAGAACCCGGACGTCCCGGAGGACCTCCGCGGCACCTACGCCGGGCTCGCCCACGAGTCCACGATCGGATACCTGAAGCACCTCGGCGTCACCGCCGTCGAGCTGCTGCCGGTGCACGCGTTCACCTCCGAGCAGCGCCTCATCCGCGAGGGGCTGACCAACTACTGGGGCTACAACAGCCTGAACTTCTTCAGCCCGCACGCCCCGTACGCCACCCGCGCGGCGCAGGCCGCGGGTCCGGAGGCGGTGCTGCGGGAGTTCAAGGGCATGGTCAAGCTGCTCCACGAGGCCGGCATCGAGGTGATTCTCGATGTAGTCTACAACCACACCGCCGAGGAGGGCATCGGCGGCCCGCGCACCAGCTTCCGCGGCATCGACAACGCCACCTACTACCGGCAGGACGCGAACGGCGTCTACATCGACGTCACCGGCGTCGGCAACACGGTGAATTTCGGGCACCCCGCCCCGCAGCGCCTGGTGCTGGACTCGCTACGCTATTGGGCCACGGAAGTGCAGATCGACGGCTTCCGGTTCGACCTCGCCGTGACGCTCGGCCGCGGGGAGGACGCGTCCTACAGCCGGGAGCACCCGCTGATCAACGCGATGCTGGACGATCCGGCGCTCGCCGACGTCAAGCTGATCGCCGAGCCGTGGGACGTCGGGATCGGCGGCTGGCAGACCGGGAACTTCCCCGGCGGCGTGGACGGCAGGGACGGCTGGTCGGAGTGGAACGACCGCTACCGCGACCGCGTCCGCAACTTCTGGCTCGCCGACATCGCCGAGGCCCGGCGCAACGGCCAGGCCCCCATCGGCATCGGCGGCTTCGCCACCCGGCTCGCCGGCTCGTCCAACACGTTCTCGCCCGAGCGCGGCCCGCTGGCCTCCATCAACTTCATCACCGCGCACGACGGCTTCACGATGGCCGACCTGACCGCCTACAACGTCAAGCACAACCTCGGCAACGGCGAGGACAACCGGGACGGCACCGACAACAACCGCTCGTTCAACCACGGCACCGAGGGCCCCACCCTGGACGAGCGGGTGCTGCTCGACCGGCACAAGGCGATGCGCAACCTGATGGGCACGCTGCTGCTCTCCGCGGGCGTGCCGATGATCACGGCCGGCGACGAGTTCGGGCGCAGCCAGCGCGGCAACAACAACGCCTACTGCCAGGACAGCGAGCTCACCTGGATGAGCTGGCTGCGCACCAGGGAGCAGCGCGAGATGCTCGACACCACACGCCGCCTCCTGGAACTGCGGCGGGAGAACCCGGCGCTGCGGCCGAGCAAGTACGCCGTCTACGGCCAGACCACGCCGAACGCCAGCCACATGGACTGGTACGACGCCACCGGCGCGCTGATGGACGACGAGGACTGGAACTCGCCGGAGAACCGGACGCTGCAGTACCTGGCGGCCTCCACGCCCGACAAGGAGGAGTTCAACCGCGTGCTGCTGATCGTGCACGGCGTGGAGGACGACGTGGAGGTCTCCCTGCCGGTCGCGCCGGGCGTGGAGTCGTACCAGCTGCTCTGGGACAGCGCGACCGAGGTGCCCATCCTGGAGGACGGCGTCGAGCTCGCGCCGGGCAGCACGCGGCTGGTCGGCGGCACCTCCATGCAGCTCTACCGCGCGAACGGCCCGCGCGTCGACGTGCCCGCTGGGGCGACGGCTGAGGCCGGCACCGAAGCAGGAACCGAAACGGGCACTGAGGCAGACTCCACGGCGAGCGCCGCGCCGGACACCCAGGTCGGCGCCTGATGGCCAAGCGCCCCGCCTCCGCGGGCACGCCGGCGACGGCGGCGCTCGCCTCCGCGGCCCTCCCGTTCTCCGTGCACGCCTACGACCACGATCCCGCCGCGCCGTCCTACGGCTTGGAGGCCGCCGACGCCCTCGGTGTGGAGCCGGACCGGGTCTTCAAGACCCTGCTGGCCGACACCGAGCTCGGGCTCGTGGTCGGCGTCGTGCCGGTGACCGGGATGCTCGACCTCAAGGCGCTCGCGTCCGCCGTCGGGGCGAAGCGTGCGGTCATGGCCGATCCGGCCGTCGCCGAGCGGCGCACCGGGTACGTCGTGGGCGGCATCTCCCCCATCGGGCAGAAGACGCGCCACGTCACCGTCGTGGACGAGACCGCACAGCTCTACGACACCGTGTTCGTCTCCGGAGGCCGCCGCGGCCTCGACCTCGAGCTCGCGCCGGGCGACCTCCTGGCCGCGACCGGCGCGAGCTACGCGGCGATCGCCAAATAGGCGAAAACGTCCCGCAAGGCCGTCGCTCAGGCCGCGGCGACCAGCCCCAGCTCGGCCGCGCCGAGCAGCAGGTCGTTGACCGGCACGACGCGGACGGTGTACCCGAAGGAGCCCGCCCAGGTCAGGGTGACGCCGCCGGAGAACTCCTGCGCGACCGACGGGTCCGCGCCGGGCACGGCCCGGTCCAGCTCCAGACGCTCGTAGTGCACGCCGCTCAGGTCCTCGCCGTCGAGCGCGCGGCCGTAGATCAGCTGCACCTCCACGTCCTCCGGTCGCAGGCCGTTCAGGTGGACCAGCGCGCGCACCCGCAGGTGGTCGCCGACCTGCGGCACCGCGTCGAGGCCGCCGGCGTCCACGTGCGCTACGTTCACGCCGGGCCACGCGGAACGCACCCGCGCCTTCCAGGCCGCCAGCTCGCGCGCGGCGAGGTAGTCGTCGGCGCTCAGCCGCTTCTCGTTCGCGGCCGCGGGCATGTAAAGCCGCTCCACGTACTCGCGCACCATGCGCTCGGCGCTCAGCGGAGAGGACAGCGTCGCCAGGGTGTGCCGGATCTGCCCGACCCAGGTCTGCGGGACGCCGTCGCGGTCGCGGTCGTAGAACCGCGGCGCGATCTGGTGCTCGATCAGGTCGTACATCGCCTCGGCCTCCAGCGCGTCGCGCTCGGCGCCGTCGCCCGCGGCGTCAGCGGACGGGATGGCCCAGCCGTTCTCGCCGTCGTAGAACTCGTTCCACCAGCCGTCGAGGATGGACAGGTTGAGCGCGCCGTTCAGCGCCGCCTTCATCCCCGACGTGCCGCACGCCTCCAGCGGCCGCAGCGGGTTGTTCAGCCAGACGTCAGTGCCGGGGTAGAGCAGCTGGGCCATGCCGATGTCGTAGTCCGGCAGGAACACCATCCGCGAGCGGATCTCCGGCTCGGACGCGAACTGCACCAGCTTCTGGATGAGGCGCTTGCCCTCGTCGTCGGCCGGGTGCGACTTGCCCGCGATCACGAACTGCACGGGACGCTCCGGGTGCAGCAGGATGTTCTTCAGCCGCTCCGGGTCGTGCAGCATCAGGGTGAGTCGCTTGTAGGTCGGCACGCGCCGGGCGAAGCCGATCGTGAGGACGTTCGGGTCCAGGAGGTCGCTGATCCACACCGGCGCGATCCCGCCCGGGTTCTGCGCCTCCCAGGCCGCCGCGACGCGGTGCCTGGCGTCCTTCACGAGCTGCTCGCGCATCCGGGTGCGCACGCTCCACAGGTCGAGGTCGCTCACCGCCTCGGCGTTGCCCCAGTCGGCGTGCGTGGTGTCGTCGGTGCCGAGCCGCTCCACCGCCAGCGCGCGCAGCATCGGGTCGGTCCAGGTCTGCGCGTGGACGCCGTTGGTCACCGAGTCGATCGGCACCTCCGGGCTGTCGAACCCGGGGAACAGGCCGCCGAACATCTGGCGGCTGACCTCGCCGTGCAGGCGCGAGACGCCGTTCGCGTGCTGGCCGAGCCGGAGGCCCATGACCGCCATGTTGAAGACCGCGTCGGAGCCGCCGGGGTAGTCCTCGGCGCCGAGCGCGAGCACCTCCGCCGGCTCGACGCCCGGGAGCAGCGCGGTCGAGAAGTAGCGCTCGACCAGCGGCCGGTCGAAGCGGTCGATGCCGGCCGGGACGGGCGTGTGGGTGGTGAACACCGTCCCGGCGCGCACCACCTGCAGGGCCTCGTCGAACGTGAGCCCCTCGCCGATCAGGTCCGAGATCCGCTCCAGCCCGAGGAAGCCGGCGTGGCCCTCGTTGGTGTGGAACACCTCCGCCGCCGGCGCCCCGGTGAGCGCCGCCCAGGCCTTCACGGCGCGCACGCCGCCGATGCCGAGCAGGAGCTCCTGCAGCAGGCGGTGCTCGCCGCCGCCGCCGTAGAGCCGATCGGTCACCGAGCGCAGGCTGTCGTCGTTCTCCGGGATGTCGGTGTCCAGCAGCAGGAGGGTGACCCGGCCGACCGCGGCCTGCCAGACCCGGGCGCGCAGCACGCCGGACGGCAGCGCGAGCGTGATCTGCACCGGCGCGCCGTCGGGATCGCGCAGGACGCTCAGCGGGAGCCCGTCGGGATCCAGCGCCGGGTAGCTCTCCAGCTGCCAGCCGTCCGGCGTGATCGCCTGGGAGAAGTAGCCGGAGCGGTAGAACAGGCCGACCGCGACGAGCGGGGCGCCCAGGTCGCTCGCGGCCTTGAGGTGGTCGCCGGCCAGGATGCCGAGGCCGCCGGAGTACTGCGGCAGTGTGGAGGCGATGCCGAACTCGGGCGAGAAGTAGGCGATCGACTTGGGCGCCGAGCCGTCGAGCGACTGGTACCAGCGCGGTTCGCGGAGGTACGCGCGCAGCTCCTCGCGCACGTGGTTCGCCCAGTCGACGTAGCCCTGGTCGGCGGCGAGCTCGGCGAGCCTGGCCGGATCGACGGAGCCCAGCAGGGCGATCGGATCGTGTTCGACCTCGTTCCAGAGCTCCGGCGAGATGCGGGCGAACAGCTCCTTGGTCGGCTCGTGCCAGGACCAGCGGAGGTTGCCGGCGATCTCCTCCAGAGCGGAGAGGGTGTCGGGGAGGACGGCGCGGACGGTGAATCTACGGATGGCCTTCACTCGGCCCACCTTAGCGGTGGGAGGTTAAGCGCGGTCGACACCTTGGGATCGAGCGTTCGCGACGACCGCGAAATCGTGCGCTACTGCTTGATGACGCATTCGCCTTCCGTTGTGATGCCCATCCCCGTGGTGCTGGCGTTGAAACTCAGGCCAGCACCGAAGGGCAGGTCAACGACGATTTCGGTGAACATCGTTTTGCTGGTTTCGGCCGGCCCGATCTGACGGACCCGATAACCGAGTCCCTTCCAATGCTCCCGAACCTGCTCGATCTTCGCCGTCGGGTCCGCAACCGGGGCAACCTGCTGAAGAAAGATGGCGTACTGGTTGGTGTTGTGCGCCCCACACGGCCCAGAGGACCATCCCGACCGGTCGGTGGGATCGAACACGCCGGGCGGCACACCAGCGTCGAGCCACTCGCCGCCCAGGAGTCGAACCAGGTCGTCCGCATGAGCCAAGGCCTCATCCAACGTCTGGATGTCGGTCTTGGTCGAGAACTCGGCAGGTGGGACGACAGCGCCACCGAAATCGTTGGTTCGACCAACCGGCGCGCACCCGGCTAGGGCGAACGCCAGCATGGTCGCGACGATCACAGCGACGGTGCGGCGACATCGTGTCATCTGGCTTGCCCATTCCATCTCTCAGCGTTTCACGACCCGGTGCTACTGCTTGATGACGCATTCGCCCTCCGTTGTGATGCCCATCCCCGTGGTGCTGGCGTTGAAACTCAGGCCAGCACCGAACGGTAGGTCAACGACGATTTCGGTGAACATCGTTTTGCTGGTTTCGGCCGGCCCGATCTGACGGACCTGGTAACCGAGACGCTTCCAATGCTCCCGAACCTGCTCGATCTTCGCCGTCGGGTCCGCAACCGGGGCAACCTGCTGAAGAAAGATGGCGTACTGGTTGGTGTTGTGCGCCCCACACGGCCCAGAGGACCATCCCGACCGGTCGGTGGGATCGAACACGCCGGGCGGCACACCAGCGTTGAGCCACTCGCCGCCCAGGAGTCGAACCAGATCGTCCGCATGGGCCAAAGCCTCATCCAACGTCTGGACGTCGGTCTTGGTCGAGAACTCGGCAGGTGGGACGATAGCGCCACCGAAATCGTTCATTGTTCCTCCATAAGGGGCGCATCCGGTCACAACGAGCGCCAGCATTGTTACGGCCGTCGCCGCAATGGTTCGACGAATGGATGCCATCAGTCTTTTCCCACATGGGTGCCACCATTAATTTCGCTGTCCAGCCCCAACGCGGCGGCAGCGGTGTTGTTGATGGCTTCCGTGTGCATGTTGAGGTATCCCTGTCCCGCGGTCGCATGCTGGGAGAAGTACCCACCACGGTCGGATCCGTAACCGAGAACGTCATGCCCATCGGTCGGCTTCAACCGATTGGCGGGATCGCCTTCGGACGAGAACACATTCGCACCGAACGACTCATCCCGCGGATCACCCCGCCCGGACCCGGCGCGCCCCCAGTCAGCGATCTGGTCCTGCGAGGACTGCGACGCGTACACCTGCCCGGCACCGCCATCTACTCGCAATGAATCCGCGGTCGGGATGTCCTTCTCAACCCCGGCAGAAGCCAGCAGCACCACCGACTGCGCGTTGTGCGACAGACCGCCGCCGGCGCTCACCGCGTTGGTGACGACGGTGGTCCCATACGAGTGGCCGACCACCGCAGTGAACGGGCTCGGGTTTCCGCCCAGGATCGCCGACGCCGCCCACTGCCCGTCCAACTCCGCGGTCAACCGGACCGCGCCCGCCCGAGCATGATCTCCGTGCAGCACCGTAGGGTCCTGAGTCGGGGGCGCGTACCCGATCCACGCCACCGTCATGTGCGGTACATCACGCTCGAAATACTCCTGCGTTTTCCAGACGTTGACCGCGGCGTTGGTCCACCCGGAGAGAGTGTCGGTCTTCTTGCCCAGCCCGCTGTCCATCCCGGGCACCATCCACGTCACCTTGCCCGACTTCTCCGCGCTGGTGTCCCCGATCGCGACCGCTGCCAAGGGCGGCGCGTGCGTCGAGTTGTACGCCAGCAACCCGCGCGGCGGCAGCTGCTCCTTCGCCAGCCTTTCGTAATTTAGCCCGGGACCGGAGATCCCACCCACGTTGAGCGCCGTGAGGATGTCCTGAATGACGATTCCGCGAGGAGAATTCGGGTCGATACTCGGGTCGTACAGATCCCGCTGGAACTGGATCATGTTCGCGTGAATGCGGGTGTCCGCGTCCAGACCGGGCAGATTCCCGATGATCGAGGGGGCTGACTGAGACCATTGCTCCCGCTGTTCGGGGCTGAGGCTCCTCCACCACGTCGCCACCGCTTCTGCCGGTGGCGGGGTGTTCCAGAACTGCTGAGCCAGCTCCGGGTTGCTGGTCAGAATCCGTTGCACCTCGGCCGGGCTGAGCAGAGCGAGGAGGTTCATCAGCTCGGAGGCGGTCCACGTTCTCAGTGGATCCGGCTTCGCGGCGGAGGCGGCGACGGTCGACGCGACCGTGCGGACGGGCGGGCCCTTGCGGAAAAGCCCTCGGGTTGCCGCGTCGAACTCCTTCAACGCCCGCAGCATGTCCTCCAGCTCGCGGAGCTGCTTCTCCAGGTGGGCAAGCACCAACTCGAGCTGAGAGTTCAGCGCACGCAGCGCTTCGCCGAACATCGGCACCGTGGACACCGCGCTGGCGACAGCGGTGTTCAGGTCGATGATGCGCTCGGTCGCGTCACGCTGGCTCCGGGTCGCCGCGAGCTGCGCGTTCAGCTCGTCCTCTTTCAGCACGCCGTAACGGCTGACCTTCGCGTCCGCCCACGTGTACGTGTCGAGATCGCGCTGGATCGACTCGACCTCGGTTCTGGTGTCGGAGAGGGCGGGCGTGATGACCTGTGCGAACAGCGCATCGACCGCGGAGTAGCCCTGCCCGGACAATTCGCCCGTCGCCAGCGCTGCCAGCAGACCACGGCTCGCACTGTGAGAGTCATCGAGCATGGACAGAGCAGCAGTGAGGTTCGCCGACAGCCCCGCCTTCAACCTGTCCGAGTCACGCGAGTCATAGATCAGCCCCATGCTGCGTAGCCCTCATCGTCACGCTGTCCGTACTCGCGCTGGCGCTCGCCGAGGCCGTTCATGACATCCCGCCCCAGCTGGCTGCGTCCCGGTCATCGCGAGCTTCGATCTCCGCGGCGAGCGCCGTGACCTTGGTGGCCTCGTTTTTCACCCCGGAAATCAACTCCGTGACGTTCTTGAGCGTTTCGTTCGCGGCCCTCGCGCCGTTCAACATGCCGGAGACGTTGCTCGAGTCGATGACCACGTGCTGCCCAGCAGGGGCACCCTGGAGCTTGGTGAATCCCGAGACTGCGTCGTGCGCGGCACCCAGGCTCGAAGAGACCTTCATGCACACTCCGCCGCGACTATGGCGTATCTTTCATCCCACACTCTTCCCTTATATCTCACGCTGGGTCGCCGAAAGTCCACCCGTCGACTGCGAGCGAATGAGTGTACGGTCGGCATGTGGGAAAGAGCGCAGCGACCAAATCATCAGCCGCCGCAGCACCGGAGGCGCCCCCGGCGACCGAGGCGCAGCAAGCGCCGGAAGCGCCGGCACCCGTCGAGTACGATCCGCTGCTTCCGCGCATCCCGATCCTCGGCCTCTCCCCCCAGGTCGACGAGGGCCACTGGGCCGCGTCGGCGTTCAGCGGAGAGGTCGTCCCGTTCCGGGCGACGGCCTTCCGCGAAGGCCACGACCGGATCGGCGTCGACCTGATCCTGCTCGACCCGTCCGGCGTGCAGACCGAGCACCACATGCGGCCGCTCGCGCCGGGCACCGACCGCTGGGGCGTCGAGGTGCAGCTCCAGGAGGAGGGCCTCTGGCGCTACCGCGTGCAGGCCTACGCCGACGAGTACGCGACCTGGCGGCACAACGCGGAGGTCAAGGTCCCCGCGGGGATCGACGTCGAGCTCATGCTGACCATCGGCCGCGAGCTCCTGGAGAAGGCCGCCGCCGACAAGCGCCGCAGCACCGCCGAGCGCCGCCACCTCTCCGAGGCCGCCCGCGTCGTCGCGGACACGGACCGCGGCGTGGACGAGCGCTTCCAGGCCGCGGTCGACGACCGGATCCGCCGCATCCTGACCGAGCGGCCGATCGTCGCGCTCCCGTCCCTGTCCGCCACCCGCGCGATCCTGGTGGAGCGCACCCGCGCCGCGGTCGGCAGCTGGTACGAGTTCTTCCCCCGCTCGGAGGGCGCCAAGCGCCTGCCGGACGGCTCCTGGCAGTCCGGCACCTTCCGCACCGCGGCGAAGCGGCTGCCCGAGGTGGCGGCGATGGGCTTCGACGTGGTCTACCTGCCGCCCATCCATCCGATCGGCCGCACCTTCCGCAAGGGCCCGAACAACACGCTGGAGGCCGGCCCGAACGACCCCGGCTCGCCGTGGGCGATCGGCGGCCCGGAGGGCGGCCACGACGCGATCCACCCCGACCTCGGCACCGAGAAGGACTTCGTCTTCTTCCTCGGCAAGGCCAAGCAGGCCGGGCTGGAGATCGCCCTTGACCTCGCCCTACAGGCCTCCCCCGACCACCCCTGGGTCACGACGCACCCGGAGTGGTTCACCACCCTTCCCGACGGGACGATCGCCTACGCGGAGAACCCGCCGAAGAAGTATCAGGACATCTTTCCGATCAACTTCGACAACGACTACGACGGCCTCCGCGCCGAGGTGCTGCGGATCGTCCGGTACTGGATGTCGCTCGGCGTGCGGATCTTCCGCGTCGACAACCCGCACACCAAGCCGCTGCACTTCTGGGAGTGGCTGATCCACACGGTCAACGAGACCGACCCCGACGTGGTCTTCCTCGCCGAGGCGTTCACCCGGCCCGCGCTGCTGCACACCCTCGCGAAGGCCGGGTTCCAGCAGTCGTACACGTACTTCACCTGGCGCAACACCAAGGAGGAGCTGGAGGAGTTCCTGACCGGGCTCGCGACGGAGACGGCCGACTTCCTGCGGCCGAACCTGTTCGTGAACACCCCGGACATCCTCACCGAGTACCTGCAATTCGGCGGCCCGGCGGCCTTCAAGATCCGCGCCGCGATCGCCGCGACCGGCGCGCCGACCTGGGGCGTCTACTCCGGCTACGAGCTGTACGAGAACGTCGCCCGCCCCGGCGCGGAGGAGTACATCGACAACGAGAAGTACGAGTACCGGCCGCGCGACTACGCCAGGGCCGCGGCGCTCGGCCGCTCGCTCGCGCCCTACCTGACCATGCTCAACCGCGCCCGCGCCGAGCACCCCGCCCTGCGCCAGCTGCGCAACCTGCGGGTGCACCGCAGCGAGGACGAGGCGGTGCTGGTGTACTCCAAGTACCTCGGCGGCGAATTCACCCGCAGCGGGAAGCCGGACGCGGTGCTCGTCGTCGCCAACGTCGACCCGCACTCGGTGCGCGAGACGATGGTCCACCTCGACGTGACGGCGCTCGGCATCGAGCCAGGCGCGCAGTTCGAGGTCCGCGACCTGGTCACCGGCCAGCGCTGGACCTGGGGCGCCGACGCGTACGTCCGCCTCGACGCGTTCACCGAGCCGGTGCACATCCTGACCGTCAAACCGCTGGAGGCCGCACGATGACCCCGATCCCCGAGGGCGCCGCCGCCGTCGACCTGCCCGCACTCGACGACGCCATCCTGCGCGCCGTCGCCACCGGCAGCTACCACGACCCGCACTCCGTGCTCGGGCAGCACCAGGTCGCCGCAGCGGGGGTGGAGGACCCGATCACGGTCATCCGCGCCCTGCGGCCGCTCGCCGAGGCGGTGTTCGCCATCCTCCCGACCGGCGCGCACATCGAGCTCGCGCACCTCGGCCACGGCATCTGGCAGGGCGTCGACATCGTCGGCCCCGGCGCCTACGAGCTGGAGGCGCGCTACACCGGCGGCAGCACCTGGACCACCGACGACCCGTACCGGTTCCTGCCGACCATCGGCGAGCTCGACCTCCACCTGATCCGGGAGGGCAGGCACGAGCAGCTCTGGACCGCGCTCGGTGCGCACGTCCGCGACCTGGGCGGCGTCGTCGGCACCTCGTTCACGGTCTGGGCGCCGCACGCCCGCGCGGTCCGCGTCGTCGGCGACTTCAACGGCTGGGACGGCACCCTGCACGCGATGCGCAACATGGGCGCCTCCGGCGTGTGGGAGCTCTTCGTCCCCGGCCTTGGGCAGGGGGCCATCTACAAGTTCGACCTGCTGGGCGCGAACGGCGAATGGGTCCGCAAGATCGACCCGATGGCGCAGGCCGCCGAGACGCCGCCGAACACCGCCTCCGTCGTCACCGTCAGCCGGCACCAGTGGGAGGACGGCGAGTGGATGACCCGCCGCGCCGCCACCGACCCGCACGCCGGCCCGATGAGCGTCTACGAGCTCCACTTCGGCAGCTGGCGGCCCGGCCTCGGCTACCGCGAGGCCGCCGACCCGCTCATCGACTACCTCGGCGCGCTCGGCTACACCCACGTCGAGTTCCTGCCGCTCGCCGAGCACCCGTTCGGCGGCTCCTGGGGCTACCAGGTGACGGGCTACTACGCCCCGACCAGCCGGTTCGGCTCGCCGGACGACCTCAAGTACCTGATCGACCGGCTGCACCAGGCCGGGATCGGCGTCATCCTCGACTGGGTGCCCGGCCACTTCCCCAAGGACGACTGGGCGCTCGCCCGCTTCGACGGCCAGGCGCTCTACGAGCACTCCGACCCGCGCCGCGGCGAGCACAAGGACTGGGGCACCTACATCTTCGACTACGGCAACTCGCAGGTGCGCAACTTCCTGGTCGCCAACGCCCTGTACTGGCTGGAGGAGTTCCACGTCGACGGCCTCCGGGTCGACGCGGTGGCGTCGATGCTCTACCTCGACTACTCGCGCAACGAGGGCGAGTGGGAGCCGAACATCCACGGCGGCCGCGAGAACCTGGAGGCGATCGGCTTCCTGCAGGAGGTCACCGCGACCTCCTACAAGCGCAACCCCGGCACGGTGATGATCGCCGAGGAGTCCACAAGCTACGCCGGCGTCACCGCGCCGACCTCGTCGGGCGGCCTCGGCTTCGGGCTCAAGTGGAACATGGGCTGGATGCACGACGCGCTCCAGTACATCCAGGAGAACCCGATGTGGCGCAGCTACCACCACAGCGAGATCACGTTCTCCTTCGTCTACGCCTGGAGCGAGAACTTCCTGCTGCCGATCAGTCACGACGAGGTCGTCCACGGCAAGGGCTCGCTGATCGGCAAGATGCCGGGCGACCACTGGCAGCAGCTGGCGAACGTGCGCGCGTTCCTGTCCTTCATGTGGGCGCACCCGGGCAAGCAGCTGCTGTTCATGGGCCAGGAGTTCGGGCAGTACTCGGAGTGGAGCGAGGAGCGCGGCCTGGACTGGTGGATCCTCGACCAGCCGAGCCACCGCGGCCTCTGGAACCTGGTCGCCCAGCTGAACGCGGTATACCGCGACAACCCGCAGCTCTGGGCGCTCGACAACGACCCGGCCGGCTTCGAGTGGCTGGACGGCTCGGACGCGGCGGGCAACGTGCTCGCCTTCCTGCGCAAGGACCGCGACGGCTCGCCCCTCGCTGTGCTGCTCAACTTCTCCGGCAACCCGCACAGCGGCTACCGGGTGGGGCTGCCGTTCGCCGGTGAGTGGGAGGAACTGCTCAACACCGACGCCGAGACCTTCGGCGGCTCGGGCGTCGGCAACTTCGGCGCGGTGCAGGCGCTCGACGAGCCCTGGATGGGCCGGCCGGCCTCCGCCGTGCTGACGCTGCCGCCGCTCGGGGCGCTGTACCTCCGGCCGCGACGCTGACCGAGCGGCCGGCAATGCGTCAGAGCGCGCGGAGCCACGCCGCGTAGCCGGTGCCGTCGACGGCGTGCTCCGGAGCGAGGTGATGGCCGGCTCGCCACGTCGAGCCGAGCGGGCCGGTCAGCCGCACCGAGAAGATCGGCCGGCGGGTGCCGCTGGCGTCCTTCCACTGCCGGGCGAGCGAGCGGGCGCTCTCCACCCGGGGACCGCCGATCGTACGGATCGAGCCCGGCTCGCCCGCGCCCTCGGCCGCGTCGAGCAGCACGCGGGCGACGTCGGTCACGTCGATCGGCTGGAAGCGGGTGCCGGACGGGGCCGTCAGCATCCCGACCCGGCGGCCGCGCTCGAACACGGAGGTCACGAAGTCGTGGAACTGCGTCGCGCGGACGACCCTGACCTCCAGCGGCGAGTCCAGATAGGTGGCCTCCTGCAGCAGCTTCGACCGGTAGTACGGGTAGCGCGACCCGTCGATGCCCGCGATGGACAGCAGCACCGCCCGGCCGACGCCGTAGCGGGCGGCGGTGTGCAGCAGGTTGCGGGAGCCGTGCGCGAAGACGTGCGAGGCACGCCTGCCGTCGGCGTTGCTCGCGTCGATGAGCACGTCGACGCCGTCGACGGCCTCCTCCAGGCCGGCGCCGGTCACGAGGTCGGCCGTGACGTAGGCGGCGCCCTCGATGTAGCCGGGGGCGTCGTCGTCGGGGATGCGCCGCGCGGCGACCACGACCTGGTGGCCGCGCGAGACGGCCTCAGCGGTGACGGCGCGACCGGCGAGACCGGTCCCACCGACGACGAGCACACGGGACATGCGTGAGCCTTCCGGGCGGAGTGGGGGTGTCAGCCGCTCCGGTCCGACGCTTCCGGAGAACGGCCGGGAACCCGCGTCAGTAGAGCAGCGACGCCAGCCTAGCCCTGGCCTTGACGACGCGGGGGTCGTCCACGCCGACGATCTCGAAGTACTCGAGGATGCGCGCGCGCACGGCTTCCTTGCCCTCCGCGTCCAGCGTCGGGAACAGCGAGAGCAGGCGGTCGAAGGCGTCGTCCACGTGCCCGCCGGACAGATCCAGGTCGGCCACCGCGAGCTGCGCGTCGAGGTCGCCGGGCGCCGACGCCGCGGCGTTGCGGATCTCGTCCAGCGTGCGGCCGGCCAGCCGGGCCAGCAGGCTGACCTGCGCGAGGCCGGCGATCGCCATCTGGTCGCGCGGGTCCTGCGCGATCGCGGTCTTGTAGGCGGTGATGGCGCCGGGATAGTCGCCGCGGTCGATCGCGTCGTAGGCCTCCGCATGCAGCGGAGGCAGCGGCGGCTCCGGCGCGGGCTCATCGCCCTCGCCCGCCGGGGTCTCCCCAGCGGCGGCGTCGACGAGCGCCGATCCGGTGACGCCGTTCTGCGCGGCGAGCTCCAGCAGCTGGGCGAACACGTCGCGCACCTGCTCCTCGGGAAGGGCGCCGGAGAACAACTGCACGGGCCGGCCCGCGACGATGCCCGCCACCGCGGGCGCCGACTGCGCCTGGAATGCCTGCACGAGCTGCGGGTTCGCGTCGACGTCGACCTGCACGAGCACGATCCGCCCGCCGAGGTCGGTGGTCACCCGGTCGAGCACTGTGGCCAGCTGCCGGTCGGGGTCGGCCCAGGAGGCGGTCAGCGCGACCACGACGGGGATCCGCATCGACAGGTCGATGAAGTCGTTGAAGTTGGCGTCCGTGCCCTGGAAGAACAGGCTGGGCAGCTCGATCGGCTCGCCCTGGGCCGCACCGGCCGGCTCGCCCTGACCCGGCTGGGGCCGGTTGACGAGGCCGCTCAGGTCCACGGCGCCGCGGAGATTGGTCGGGTTCGGCGGAAGCTGACTCATGGGTTCCAGCCTACTGCCCGGCCCGGCGCGGAGCGCGGCCTACTGCACTTCGCGGGCGGAGACGAGACCCTGGGCGAATCCGAGCAGGCGCACCTTCTCGTTCGACCCGGCCGGCGGCACGTAGAACGCGAGCTGGTAGCCGTAGACCGACTCCAGGCCCGTGTTCGACTGCGCGACGCCGCTCAGCGCCGCTGTCGTGGCGCCCGCGATCACCTGGGCTCCCGCCTCGGTGACCTTGTGGAGCTGCACCTCCTCCGGGTTCACCCAGACGATGGCGCCGGAGTCGTTGGTCGCCATCGAGAGGACGGGGCCGGCGCCGACCCGGCTGGAGAAGGTCAGCGACGAGGTGTTGCCGAACTGCTGCGCCAGGCGCGCCTGCTCCTGCTGCTTCCACGAGGCGCCGACCTGCGCGACGAGCTTGTCGTCGGTGAGGTCGAAGCTCGGGTACCACTTGCTCTTGTCACCGTTCAGCAGGATGTCGCCGTAGGCGGCGGCCACCTGGTCCGGCTGGACCTTGAGCAGCTTCGAGTCGGGCGGGACCGCCGCGGCGCCGATGCTCGCCGGCGCAAGGTTCGGCACCTTCACGTTCGGCTCGAGGGCGATCGCGTACTCCACCAGGTAGTTGTCGCGCGGAGTCTTCTGCACCAGGGCCAGCGCGAGCGGGGCCTGCGCCTTGCCGTTGGCGTCGTTCGGCATCTTGACGACGGCGGTCACGGTGCGCGGCCAGCTGTCGGTCGCCTGCGGGAGGGACAGCTCGAGCGGTCCGGCCGGGATGGCGGGGAGCGGGGGCTGGTCGGCCTTCTTGACCCGGATGGCGTAGTTGGCGTCGCGCAGCTGCAGCGCGGGGCCGGTGAAGCGGAGCTTGGCGAGGTCGCCGTCGTTCTTCGCGTCGGCGTTGGCCGCCGCCACCGAGATGCGCTTGACGATGCGCTCCAGCTGCGGGACCGTCACCGCGGGCGCCGGCGAGTTGCCGGTGTTGGAGGCGCCGGTCGCGGTGGGCGTCGGGGTCGGGGTCGACGTGTCGGCGAAGGCCGCGCCGGCGCCGGTCCCGGTCAGGGCGAGCACGCCGGCCAGGATCGCGGGGGCCATCACCCGGGTCCGCCTGGTCGAGCGGCGGCCGCGCGGGGTCGCCTCGAGCGACGCGGTGGGCTTGTACTTGGGGGCTTTGGGGAGCTTCGGCATCTTGGGTCCGCTCTTGCGCCGTGGCCCGCGCGACTTGCGGTGGGTGTAGAGCCCCCACAGGTAGAGCGCGATGCCGATCACCAGGAGCACGAGACCGCCGATGATGAGCGGGAACGCCCACGGCGTGCTGGTGTCGACCGGCCAGGTCAAGAGGATCTTGTTGGGGGCGGGGGTGGTCCCGTCGCCGGAGACGATGACGCTCACGCCGGACGGGACGTTCATCTTGGTGACCTGCGCGTCCTGGCCGTCGAACTCCTCGAGCCAGAGGTCGGAGCCGGCCGGGTTGGGCCCGGCGGTCGCCGCCGGCGCCGAGCCGGATGGCGCGGAAGTCGCGGGCGTCGCGGTCGGAGCGGGCGTCGCAGTCGAGCCGGAGCCGCTGCCGGAGTCGGCGGCCTTCGGCGTCACGGTCTTCACCGACACATCGCCGGTGGCCGCGCGGTAGCCGACGGTGACGTACTGCTGGTCGTCGAGCCACGCCTTCACGTCGGCCGTGCGACCGTAGGCGACCATCTGCGTCTTGGCGTCCTTCGATCCCGAGACCGACAGCGTCTGCTGCCCGGGATGGGCGTTCAGCACCGCGCTGTCGATCACGACGTAGTGGGTGCCGCCGGGGACGGTCGCCGAGGCGGTGACCTGGGACGGGGGTGCGAAGATCGTGCGCTGGGCGATGCCGGCGACGATCATGACGGCAGCGACCACGAACGCGACGATGGCCAGTACGAAACGCAAACAGACTCCTCAGTGCCGGACGGGGGGCGGGCACAGTCACACAACGATAATGGAGCACCCTGAGAGGCATCTAACCGTTGTCTGCACGGTCACGCAGTCCCCCATGCGGGTACGGCCCTCGAAATGTAAGATCGATGCGGCGCGCGCGCTGCTCGCTCACTCGATCCCCCAGGAGTAACACGGTGGCCACCGACGATTCCAACTTCACCCAGGTCTTTCGCGGGTACGACAAGGACGAGGTCGACCAGGCCATCCAGGAGCTCCGCCGGGAGCTGATCAAGTCCAACACCCAGTCGGCGGACCAGGCCAAGGAACTCAAGCGCCTCCAGCTGCGCATCGACGAGCTGAACGCGGAGATCGAGGAGGTCGGCAGCCCCACCTACTCCGGCCTCGGCACCAAGCTCGAGAACACCCTCCGCGTCGCGGAGGAGCAGTCCACCCGGCTCATCGCGCAGGCCGACATCGACGCGGAGAAGCTGCGCTCCGGGGTCGCGGCCGAGGTCGAGAAGATCAAGAGGACGGCCGCGCAGCAGGCCGAGCGCACCCTCGCCGACGCCCAGGCGCGCGCGACGACCGCGCTCGAGGACGCCCAGATCGAGTCCAGCGAGCTGCTCGCCCGCACCCGCGCCGACAAGGAGACCCTGCTCACCGACGCCATGCGCGAGGCCGCCGCCATCCGCGGCGCCGTCGCGACGGAGGCCGCGGAGCTGCGCGCGACAAGCAAGCGCGAGGCGTCGGCGGTCCGCGCGGAGGCCGACAGGGAGGCCGCGGAGCTCAAGGCCGTCGCCCTGCGCGAGGCCGAGGCCGCCCGCACCGAGGCCGCCGAGCTCGACCGGACCATCGCCGCGCGCCGCGCGGAGCTCGAGAACGCGCTCGCCGACGACCGCGCCGCGTTCGAGCGCGAGGCCGCGCAGACCCGGCTGGAGCTCGACAAGCGCGTCGCCGAGACCGCCAACCGGCTGGCAGCCGAGGAGACCGAGGCGCGCAACGCCCTCGCCGCCGAGCTGGCGCAGGCGCGCGCCGAGCTCGCCGACGAGGTCGAGCAGCAGCGCGCGACGCTCGCCGCCCTGGCCGCGCAGACCCGCGCCGACCTCGACCACGAAGTCACCACGGCACGGCAGGCGCTCGCCGCCGACGTCGAGCAGACGACGACCTCCCTCGCCGCGGAGGTCGAGCAGACCAGAAGCGCCCTCGCCGCCGAGGTCGAGCAGACCAAGGCCAGGCTCGCGGACGAGGTCACCTCGACCACCTCCGCGCTGGCGGACGAGGTCGCCCGGACCAAGACAGAGCTCGCCGACGAGGTCGCCAGGACGAAGGCCGCACTCGCCGACGAGGTCACCAGCACGAAGGCCGCGCTGGAGACCGAGGTCACCACCACGCGCTCGGCGCTGGAGACCGACGTCACCACCACGCGCTCCGCGCTGGCCGAGGAGGTCGAGCGGACCAAGAAGGAGCTGGCGGACGAGGTCCTGCAGACCCGCACCACCCTCGAGCGCGAGACCACGGAGACCCGGAGCGCCCTCGAGGCCGACCGCACGTCGACCGCCGCCCAGCTCGCCGCCGACCGCGAGCGCACGGCGAACGAGCTCGCCGCTGAGGTCGAGACCACGCGCGCCCGCGTCGCCGCCCTGCGCGAGCGGACGGCGGCCGAGCTCGCCGCCGAGGTCGCGAACACGCGCGCCGACCTCGCAGCGGAGGTGGAGACCGCGCGTGCCGAGCTGGCGACCGAGGTCGACACGACCCGCGCCCAGTTGGCGAAGGAGGTCTCCAGCACGAAGTCCGCCCTGGCGAAGGAGGTCGACTCCACGAAGTCCGCCCTCGCCAAGGAGGTCGACTCCACGAAGTCCGCCCTCGCCAAGGAGGTCGAGACCACCAAGTCCGCCCTCGCCAAGGAGGTCGAGACCACCCGGGCCGCGCTGGCCGCCGAGGTCGAGACCGCGCGCGCCGAGCTGGCCGAGGAGGTCGACTCCACGAAGGCGGCCCTGGCCGAGGAGGTCGACACCACCAAGGCCGACCTCGCCGAGGAGGTCGAGACCACCCGGGCCGCGCTCGCGGACGAGGTCGCGACGACGCAGGCCGCCCTCGCCACGGAGGTCGAGACCACCCGCGCCGGCCTTGCTGCCGACGCCGAGCGGCAGCGCCGCGAGCTGGAGGCCGAGGCCGCCGAGCTCCGCGCCGAGCTGGCCGCCGAGGTCGGCGAGGCCCGCACCGCCCTCACCGAGGAGCTCGCGAGCGAGCGCAGCGCCCTCGCCGCCGAGGTCACCAGCACGCGCGCCCAGCTCGCCGCCGACGTCGACAGGACCGCCGCGCAGCTCGCCGCGGAGAAGGAGCAGACCATCTCCGCCCTGGAGACCCAGGTCGTCACCACCAGGGCGGCCCTGGCCGCCGAGGTCGAGCAGACCAAGACGGCGCTGGCCGCGGAGGTGGAGCAGACCACGTCCGCCCTGGAGACCGAGGTCACCACCACGAAATCGGCGCTCGCCGCCGAGGTCGAGCAGACCACGTCCGCCCTGGAGACCGAGGTCACCACCACGAAATCGGCGCTCGCCGCCGAGGTCGAGCAGACCAAGTCCGCCCTCGCCGCCGAGGCCGAAGAGACCCGCTCGCGGCTCGCGGACGAGACCGAGCAGACCCGCAGCACGCTCGCCGCCGATGTGAAGCGCACCACGGCGGACCTCGCGGACCAGCGCGCCCGCACGGCGCAGGAGCTCAAGAACGACCGCGAGCAGCAGCGCCTCGAGCTCCAGCGCGAGGCGGATCAGACGCGGGTGACGCTGGCCGAGGAGACGGAGCGCGCCCGGGTCGCTCTCGACGCCGAGACCGCGAAGGCCCGCGCGGAGATCGCCCGCGAGTCGGCGGAGGCCACCGCGGCGCTCGAGGCCGAGCTCGCCGAGCGGCAGGCCGCCTTCGACCAGGAGGCCGCGACCGCGCGCGCCGCCCTGGACGCCGAGCTGGTCGCCCTGCGCACCTCCACCCTGGAGGAGCTCGACAAGCGCACCCGCGAAGTCGAGCAGGCGCGCATCGACCTCGACGTGGAGCTCCGCGCCCGCCGCGACGAGGCGGAGAAGGAGTACCTGGCCCGCCACCAGGAAGCCGTGGCCCAGACCCAGAAGTACCTGGACGAGGCCAACCTCCAGCTCGCGGACGCCGTCAAGCGCACCGCGCAGGCGCGGACCGAGGCCGAGACCTTCGACACCGAGGCGCGCGAGACGGTCAAGTCCGCGCGCAAGGAGGCCGAGAAGGTCGCCGCCGACATCGTCCGCGAGGCGCAGGAGCGGGCGGACGCCCTGGTCGAGGAGGCCGAGGAGCGCACGCAACGCCTGGTCGCCGACGCGGAAGACCGCCTGTCCCAGATTAGGATTGAGCGCGAAGCTGTGGCCGGATACTTCGAGAACCTGCGGGGAATGCTCCAGCAGGCCGATACGGTCTCAGCGGACGACTGAGCTCCGCCCCGACGGGCGGACCGCCGGAGGGGGACTGAGTGAAGATCCAGAACGCGTTCCGAGTCGGCTTGATCGGCACCCTCGGCGTCGGTCTCGGCGTTCTGATCCTGACCTCCATCGTCAGCCTCGCCACGATCATCACCTACATCGGCGCCGCGCTGTTCCTCGCGCTCGGCATCGAGCCGCTCATCTCCTTCCTGGAGCGCCGCAAGTTCCCGCGCTGGGCGGCCCTGGTGGTCACGCTCGTCGTCATCATCGGCGCCTTCGTCGGCCTGATCTGGGCCATCGTGCCCGTCGCGGTCGGCCAGGCCACGCAGCTGGTCCAGAACTCGATCAACTGGGTGAACAACGGCGGCGCCGAGAAGTGGTTCCTCAGCCTCCAGCACCAGTTCCCGACGATCGTCAACCAGCAGAACATCGACGCGGTCACCCAGTGGCTGCAGAAGAACCTGCCGGACATCACCTCCAAGGTCCTGCAGACGGGCATCGGCATCGTGCAGGGCGCCTTCGGCGTGATCATCGTCGTGATCCTGACGATCTACTTCACCGCGTCGCTGCCGAGCATCAAGCGGGCGGCCTACCAGCTGGTGCCGGCCTCCAAGCGCTCCCGCTTCGCCGACCTGGGCGACCAGATCACCGACTCGGTCGGCAAGTACGTCGGCGGCCAGGTGTCGCTGGCGCTCGTCAACGGCGTGCTCTCCGCGATCTTCCTGACGATCATCGGCGCGAAGTTCCCCATCCTGCTCGCGTCGATCGCGTTCTTCTTCTCGCTGATCCCGCTGGTGGGCACGATCACCGGCTCGGTCATCATCGTCGCGGTCTGCTTCTTCTCGGGGCCGCCGACGGCGATCGCCGCCGCGATCTACTACATCGTCTACATGCAGGTGGAGGCCTACGTGCTGAGCCCGCGCATCATGAACCGCGCGGTGTCGGTGCCGGGCGCGCTGGTCGTGGTGGCGGCCCTCGCCGGCGGCACGCTGCTCGGGATCCTCGGCGCGCTGGTCGCCATCCCGTTCGCCGCGGCGATCCTGCTCATCATCAAGCAGGTCGTCATCCCGCGGCAGAACGAGCTCTGAGCGCGGCCGGCCGCCTCTGAGTGCCCGGCCGACCCTGACTGCCCGGCCGACGTCGACGGCTCAGGCGGGCGGCCACTGCGTCGGCAGCGGCGCCGCGGCGGGGTTCAGGCGCTCGACGATCTCGTCCAGCACCCGGCGGGTCTGGTTCTCCCCCACCCACAGGTGCTTGCCGCCCTCGACGTCCACCAGTTCGATCTGCGGCAGCGGGCGGAACCGCTCGGCCGCCTCGGCCGGCTGCAGGTAATCGTCGTGCTCGGGGATGAGCGCGACGATCGGCCGGTGGTCCCCCGCCCAGGCGGCCAGGTGCTCCGGCTTGGCCCGGTGCAGGGGCGGCGACAGCAGGATGATGCCGTCGACCGGGCACTCCCTGCCGTACATCAGCGCCAGCTCGGTGCCGAACGACCAGCCCAGCAGCCACGGGTGCGGGAGGCCGCGCTCGGCGACGAACGCCATCGCCGCCTCCACGTCGTACCGCTCGTCGACGCCGTGGCCGAACTCGCCCTCGCTCCGCCCGCGCGGCGACGCGGTCCCGCGGGTGTTGAACCGGAGCACGGCGATGTCCGCCAGCGCGGGCAGCCGGCCGGCGGCCTTGCGCAGGATGTGCGAGTCCATGAACCCGCCGCCGGTCGGCAGCGGGTGCAGCGTGACCAGGGTGGCGACCGGCTCGCGGTCGAGCGGGGAGGCAAGCTCGCCGACGAGGGTGAGACCGTCGCGCGTGCGCAGCTCGATGTCCTCGCGCCGCGCGGGCAGCTCGATGCCGCCGCGGATCTCGACCGGTCCTGGGGTCACTGCGCTGTCCGTCACTCCACCGTCGGTCACCGGACCGCCTCCTTCACTCACGCGATCCTCCAGCAAGAGGTGTGCCAGTGCCTGCGCGCGGCCAGGTCGGCCGCGTCGCCCATCACGCCGTCCGCACGCCACGCGACCAGGTGGGCGACGCCCGGCCCGATCTCACGGCCGCAGCCGGGACACACGTAGCTCTTCTGCGCCTGCACGGCCGACACCGGCTGGACGTTCCATTCGACGCCCCTGCGGACCTCGACGCGGCGCCAGCCGGCGAGGAGGCGGTCGAAGCCGTCCTGCTCCTCGTCGCGCTGCTCGCCGGGACGGCGGCGGGGACGATTGCTGCGGGGCACCGCTCCAGTCTATGCAGGCCGCGGACCCGCGCTCGGCGCGCGCACGGCGCGTACGGGGACTCCCGGGCTCAGTACCAGCCCTGCGCCTGCGACTGCGCCCAGGCGCCGCACGGGTTGGTGTAGCGGCCCGCGATGTAGCCGAGGCCCCACGAGATCTGCACCGACGCGTCGGTCTGCCAGCCCGGGCCCATCTTGCTGCCGGGGAGGGCCTGCGGGATGCCGTAGGCGCCGCTCGGGTTGGACGCGTTCACGCGCCAGCCGGACTCCTTGTTCCACAGCGAAACCAGGCAGCTGTACTGGTCGTCGCCCCAGCCGCGGGCGTGCACCATCTGGTAGGCGATCGCCTTGGCGGTGCCCGGGTCCGGGATCGGGGCCGACGGGGCGCTCGCGCCGCCCGAGGACGACGACGACGACTTGGTCGGCGTGGGCGTCGGGGTCGGCGTGGGCGTCGGCTTGAGCTTGACGCCGACCGCGTCGCGCGTGACGGCGGTCTCGGACGCGTCCGGAGCGGTCAGGCTCTGCACGGGGACGGCGCCGTAGCGGGAGGTCTGCTGGATGTTCTGCAGCGATTCGGCGTACGCCGGCGTGGCCGCGGAGCCCGAGTACGGGTCGACGACGTTCACCAAGGCGAAGCCGACGGCCGCCGTGAAGGCGAACCCCCAGATGACTGCTCGCGACCGCACATGCGGCCGTCGCGAACGACGGAATGCGACTCCGACCGGGTTGGCAGGGGTCAGCGGAACGAGCTCTGCTGCATCTTGTCTACCCACGATCACAGAACCATAACCAAGATTTCACCAGTTTCCAAGGCGGGACACCCGTTGTCAGGCAACGGCCAGGGTCAGCGGACCGCCAGCATCACGTCCGTGACGCTGTCCAGGAGGAGGTCCACCTGGGCCTCACGGTACCCCCCTCGCTGCTCACGGAAAGTCACCGTGCGGACTTCGTCGACACTCATCGGCCGGCCGTCCTGGAAGTACTTCACGAGCCTTCCGGCGAACCGGTCGACATCCTGGCGGTTGTAGCCCAGGGTCAGGACGCTGACGCGCTGGAAGCGGTGGCCGATGGGCCGTTCCAGCCGGTCGAGGATCGCCTGCGCCGTCGTGCGCGCGTCCTCGAGCCAGGCCGAGTCGCGTCCGACGCCGCGCGCGGCGTCGCGCTCGCGGGCGGCGAAGGCGTCCTCCAGGCGCTCCAGGGCCGCATCCACATGCGAGGTCGAGTAACCGCCCTTCGTCATCGAGAAGGCCGTGTGGCGGATGTCGGAGGCGGACAGCGTTCCGGGGGTGGACGGGTCGGAGTCGTACGCGCGACGGGCGGTCACGAGGAACTCGTCGACCTGCTCCACGTCGTAACCTGGCTTCGACTTGGGGCTCCGGGGAAAGGTGCTCACCAGGCCATTGTGTCAGGAGAAGATGAGGAACAGCACGTAGGTGGCCGCCGCGGAGGGCAGGATCGAGTCCAGCCGGTCCAGGAAGCCGCCGTGCCCCGGCAGCCAGGAGCTCATGTCCTTGATGCCCAGGTCGCGCTTGATCAGCGACTCCACCAGGTCGCCCGCGGTCGCGGTCAGCAGGGCGACGACGCCGAACACGACGCCGAACCACCACGGCTGCCCGATCATGAACAGCGAGATCAGGACGCCTGCGACGATCGCCGCCACGGCGGCGCCGGCGAAGCCCTCCCAGGTCTTCTTGGGGCTGATGGTCGGAGCCATCGGGTGCCGTCCCCAGGACAGCCCGCTCGCATAGGCGCCGGTGTCGACCGCCACCACGACGATGAGGAACCCGAGCACCCACCACTCGCCGCCGTTCTCGGCCAGCAGCAGGATGGCGAACGAGCCGAGCAGCGTCACGTACATCTGCACGAGGACGCCCCACGCCAGGTCGCGCGCGAGCGACACTCCCCCGGCGCGCCGTGCCGGCAGCGCCGCCTCCTCCACGAGCCGCCAGACGACGACCAGGAGGATGCCGGCCGCCAGGGCGACCAGCTGACCGCCCGCGTGGAACCAGAACGTCGCGGGGACGATCGCGAGCGCCGCGATCAGCGTGGGAACGCGCGGCACCCGGCGCCCCGCCTGCCGGAACGCCTGGGTCAGCTCGAAGGCGGCGAAGCCGATCATTCCCGCGCCGAAGACGAGGAACAGCTCCTTGATGAAGATCAGGCTCAGCACCAGGAGCGCGCCGGCCACCAGGCCGATCAGGATGGCCAGGATCAGGTTGCGGCCCGTCCGTGCCTCGATGCGCTCGTTCGTGGCGTCCAGCTGCGCCTTGCGCGCGAGCACCTGCCGCTCGAAGTCGGCACGGGTCGCCTGCACCTGCGCGCGCAGCTCAGCGCGCGTCGCGGACTTCCCCCGTCTGCCCGACGCCGGCGTGCGTGGCGCGCCGGGGCTGCTCCCCTCGCTCATCTAGACCTCGAGGAGCTCGGCTTCCTTGCGCTTGAGGGCCTCGTCGACGGCGTCGACGTTCGTGCGCGTGATCGCCTCGAGCTCCTTCTCGCCGCGGGCCACCTCGTCGTCGCCGACCTCGCCCTTGAGCGCGTCCAGGTCGTCCTTCGCCTTGCGGCGGATGTTGCGGATCGCGACCTTGGCGTCCTCGCCCTTGCCTCGGACGATCTTGACGAACTCCTTGCGGCGGTCCTCGGTCAGCTCGGGGAGCGTGACGCGGACGATCTCGCCGTCGTTGCCGACGTTCGCCGACAGGTTCGGCATGTTGACGATCGCCTTCTCGATGTCCTTGAGGGCGGACTTGTCGTAGGGCGTCACGAGCAGGACCCTGGCCTCCGGGTTCTGGAGGCCGGCGAGCTGGGCCAGCGGGGTCGGCGAGCCGTAGTAGTCCACGAGCACCTTCTGGAAGAGGGCCGGGTTCGCACGCCCCGCGCTCACCGTGCCGAAGTCGTCCCGGGCCGCGTCCACGGTCTTGGCCATGCGCTGGCGGGCGTCGGAAATCACATCGGCGATCACGGTTTCTCCTTCAGATCGGTGGGTCGGTGTCTAGTCTAGGGCCAGGCCGCCCGGCGGCCCGTGCACCGCAGGGCACCCCGGCACCGCGGGCGCGCCCGCGTCAGCCGAGCAGCGTGCCGATCTCGGCGCCGAGCAGCGCGGCGGTGACGTTGCCGGCCGGCTCGATGCCGAAGATGCGCATCGGCATGCCGTTGTCCATGCACAGGCTGAGCGCCGTCGAGTCGACCGCCTTGAGGCCCTGCTGCAGGGCGTCCTGGTGGCTGATCTGGTCGATCTTGCGCGCGTCCGGGTTGGTGCGCGGGTCGGCGTCGTACATGCCGTCCACACCGTTCTTGGCGACCAGCACCACGTCGGCGCTGATCTCCAGCGCGCGCTGCGCGGCCACCGTGTCGGTGGAGAAGTAGGGCAGGCCGGCGCCGGCGCCGAAGATGACGACGCGGCCCTTCTCGAGGTGGCGCTCCGCGCGGCGCGGGATGTAGGGCTCCGCCACCTGGGTCATCGCGATCGCGGACTGCACCCGGGTCTCCGCTCCCGCCTGCTCGAGGAAGTCCTGCAGGGCCAGCGAGTTCATGACGGTGCCGAGCATGCCCATGTAGTCGGCGCGCCCGCGGTCCATGCCGCGCTGCGACAGCTCGGCGCCGCGGAAGAAGTTGCCTCCGCCCACCACGATCGCGATCTCCACATCCTCCGCCGCCTGGGCGATCTCGCGGGCGATGCTGCTGACGATGTCGGGGTTGACCCCGAGCTGACCGCCGCCGAAAGCCTCACCGGAGAGTTTCAGAAGGACCCTGCGTCTGTGAGTGGCTGCCGTCATGTGTGTAGGAGTCCTTCCGTGTGTGTCGTTAACGCTAATGCGTGCCCCACCGCCTGAACAGGGACGGCGGGCACAGAAAAAGGCAGGCACAGAAAAGGAGTCCGGATCGTGAACCACGATCCGGACTCCTTCATGCCTGGGTCAGGCGCCGACCTTGAAGCGGGCGAAGCCCGAGATGGTCAGACCCGAGTCCTTGAGGACCTGGGCGATGGTCAGCTTGTTGTCGCGGGCGTACTCCTGCTCGAGCAGGGCGACCTGCTTGAAGTAGGCGCCGAGGCGACCCTCGATGATCTTCGGCAGGGCGGCCTCCGGCTTGCCCTCGTTGCGCGAGATCTCCTCGACGATGCGACGCTCGTTCTCGACCTCTTCGGCCGGGACGTCCTCACGGGTGAGGTAGGTCGGGTTCGCGAAGGAGATGTGCTGCGCGATGCTGCGGGCGGTCTCCGCGTCGGCGCCGGCGTAGCCCACGACCACGCCGACCTGCGGGGGCAGGTCCTTGGAGGTCTTGTGCAGGTAGATCGCGAAGTTCTCGCCCGAGACGACGGCGATGCGGCGGAGCTCCACCTTCTCGCCGAGGATCGCGGCCTCGTCACCGATGAGCTCGGCGACGGTCTGCGACCCGGCGGGGGCGGCCAGCGCCTCCTCGACGGTGGTGGCGCCCGCGGCGGCGGCCGCGTCGAGCACCTTGTCGGCGAGGGCGATGAACTTCTCGCCCTTCGCGACGAAGTCGGTCTCGCAGGCGAGCTCGATCATCGTCGCGGTGCCGTTGCCGTTCTCCTTCGCGGCCACGAGGCCCTCGGAGGTGGAGCGGTCGGCGCGCTTCGCGTTGCCCTTGGCGCCCTTGAGGCGGAGGATCTCGGTCGCCTTCTCGATGTCGCCACCGGCCTCCTCGAGGGCCTTCTTGGTGTCGACCATTCCGGTGCCGAGCTGCTCGCGCAGGGCCTTGATGTCAGCGATGCTGATGTTTGCCATGTTCTGACTGGAACCTTCTGACTCGAAGTTGTTGGTGAGGGAGGTGGTTACTTGGCCTCGGCGTCCGCGTCGGCGTCCGCCTCGCCCTCGGCCACGACCTCGGCGGAGTCCGCCTTGGCCTCGGCGAGGTCGGCGTCGGCCGCCTTCTCGGTCTCGGCGGACGCCTGGACCTCGTCCTGCGCCGCGCTATCGGTGGACTGCGCGAGGAGCTCCTGCTCCCACTCGGCCAGCGGCTCGGCCTGCTCGGAGCCCTCTTCCGGCTTCTGGTGACGCTGGATGAGGCCCTCGGCCGCGGCGTCGGCGACGATGCGGGTGAGGAGCGTGACGGAGCGGATGGCGTCGTCGTTGCCCGGGATCGGGTACTGGACCTCGTCCGGGTCGCAGTTCGTGTCGAGGATGGCGATGACCGGGATGCCCAGCTTCTTCGCCTCGTCGATCGCGAGGTGCTCCTTCTTGGTGTCCACGACCCAGATGGCGCTCGGGGTCTTGGCCAGGTTGCGGATGCCGCCGAGCGACTTGTGGAGCTTGTCCAGCTCGCGCTTCTTGATCAGCAGCTCCTTCTTGGTGAAGCCGCTGGTGGTGCCCTCGAAGTCGAGCTCCTCGAGCTCCTTCATGCGGGCGAGGCGCTTGGACACGGTCTGGAAGTTGGTCAGCAGACCGCCCAGCCAGCGCTGGTTCACGTAGGGCTGGCCCACGCGGGTCGCCTGCTCGGCGATCGCCTGCTGCGCCTGCTTCTTGGTGCCGACGAAGAGGATGGTGCCGCCGTGGGCGACGGTCTCGCGCACGAACTCGTAGGTCTTGTCGATGTAGGCGAGCGACTGCTGCAGGTCGATGATGTAGCTGCCCGAGCGCTCGGTGAGGATGAAGCGCTTCATCTTCGGGTTCCAGCGGCGGGTCTGGTGTCCGAAGTGGACGCCGCTGTCGAGCAGCTGGCGCATGGTGACGACGGCCATTGCCGTACTCCTGTCTTGCGCGCCCGGCCTCACGGCGGGGTCGCGACTCTCGGTTGTCCAGCGACGGCCGGTCGGTCGCCGCTCCTGGTGCCCCGCGCCGCTCCGCACCCGCGGCTCCGCACGGCTGACCGTGGTGGAGGGCGGGAGACCGGTGGAGAAGCGCACACCCTCGGGAGAGGATGTTCCGGACACGCGTAGTCACTCCGACATGCGGAGTGCAGAAGACATCCTAGCAGGAACCCGGCCCCCGCCGGTGCGGCGGCGGGGGCATCGACAGGCTCAGGCGCGCGGGACGGTGTCTCCCGACGAGCGCACCTGCGGCCCGCGGCTGCGCCCGGCGTTGGCGAACAGCGTCTCGGCGTGCTCCAGCGCCATCCCGTTCGTCTCCGGCACCTTGAAGAAGACGAAGAAGAACGAGAGGGCCGCGAAGACGGCGTACATCCCGTAGGTGAACGGGAGCGAGAAGTCCGACATCGGCGGGAAGGAGACCGTGACGAGGAAGTTCGCGATCCACTGGGCGGATGCCGCGACGCCGAGCGCGGCACCGCGGATGCGCGGCGGGAAGATCTCGCCGAGAAGCACCCACACCAGCGGGCCCCAGGACGCGCCGAAGCAGATCACGAACACGTTCGCCGCGATGAGCGCGATCGGGCCCCACGGGTTCGGGAGGGTGACCGCGCCCGCGGCCTTGTGCGCGAAGCTGAACGAGAGCGCCATCACCGCCAGCGAGATCGCCATGCCGACCGAGCCGGTGAGCAGGATCGGCCGCCGTCCCACCCGGTCCACCAGCAGGATGGCCACGATCGTGACCACCACATTGGTGACCGAGGTGATGACGGTGATGAGCAGCGAGTTGCTCTCGGTGAAGCCGACCGCCTTCCAGAGCGTGGTCGAGTAGTAGAAGATCACGTTGATGCCGACGAACTGCTGGAACACGGACAGGATGATGCCGATCCAGACGATCGGTTTCAGCCCGAAGCGGTTGCCGCGCAGCGTGCCCTTCGCGCCCTCCTTGTCCTCCTCGATGGCCTGCTCGATGTCGCGCACCTGCCGGTCGACGTCCTCCTCGGGGACGAGCGTGGCGAAGATCGCCCGCGCCTCGTCGTGCCGGCCGGTGGAGAGCAGGTACCGCGGCGACTCCGGCAGGATCAGCGCCAGGATGCCGTAGACGACGGACGGGATCACGCCGACGAGGAACATCCACCGCCACGCTTCCAGCCCCAGCCAGAGCTGGTTGGCTGCGGCGCCCGCCGCGCCGGCGAGCAGCGCGTCCGACAGCAGCGCCACGAAGATACCGATCGTGATGGCGAGCTGCTGCAGCGATGCCAGTCCGCCGCGGCGCTGCTTCGGCGCGATCTCGGCGATGTACGCCGGCGCCACCACGGACGCGATGCCGATCCCGAGACCGCCGATGATGCGCCAGAAGCCGAGATCCCAGACGGAGAAGGAGAGACCGGCACCGATCGAGCTCGCGAGGAAGAGGACCGCGCCGATGAGCATCACCCGGATGCGGCCCCACCGGTCGGCGAGGCGCCCGGCGACGTAGGCGCCGACCGCGCAGCCGAGCAGGGCGATGGCGACGATGAAACCGGTGACGAACGCGTTCAGAGCGAAGTGGTGCTGGATGGAGTCGACGGCCCCGTTGATGACGGACGAGTCGAAACCGAACAGGAACCCGCCGACCGCCGCCGCGGTCGCGAGCCCGACGACTTTGCGCCGCATGGCCGCCGTGGGCTGAGGAACGGACTCGTCCTCTCGTTCTGACCGTGAGCTGCGTTGATCGGACATGGGACCCCTCCTCGATTGTCCGGCGCCCGCGGTACGCGGACGGCGGAACGTGCGCTGGTCACGGTACGCCGCATCCCGCGCGCGCATAAGGACTCCTCCACAGCGGCGGGGGTGGGAGGGGGTTTGCACGGGTTTGGTTGCGGTGGGGGTCGGAGGTGGGGTGGCGCGGGAGGGTTGGGGGGTTGGCGGAGTGGATGTGGAGCGGGATGGGTGTCGAGCGGGACGGGTGTCGAGCGGGACGGGTGTCGAGCGGACCAGGCGTCGATCGGAACGAGTGTCGAGCGGGATGGGTGTCGAGCGGGATGGGCGTCGAGCGGAACGAGTGTCGAGCGGAACGAGCGTCGAGCGGAACGAGCGTCGAGCGAACGAGTGTCGAGCGAAACGAGTGTCGAGCGGAACGAGTGTCGAGCGGGATGGGCGTCGAGCGGGATGGGCGTCGAGCGGGATGGGCGTCGAGCGGAATGGGCGTCGAGCGGAATGGGCGCCGAGCGGGCTGAGTGTCGAGCGGAATGGACAGCGTGCGCTCGGTGGCGGGCGGTCCAGCGCGTGATCGCCGCGGCAGCGGAGGGAATGTGCCGGTGATCGGAAGCGAGAACGTCAAGGGCCGGACCGGCGGGTGCGCTCCAGTCGACGAGGCAGACAGTCTTCGACGGAGCCGATCCCGGTGGTGCACTCCTGCGAGGGCTGGGCACGGTCCCTCGAAACGGCGGCGCAGGGCGGAGGCGCTCGCGGTCGCGGCGTCAGCAGGGGTGCTGGCGGCGGTGCTCGGAGGCGGTTCCCCGGCGGCGGTGCTCGGAGCGGCTCCGCCAGCCGCGAGCACCGCCGCTCCCCCGACAACGGTGCGTGAAGGTGGTCCCGCATCGGCAGCGCTCAGAGCCGGACCCCCGGCAGGTGTGCTCGATGTCGCTCCCCCGGCGAGGGTACTCGGAGGCGGTCTCCCGCCAGCGTCCGCCTCCGTGGCGGCGGTGTCGGACGCTACCGGGGTCGAGCGCGCCGCGCCCGACGACCGGGCGCGGGCGTCGGCGCGCTGGTCCTGGCCGGTCACGCCGGTCCGTGTGACCGAGGCGTACGCGGCTCCACCGTCGCCGTACGCCGCAGGCCATCGCGGGATCGATCTGGCGGCTCTTCCGGGGACCACGGTCACGGCGCCTTCCGACGCGACTGTCCACTTCGTTGGCGTGGTGGTGGACCGGCCCGTGCTCACCCTGGACCACGGTTCCGGCGTGCTGTCCTCCTATGAACCTCTCGCGGCCGAGGGCCTGGCGGAGGGAGACCAGGTCGCGCGCGGGGCCGTGCTGGGCATCGTCGGCGAGGGGGCGCACTGCTCGGGGGTGTGCCTGCACGTCGGCGTCCGCGTGAACGGGGAGTATGTGTCCCCGCTGCTGTTCTTCGACCGGGTGCCGCACTCGGTGCTGCTGCCGCTCGGGCGGCGATGAACCGGCGCGTCGCGGCGCGGTTTCCCGCCGTCGCTCATCCGAGCGGGTGGCGATCGCTCAGGCGCGCGGGTGGGCGATGCGGTAGGTCTCCTTGAGGCGCTCGCTGGAGACGTGCGTGTAGATCTGGGTCGTGCCGAGGCTGGCGTGCCCGAGGATCTCCTGCACCGCACGGAGGTCGGCGCCCCCGTCGAGCAGGTGGGTGGCGGCCGTGTGCCGGAGCGTGTGCGGCCCGGCCGGCCCGCCTCCGGGGAGATCGACGAGCAGTGAGGCGACCAGCTGGTAGACCGCGCGCGTCCCGAGCCGGCCGCCGCGTGCGCCGAGCAGCAGCGCCGGCCCCGAGCGCTCGGTCGCCAGCGCCGGCCGTGCGACCGCCAGGTAGCGGCCGACGGCGCGCAGCGCGGGCACGCCGAATGGGACGACCCGCTCCTTGTCGCCCTTTCCGACGACGCGCAGCGTCAGCCGCTCGACATCGACGTCGTCGACATCGAGCCCGGTGAGCTCGCTCACCCGGATCCCCGCCGCGTAGAGCAGCTCGATGACCACCACGTCCCGGATCGCGCCCGGGTCGCCGTCCTCCGCCCGCGCCGCGAGCCCGTCGAGGAGGGAGTCGATCTGCGCGCGCGTGATGACCCGCGGCAGATGCTTGTCGGCTTTCGGCGCGCGCAGCCGCGCCGCAGGGTCGGCCGCTCCCGGCGCCGCCCCGGCGACGTCCGAACTCTGGGCGTTCCACCCGCTGAACCCCCGCACCGCCGCCGACCGCCGGGCGAGCGTGGCCTTCGCGAGCTCCTGCTGCGCCCCCTCCCATAACCAGTCCCGAAACAGGTCGAGGCTGAGCTCGTCCGTCCCCGTCACCCCGCGCGCAGCGGCGAACCGCTCGAACTGCGCGAGATCCGACCGGTAGGCCCGCACCGTCTGCTGCGAGTACCCGCGCTCCACCGCCAGGTGGCGCAGGTAGCCGTCGACGGCGAGCCGGAGGTTCACTCCCCCAGCATCCGCCATCCGCGCCGGCGCGCGCGGCGGGACGCACCGGACGGCGTGGATTCGGGTGACGGGCGGTGGGCGGCACGCGAGCTCGGCACGGAGTCGGGTGACGCGATGCGGATGCGGGTCGCGAGGGCGGTACGGACTCGGCCGTTGACTGTGAGGCGGGCCGCGAACGCTGCGTGGCATGGGCCACGGGCGGCGGCCCGATCGCAAGCACTGCGTGGCCTGGGCATGGAGCGAGCGCGACGTGGAGTTGAGCGCCGGACAGCGGGGCGAGTGGCGACGGCGGCGTGGATCGGGGCCGCCGTGGCAGATCGCGAGCACAACGCGGACTCGGACGCGTGAGGCGGCGGGCGGCCGCGCGCGACGTGAGCTCGGGCGCTGGGCGGCAGCCCAGTCGCGACGGCGGCGCGGATGGGGGCGTCACGTGACCTGAGCCGCCAGCCGGCCCGCCGCGCGGACTCGCGTGGCGGAGGGCAGGCAAGCGCGGCGCCGACTTGAGCACCGACCGCGGGGCGGGTTGCGAACGCGGCGTGGAGCCCGGCGGGCCGTCCGCGCGCCACCCCTGCAGTGGCGACGGACGACCCGCCCAGCCGAACACCAACAGCCGCTCCACTGCACCTGCTTCCCGGGCGGCCCGCGCTCGATCTCCTCGGCTGTGTCGTCGTCCTCGTCGCCCTCGGCCGGTCCGAGCCGGGCACCCATCGGCTCGGCCAGTTCGGCCATCTCGTCGGGGGTGGTGACGCAGATCGCGCCGTACTCCCGGATCAGCCGGTGGCAGCCCGCCGAGGACGCCGAGGTGATGGGTCCAGGAACGGCGCCGAGCGGGCGACCGAGCTGGGCGGCGTGGCCCGCGGTGTTGAGCGAGCCGGAGCGCGCGCCGGCCTCCACGACGACGGTCGCGGTGCCGACGGCGGCGATCAGCCGGTTGCGCATGAGGAAGCGCCAGCGGGTCGGGGTCGAGCCGGGTGGCAGTTCGGCGACCAGGAGCCCGTCCCGGGCGATCCTGCGCAGCAGGTCGTCGTTCCCGGCCGGGTACAGCCGGTCGACGCCGCCGGCCAGGAAGGCGACGGTGACCTGGTCGCTGGCCAGCGTCGCCCGGTGCGCCGCGGCGTCGACGCCGTACGCGCCGCCCGACACGATCGCGAACCCGCGGTCGCTCAGCCCCGCCGCGCTCTCGAGTGCGACATGCTCGCCGTAGCCGCTCGCCGCCCGCGCGCCCACCAGGGCGACGGAACGCTCCAGGCGGGAGAGCCGGGCGGGATCGCCGCGGATCCACAGGGTGAGCGGCATCCCGAACTCGAGGTCGTCCAGCGAGGACGGCCAGGCCGGATGCTCCGGCGTGACCAGTCGGGCGCCGAGGCGGGCCGCCCGTTGCAGCGGAGCGTGCAGCGATCCCCGCGGGAGGCGTCCGCGCCAGCGCTCCAGCGCGTCCCGGATCCGTTCGGACGGAACGACCGCGGACGTGTCCGCCTCCAGGAGCGCACGGCGCACGGCCTGCGGCGTGGCGTCGCCGGTCACCGCGCTCAGGGTGCGTGCCGCGCCGAGCCTCGAGACGAGCAGCGCTGCGTCGGTGTCCCCCGGCTCGCACGCCGCCGACAGGGCGGTGCGGGCGACAGCCGCGACCGCCGCGTGCTCGTCCGGGAACGGGAGTCCGTCGGAGACCGCGCCGATCAGGCGGCTGAGTTCGCGGGAGCTCAGCCCGGGAATCGTGTCGGAGATCATCGGCCGGCCTTGAGGTCGCGGAGGTGGATGACGGTCCCGGAGGTGCGCACGGCCTCGGCACCGGGTGAGCGAGCTGAACCGCGGAGGTCGATGACGTTCGCTGGAGTGCGTTCGATGCTGCTCTCGCGAGCGCGACCGAAATCGCGGAGGTCGGTGACCTTCGCCTCCAGGCGACCGATCCCCGCCCCGGGCGAGCGTCTCGAGCCGTAGAGGTCGATGACAGTACCCGAACGGTCGTCAGCACCGGCTGCAGGCGAACAACCCGACGAGTGAAAGTCGATTTCCGTACCCGAGCGGTCGTCAGCACCGGCCTCGGGCGAACGTCCCGAGGCGCGGAAGTCGATAACGTTCTCCGGGGTGCGATCGCCGTTAGGGACAGGGGGCCGCGCCGAAACGCGCGCCTCGTCGGCTCGTTCCGCGGGGTTCGACCCGCGTCTTGCTGTGGTGTCGGGCGAGCCGACCGCTTCGCGTGGATGGCTTTCCGACGCACTCGGAGACGGGGTTTCACCTCGTTCGCGAAGCTGGATGCGAACGCCGTCGCGTCGACGCCTGCGCATGCTGTCGAGGTGAGCCGCGGCTCGTCCACGGTGGCCACCACCGGAAGCGTCTGGGCCGGCAGCGCCGAGAGTACGTCGCAGTTCGCGCACGCGGTCGCGCATGAACACGAGAGGCTGCGCGTCCTGGTCCGCGCCGGGTGGTGGTTCGGCGTTGCCGTCGCCGTCCCCGGCACGCGGACCGCCACGCGTCAGCTGCCACACCGCGCAACGGTCGCACGTCCCCGCTCTCATCGTTCCCGGCCGGTCGCGGTCGTCCCGCCGGTCGTCGGCGTCACGGTTCAACAGTCCTTCCCATACTCGTGGGCGCGCCGGATCGTCACCTCCGCCCACGTACGAGACCTCGGCGCGAATGCGGCTGGGGTGGCCATCAGCTCCATCCGTGTCTGGCTGAGTGCCTCGTCCTCGTTCGCCTCCGTGACCGCGGCGTCGACGGATTGCCGACTTCTCGCCGTGCGGGAAGTCCGCTCTCGAATCCTCGTTGTGCTCCACGTGCCCCTCCCCTGGGTACTCACGATCGCGAGGGTCGCGACCGTCCTGTTGTGTGTCGTCGGTGGGCGTCAGTACGGTCCGCGTCGGGAACGTACTGGCGCACGAAAGTTCTGTGTGCATGTCTCCTGCCCTGCGGGTTCGGAGGCAGGAACCTGGTGCGCAAGCACCTCCGGCGTAGACGCCTGGTCCGTCGCGCGCTCCTGCGCACGTACCTCCCGCGCAACCGCTCCCCGCATACACGCCTGGTGCGTCGCGCGGTCCGGTGCAGGAACCTCCCGCGCATCCGCCTCCCGCCCGCACACCCGGTGTGCTGCGACCCCCGGTGCAGGAACCTCGCGCCCCCAGCCCTCCTCATATACGCCGGGCGCGTCGCGCGGCCCGGGGCCGGAACCTCCCGCATGACGGCTGGCGTCAGATACGCCTGGTGTGCTGCGTGCACCGGCGGAGGAGCTACGGGCGCAACCGCCTCCCGCGCAGGCACCTGGTGTTCTGCCTGCTCCGGCGCAGGGACCCCCCGCGCAACCGCTCGCGGCACATACGGCTGGTGTGTCACGCGGTCCGGTGCGCGAACCTCCCGCACACGCGCCTGCTGCGTCGCGTGCTCCGGTGCTGGGACCTCCTGCGCGACCGCCTCCTGCGTGAACGCCTCGTGTGTCACGCGGTCCGGTGCACGAAACTCCCGCGCACGCGCGTGCTGTGTCGCGTGCTCCGGTGCTGGGACCTCGTGCGCGACCGCCTCCTGCGCGAACGCCTCGTGTGTCGCCCGGTCCGGTGTGGGAACATCCCGCGCAACCGCGTCCCGCGCCCGCGCCCGCGCCCGCGGTATCGCGTGTTCCGGCGCAGAAGCCTCCCGCGCACGCACCTAGTGCCCTACGCGCTCCACGCGCTCCCACGCAGAAGCCAAAACACCTCGCCACCCCGCTCACGCCCCGACGCCCCGTCTCAGGTAGAGCGCCCGTCCGAGGTGGTCCGCGATCGGGCTGGTGGCGCCGTCGAGGTCGGCGAGGGTCCAGGCGAGGCGGAGGGTGCGGTCGTAGCCGCGCATGGTGAGGGCGCCGCGTTCCAGGGCTCGGTCGAGGGCGGCGCGGGCGTGCGCGGGGACGTGGCGTTCGGGGGCGCGGAGCCAGGAGCCGGCGGCCTGGGAGTTGAGCGTCCAGCCGGTGCCGGCCAGGCGGGCGCGGGCGGCGGCGCGGGCCTGTTCCACGTGGTGGCGGAGGTCGGCACTCGCGCGAGCCCGGCCGGGCTCGTGGGAGGCCACCCGCAGCGCGCCCAGCCCGAGGCGGCGCACGGTGAGGTGGATGTCGACGCGGTCCAGAAGGGGGCCGGAAAGTCGGGCGAAGTAGCGGCGGCGGGCGGCGGGGGTGCAGCTGCACTCCTCGTCGGCCGAGCCGTGGCGGCCGCACGGGCACGGGTTGGAGGCGAGGACGAGCTGGAAGCGGGCCGGAAAGGTGGCGGCCCCGATCGAGCGGTGGACGACGATCGACCCGGACTCCAGGGGCTGGCGCAGGGCGTCGAGCACGCGCGGCGGGAACTCGGCGGCTTCGTCCAGGAAGAGGACGCCGTTGCTCGCGCGCGCGATGGCGCCGGGGACGAGCCGGGCGCTCCCGCCGCCGACGAGGGCGGCGGTGGACGCGGTGTGGTGGGGCGCCTCGAACGGCGGCCGGCGGACGAGGCCGCCGCCGACTCCCCTGCCCGCGAGGGACTGGATGGACGTCGACTCCAAGGACTGCTCGACGGTGAGGTCCGGCAGCAGAGACGGGAGGCGGCGAGCCAGCATGGTCTTGCCGGCGCCGGGAGGCCCGACCATCGAGACGTTGTGGCCGCCGGCGGCCGCGGCGACGAACGCGTCGACGGCGTCGTCGTTGCCGGCGACGTCGGCCATGTCCGGCTCGTCCAGCGGCGGCCCGGTCTCGTCGGCGACGGGGACAGGCTCCTCGTCGACCGGGTCGAGCTCGGCTCCGTGGGCGATCGCGGCGGCGCGCAGCCCGACGACCGGCACCACCTCGATGCCGTCGACCAGCTCTGCCTCCTCGGCGTTGGCGGTCGGCACCAGGACCCGGGCGAAGCCGGCGTCCCGCGCGGCGAGCACCGCAGGCAGCACGCCGGGCACCGGCCGGAGCCGGCCGTCGAGGCCGAGCTCGCCGAGGTGGACGGCCGCCGCCGCAGAGCCGGCAGGGATCTCGCCGGACGCGGCCAGCGCCGCCACCGCGATCGCGAGATCGAAGCCGGAGCCCTGCTTGCGCAGCGACGCGGGCGACAGGTTCACGGTCAGCTTGCGCTGGGTGAGCGCGCAGCCGGCGTTGGCCGCGGCGGACGACACGCGCTTGCGGGACTCACCCAGGGCGGCGTCGGGGAGCCCGATCAGCACGAACGCCGGGAGCCCGGCCGAGATGTCGGCCTCGACCTCCACGATGTCGCCGCGCACGCCCGTGAGCGCCACGGCGAAGGTGCGTGCGACGGTCATCACACCACCCCGGCGAGGTGCTCGATGGACGGTGTGACGTTCCAGGCGTCGAGCACGGCGATCGCGTCGATCCTGGTCTCGCCGCGGACCGGCCCGTAGGCGCGACACCATTCGGCGACGAGACGGCGCAGCCGTGCCGCCTTCTCCCCCGTGATCGCCTCGAACGGATGCCCGAACGCGGTCGAACTGCGGGTCTTGACCTCCACGAACACCGTCAGGCGCGCGCGGCGCGCGATCAGGTCGAGCTCACCCTCCGCGCAGCGCCAGTTGCGGTGCAGCAGCGTGAAGCCCTGATCTTCGAGCCAGTCCGCCGCCACGTCCTCGCCGCGGCGGCCCAGTCGGTCCTTCTCTGCCATGATTCCTCCCGCGACCAGACTCGTCGGAGAGGGGACCGCGGAGACGCCCGCGCGAGAATCTGTGGAGAAGTCGCCGGCTCAGAAAACGGTGCAGAAAATCAGCACAGCAGCCAGCGCAGACAACCGGCAGCGGCCGGCGCAGAAACCGGCACTACCCGCCCCGAACTCACTCGTCGAGCGCGAGCTCCTTCGGCAGCTCGAACTCCTTGCTGGAGAGCTCCTCGATGTTCACATCCTTGAACGTGAGCACGCGAACGGACTTCACGAACCGGTCGGCGCGGTAGACATCCCACACCCAGACGTCGTTCATCGTCAGCTCGAAGTAGAAGTCGTGCTCCGTGTCGCGGCGCACGAACTCCACCTCGTTCGCGAGGTAGAAGCGGCGCTCGGTCTCGATCACGTATTTGAACTGCGAGACGACGTCCCGGTATTCGCGATACAAAGCCAGCTCGACCTCGCGGTCGTAGTCGTCGAACTCGTCCTCATCCATCGTTCGACAAGTCTAGCCGTGACGCCTCAGGTCGGCATGTCGAGGGTCGCGAGGTCTTTCAGCCAGGTCAGCCGGTGCAGCGCGCTCGGCCCGAGCTCGGCGATCGCGGCGAAGTGCTCCGGCGTCGAGTACCCCTTGTTGCTCACCCAGCCGTAGCCCGGGTAGTCCACGTCGTGGCCGATCATCAGGCGGTCCCGGTGCACCTTGGCGATCACGGACGCCGCGGCCACCGACGCGCAGTCCCGGTCGGCCTTGATCCGGGTGACGACCCGCGCCGGACGCATCAGCGCCGGGTTGAGGTAGTCGTAGTTGCCGTCGAGGATGAGCGTGCTGTCGCGCACCTCGGCGCCCTGCTCCTCCAGAGCCGCGAGCGCGCGTGCGCCGGCGAGGCCGAGGCACCGCATGATGCCGAGGGAGTCGACCTCCTCGGCGGAGGCGAGACCCACGGCGTGGAAGAGCGACCACCTCCGGCAGGCCGGCTCGAGCGCCTCGCGGACCGGCTCCGGCAGCAGCTTGGAATCGCGCAGCCCCGGCGGGATGCGCTTGACGCCGGTGTCGATGACCACCATGCCGACCGCGACCGGGCCGGCGAGGGCCCCGCGGCCGACCTCGTCGACCGCCACGATCGAGGTGACGCCGTCGCGGTACAGCGCCTTCTCGAAGCGCAGCGTCGGCGTGACCGGGGTCATCATTCCTTCTTCTCCTCCACGCCTCTGAAGACTTCAGGATAATCCGTCAGCCATGTCCATCTGCCCACCGGCCAGCTGATCACTGCCGCCCGGCCGACCACGTGGTCGAGGGGCACGAAGCCGTGACCGGGCAGCGCCTGGTTGCGCGAGGAGTCCTGCGAGTCGTAGCGGTTGTCCCCCATCACCCAGATGCGCCCCTTCGGCACCGTGACGTCGAACGCGAGGGTGGCGGCGTTCTTCTGGCCGGGCGGGAGCACGATGTAGGGCTCGACGATCGCCGTCCCGTTCACCGTGATCCGGCCGGAGGCGTCGCAACAGACGACGTGGTCGCCCGGAAGTCCGATGAGCCGCTTGACCAGGTGGTCGTCGCTGTCGGAGGCGGACAGCCCGACGAACGTCAGCGCCGTGTCCGCCGCCTGGGCCAGCGGATTGCGCGCCACCGGCGGCGACTTCGGCAGCCAACCGCCCGGGTCGCGGAACACGACGACGTCGCCGCGGCTCAGCGGGAACACCGATGGCTGGAGCTCGTTGACGAGGATCTTGTCGTTGATCTGGAGGGTGTTCTCCATCGACCCCGACGGGATGTAGAACGACCGCACCACGAACGTCTTCACCAGGAACGCGACCAGCAATGCGATGACGACGACGACGAGCACGTCGCGCGCGAACAGCAGGCCGCTGCGCCTGCCGCGCGCTCCGCCCGCCACCCGGTCGGATCGCGTGGGCAGTGTCTCGTCCGTCATCCAACCCGCCTGGCCTCGTTAACCGCCTGAGCTCCCGGTCCAGTGTAGGTCCGGGAGCTCAGGATGAGTCGCGCGCGAAACGCTCAGTTCTCGCGCTTCTCCTTGATCTTCGCCTTCTTGCCGCGCAGCTCGCGGAGGTAGTACAGCTTGGCGCGACGGACGTCACCGCGGGTGACGACCTCGATGTGGTCGATGACCGGGGAGTGCACCGGGAAGGTGCGCTCGACGCCGACCTGGAAGCTGACCTTGCGGACCGTGAAGGTCTCGCGGACGCCTTCGCCCGAGCGGCCGATCACGACGCCCTGGAAGACCTGGATACGAGAGCGGCTGCCCTCGATGATGTTGACGTGCACCTTGACGGTGTCGCCGGCACGGAACGCGGGGATGTCCGACTTGAGGGACGCGGCGTCCACCTGATCGAGGATGTGCATTGCTGTTCGCTCTCTGTACCCGCCGGCAGGTCGGGGACGGATTCGGGGCCACCGGGCGCATGCGCGCTGCGCACACGGACGGACGACCGGGATTCGATTGGGTGTGCTCGCTCGATTTGCTGGCTCCCCTGCGGCAGAGCCGGGCGGCGGCACGAACAACCATTCTGCCACGCGCGAGGCCCTATTGCCAAAGCGCGGCGGTGACGGCGCGCGGAGGGTCAGTCCTCGCGGTGCTCCTCGATGACGATGACGTCCGCGTCGTCCACGACCGGGCCTTCGGGACGGCGCACCTGCGACGGCTGCGCGACCTGCTGGTAGGCGGCGTAGGTGACCGCGACGCGGTCGCGCGTCTCGGTGACCAGCTCCCACAGCCCGACCCAGAACAGCCCGAGGAAGAACAGCACGCCGAGCACCGCGAGCCAGCCCGTGGCGCCGGGCGGGAAGAACCCGAAGGCGATGATGGAGGCGCTCCACCCGGCGAGGAGCCCGGTGTCGTACCAGGAGACCGCGCGCCTGTCCCTGACGCTCTTGCGCGCCATCAGGATGCCGCCGATGGCGAGCAGCGCGACGAACAGGATGGGGCACAGCACGAGCAGCCCGACGAACGTCCAGCCGCTGCCCGAGTGGAACGCGGCCCAGCCGATCAGCAGCCAGACCGGCAGGACGACGGCGGACGGGAAGAGCCACCAGTAGAACGCCTTGCGGATGAACACGCGACCAGCGTAACCGCGCGCGGCTGTGCGGCGGCTAGGGGTTCGCCCACGGCGGACTGAACGCCGCCGCCGCATGGAAGACTGGACACACCCCACCAGAGAAGAGGACTCCCCGTGATCGAGCTGAGGACCCCCGCCGAGATCGAGCAGATGCGGCCGGCCGGCCGTTTCGTGGCGGAGGTGCTGGCCGAGACCGCCGCGGCGGCGAAGGTCGGCGTGAACCTCCTGGAGCTGGACCGCATCGCGCACGAGCTGATCCGCAGCCGCGGCGCCGAGTCCTGCTACATCGACTACCACCCGTCGTTCGGTGCGAGCCCGTTCGGCAAGGTGATCTGCACGTCGGTCAACGACGCCGTGCTGCACGGCCTCCCGCACGACTACCGCCTGCGCGACGGCGACCTGCTCAGCCTGGACTTCGCGGCGAGCGTGGACGGCTGGGTGGCCGACTCCGCGGTGAGCCTCGTCGTCGGCTCCGCGCGCGACGAGGACCTGCGCCTGATCGACACCACCCGGCGCGCGCTGACCGCGGGGATCGCCGCGGCGCAGCCCGGCGGCCGGGTGGGCGACATCTCGGCGGCGATCGCCGCCGTGGCGCACTCCGAGGGGTACTCGGTGAACACGCAGTTCGGCGGCCACGGCGTCGGCCGGACGATGCACGGCGACCCGCACATCCCGAACGACGGCCGCGCCGGCCGCGGCTTCCCGCTGCGGCCCGGGCTCGTCATCGCGATCGAGCCGTGGTTCCTGGAGACCACCGACGAGATCTTCACCGACCCCGACGGCTGGACCCTGCGCTCCGCCGACGGCTCGCGCGGCGCCCACTCCGAGCACACCGTCGCCATCACCGAGTCGGGTCCGCTCATCCTCAGCGCCCCCTGATCACCCGCCGAGTACGCCCGAAATCAGGCGAAAACGCTCGAGTACGCGGATAATCTGCGTACTCGGCGGTTGACTACGGGAGGAGGTCGGGGCGGACGCGGGCGGTGCGGGCGACGGACTGCTCGCGGCGCCAGGCCTCGATCGCGCCGTGGTTGCCGGAGAGCAGGACCGGCGGGACCTCGTGGCCGCGCCACTGCGCCGGCTTGGTGTACGACGGGTACTCCAGCAGGCCGTCCTCGTGCGACTCCTGGACCAGGCTCTCCGGGTTGCCCACGACGCCGGGGATGAGCCTCCCGATCGCCTCGATCATCGCCATCGTGGCCACCTCGCCGCCGTTGAGGACGTAGTCGCCGATGCTCACCAGCCGCACCCGCGCTCGGCCGGCGTACTCGTCGAACACCCGCTGGTCGATGCCCTCGTAGCGGCCGCAGCCGAACACGAGGTGGGACTCCGCCGCGAGCTCGCGGGCGGTCGCCTGGGTGAAGACCTCGCCGGCCGGCGACGGGAACACCAGCACCGGGTCGTCGGCGCCGTCGAGGATCCCGTCCAGCGCCTCGCCCCAGGGCTCCGGCTTCATGACCATGCCGGCGCCGCCACCGTACGGGGTGTCGTCCACGGTGCGGTGCCGGTCGTGGGTGTGGTCGCGCAGGTCGTGCACGCCGAGCGTGATGATGCCCGCCTGCCGCGCCTTGCCGAGCAGCGAGATGTCCAGCACATCGAAGAAGGTCGGGAAGATCGTGACGATGTCGATGCGCATGGAGGGAATTCTATTCGGGGACGACCGCGAGCTCCCGATCGCGCGGGACCAGCGGGGCCGCGATCGCAGGGCACACGGCGACCGCGGCGAACGCGAGCGGGAAGCCGATCCAGCCGATGAGCGCGCCCACGGCCGGTCCGACGACCGACGCCGCGAGGAACTGTCCGGTGTTCTGCGCGCCGAGCGCCCGTCCGGACCAGAACGGCCCGGCGATCTCCGCGACCGAGGTGTAGGCGAGGCCGTTGTCGGCGACGGTCACGACGGCGGCGACGATCAGAATGACCGCGGCGGCCACCGATCCGAGCGCGGAGGCGGCGCCCATCAACAGCATGACCGCGACGGCGGCGACCGAGACCCAGCGCAGCGGAACGAGGTGCGAGCCGACCCGGTCGCTCAGCACGCCGATCCCGATCCGGCCGAGCGCCCCGGCGAACTGGCTGACCGCGATGACGACGCCGGCGGCGAGCGAGCCGAAGTGCAGCTCGGTGACCAGCCAGACCAGCCCGAACGTGGACACCGTGAACTGCGGCACGACCAGGAGCATCGACACAACGTGGATCCGCCAGAGCAGGGAGGTCTCGCGGTACGGCCGCCATGCGGCCTGCGGGTGCGTCTCCTCCCCCTCAGCGGCACGCCGCGGCGGCCGGGGCGGGTCGACGATCCCGACCGCGCAGAGCACGGCCGAGACACCGCACAGCACGGCGGGGACGGCGAGTGCCGCCGCGATCCCGGCGGAGGCGGCCAGCAGCGGGACGCTGATCGCGGCGATGGCGACGCCCAGCGGCTGGCACATCTGCCGGATGCCCATCGCCAGGCCGCGCCGCTCCTTGGGGAACCAGCCGATGACGACGCGGCCGCTCGCCGCGTTGGGGCTGGCGGCGGCCATCCCGCCGACGAGGAACAGGGCGCCGAGCGCGAGGTAGGACGAGACGAACATGGCGCCGACCGCGGCGGCCGCCGTCAGCGCGAGGCCGGAGGCGATCACCCAGCGCTCGCCGATCCGGTCGCTGAGCGCTCCCCAGGCGATCAGGGCGAGCACCAGCCCGAGCGTCGGCGCGGAGGCCAGCAGCCCGGCCTGGGCGAGGCTGAGCCCGCGCTCGGTGTGCAGCAGCGGGATCAGGAAGGCGGGGGTCGAGACGAACACCGTCGAGCTCGCCTGGCCGAGCACGCCGAGAGCGAGCATGAGCCACGGGCGGGGTGTCCTGGTCGGCTGCTCGGTCTCTTCTCGCACATTTCGGCTCATGCGGTATACCCTAACGGTATACCGGCTTGGTATACCAACGAAGGAGCCCGATGCCCGAGCAGCCCCACGTCTACGAGCGCCTCCGCTCCGCGATCCTCGACCTGGAGCGCGTGCCCGGCTCCCGCATCACCGAGCGCGGACTGGAGGCCGAGTTCGGCGCCTCCCGCACCCCGCTGCGCGCGGCGCTGATGCGGCTCGAGACCGAGGGGCTGGTGCGGCGCGACGGCCGCGCCTGGGAGGTCTCCCCCATCGACCTCGGCGAGATCGCCCGGCTGAGCGAGCTCCGCGACGCGGTCGAGAGCGCGGCGGTGCGGCTCAGCGCCGCCCGGGCGTCGGACGACGCACTGCGGGCACTGCGCGACGACCTCGGCGCCTATGACCCGGACCGGCGCAACGAGGACGCCGTCGGCGCGGGGGCGGACTTCCACGTGCGCCTCGCCGCCCTCAGCGGCAACCACTTCTTCGCCGACACGGTTTCGTCCGCGATGACCCGGCTCGCCCGCACCCGGTGGCTGGAGGTCCGCACGGCGGACGCCAGGCGCACGGCGCGGGAGGAGCACCGCACGATCGTCGACCAGCTCGCGGCGCGGGACGCCGACGCCGCAGCGGACAGCATCCACCGGCACATCGTCGGGACGCACGAGCGGTTGCTGGCGGCCCTGGACGCGGACGCCCGGCTGCTGCGGGCGCGCGGGCTCGCGATCGTGGGCCCGCGGGCGGAGTAGCGCGCAGGCGGGGAGCCCGGGCCTCAGCCGACCTCGGCCAGGAACGCCGCGACCCGGTCGGCGACCACCGCACGCGCCGACGTCAGCGGGGCCCGATGGCCGCCGGGAAACCAGTCGAGCCGCGAGCCGCGGATCCCCGCGCGCAGCTCCTCCACCAGCGCCGGCGTGGCGACCGTGTCGGCCCGGCCGGCCAGTACGAGTGTCGGCGCCCGCACCTCGGCAAGCCTCCCGCGCGCATCATAGCCGCGCGACGCGGCGCGCTGACGCCGGAACGCGAACGCAGGCTGCCGGGGCTTCGGACCGACCGGGAGGTACGGTGCGACCGCCATCAGGAGGGAGCGCCGCCGCTCCGGCGGGCGCGCGCCGGTCGCCAGCAGCACGAGGCTCCGCACCGCAGAAGGCCTGTCCAGCGCGAGCTGCAGCGCGATCCTGCCGCCGAGCGAGTAGCCGAGCACGTCGACCGGCACGACGCCGGCGGCCTCCGCGACGGCCGCGGCGTCCTCCGCGAGGACGGGGATGGAGTAGGGCTCGTCGGGCTTGTCGCTGAGCCCGGCGCCCCGGTTGTCGACCGCGATCACGGCGAAGCGCTCGGCGAAGGCCTCGATGAATGGAGCCGCGTCGGCGATCGACACCCCCAGACCGAGGAGAAGGAGCAGCGGTCTCCCCGAACCGCTCACCTCGAAGTGGATGCGGACGCCGCCGTTGCGCGCGAAGGGCATGCCACAACGGTAGGCGCGACAGCGCTAGGAGCGCAGCAGGTCCGCCCCGGTGCGCAGCGGCACGGTCGCGCCGACGTAGACCTCCGGCACGTCGGTGACGAGCGCGTCGCCGTGCAGGACGGTGAGCGCGAGGTACTCGGCGGCATAGGTGTCCGGCAGGTCGAGCTCCGCGGCCAGCCGCCAGGCGGTCTTGCGCAGCACGCGGTCGCCGAGGAGCCGGATCGGGAGCCGGTCGACGGCCGCGATCAGCGTGCGGGCCGCGCGGTCGTCGCGGTCGCCGGACACGACGGACGCGCGCAGCAGCGCGAGGACCTGGGAGCGCAGCAGCGTGGGCGCCAGGAGCTCGTCGCCGGCCGCCGGGACGAAACCGGCCTCCGCCAGCTCGAGGGCGGCGGAGGCGTCGATCACGTAGTGCGCCACGATCAGTCCTCGTCGGTCTCCTGATCGGCAGCCGGCTCGGCCGACTCGGCCGGTTCGGCCGCGTCCCCGGGAGCAGGCTCGTCGTCGTCGGGCAGCTCCTCGAACAGCCCGGCAGGCGGGGTGAGGGTGACGGTCCCGGCGGCGATGTCCACCTCGGGGACGATCGCCTTCACGAACGGCACGAGGACCTCCCCGTCAGAGGTGCGGACGACCAGCAGGTCCTGTGCGGGCAGGTGGTCGACCCGTGCCACGGTGCCGACCTCCACGCCGTCGCGGCGCGCGCTCAGGCCGACCAGCTGGTGGTCGTACCAGGCGTCCTCCTCCTCGGGGAGCTGCTTGGAGTCCTGGCTCACCCAGAGGATGGCCTTGACCAGCGTCTCGGCCTCGGTGCGGTCGTCCACGCCGGCGAAGAAGCCGACCGGGTGACCGTTGTACCAGCGGAGCTCGGTGAGCTCGATGGTCTTGCCGTGCCATTTTGAGGCCGTGGGCACCTGGAGGGTGAACACAGCGCCGGGAATGAAGCGGCGCTCCGGCTCGTCCGTGAACAGCTCGAGCTTGAGAGCGCCCTTCAGGCCGTGCGCCTTGGTCAGCCGGCCCACGCGCAGCTCGGTCTGACCCGGCCGCGGAGCGACCTCCTTGCGGGGCAGCTTGTGGTCCGCCACCTCAGTCGTCGACGACGTCGACGCGGACGCGGCGGCCGTCGGCCAGCGCTGCCACGATGGTGCGGAGGGCCTTGGCGGTCCGGCCGGAGCGGCCGATGACCCGCCCGAGGTCCTCGGGGTTCACTCGAACCTCGAGGACCTCGCCACGCGGCGAACCCTTGGCCACGACGTGCACGTCGTCCGGGTGGTCGACGATGCCCTTGACCAGGTGCGTGAGAGCGGGAGCGAGCACGGTGTTACGCGTTCTCGCCGTCGGCCTCTGCGGCCTCTTCGGTGATCTCTTCCGCCTCGGCGACGACCTCGGCCTCAGCGGCCTCCTCGGCCTCGACCTCGGCCTCGACCTCGGCCTCGACGACGGCCTCCGCCTTGGCGACGGTCTCGTCCTTCTTCGGCTTGAGGACCGGCTTCTTCTTCTCGTCGGCGACGAAGGTCTCCTTGGCCTCGGCCGTCTTCACGGTCGAGACGGCGTCCTTGTCGCCCTTGAACTTGCCCCAGTCGCCGGTGAGCTTCAGCAGCACGAGCACCTGCTCGGACGGCTGGGCGCCGACGCCGAGCCAGTACTGCGCGCGCTCGGAGTCGACCTCGATGCGCGAGGGCTCCTCGGTCGGGTGGTACAGACCGATCTCCTCGATCACGCGGCCGTCGCGCTTGGTGCGCGAGTCGGCGACGACGATGCGGTAGTACGGAGCGCGGATCTTGCCCAGGCGCTTCAGACGGATTTTGACAGCCACAATTCTCCTGTGTTGACGTCCGGGACCCCGCTGGGGTTCCGGTGGATTCGTTGTCGAACTGACTGCCGTGGGCGTGGGGGCACACGCGGCAGGAGGTCTATTGTTCGTCCGCCGTGCCGGATAGAGGGTCGGGCACGTCGAACTCAACTAGATATTCTGTCAGAAAAGCGCTCGCAATGAACAATCGGACGGACGGGGTCACCAGGATGCAGATCCAATTCGCAGAGTCCGAGCGCTCCACTGTCGGGATCGAGTGGGAGCTGGCGCTGGTCGACGGCGCGACGGGCGACCTGGTGCAGATCGCCGACGAGGTGCTGCGCGAGCTCGGCACGCCGGACGGCCGGGAGCACCCGCAGATCACGCACGAGCTGCTGCTCAACACGATCGAGCTGGTGAGCCGCGTCCACCGCACGGTGCCGGCCGCCATCACCGATCTCCAGGAGCTGATGGCGCTGACCCGCGAGGTCACCGACCCGCTCGGTGTGGAGCTGATGTGCGCGGGGACGCATCCCTTCGCCCAGTGGTACGACCAGAAGGTCACCCCGAACGAGCGCTACGACCGGCTGCTCGACCGCACGCAGTGGTGGGGCAGGCAGATGATGATCTGGGGCATTCACGTGCACGTCGGGATCGACGACCGAGAGAAGGCGCTCCCGATCGTGAACGGCCTGCTCACCTACTACCCGCACCTGCAGGCGCTGAGCGCGTCCAGCCCGTTCTGGGCGGGGGCGCGCACCGGCTACGCGTCGAACCGCGCGCTGATGTTCCAGCAGCTGCCGACCGCAGGCCTGCCCTGGCAGTTCGGCACCTGGGCGAACTACGAGGAGTACGTGCAGGACCTCGTCACCACCGGCGTGGTGGAGGATCACTCGGAGGTGCGCTGGGACATCCGGCCGTCGCCGCGCTGGGGCACCGTCGAGATGCGCGCCTGCGACGGGCTGTCGACCGCCGACGAGGTGGGGGCGGTCGGCGCGCTGATCCACTGCCTGACGGACCGGATGTCCGGCGACCTGGACGACGGCGTGGAGCCCGTCACACTGCAGCCCTGGTTCGTGCGCGAGAACAAGTGGCGCGCGGCGCGCTACGGGCTCGACGCCGAGATCATCGTCGCCCCGGACGGGACGGAGCGCCTGGTGCGCGACCAGCTCCTCCAGCTCGTGGACGAGCTCGGCGACACGGCCGAGCGGCTGGGCTGCGCGGCCGAGCTCGCGGCCGTCGCCGACGTGCTGGACGCCGGGGCGAGCTACCAGCGGCAGCTCGCCGTGGCGGAGGCGAACGGCGGCAGCCTGCAGGCCGTGGTGAGCTCGCTCACCCACGAGCTGCGCAGCGGGCTGGACCGGACACCGCGGGGGTCCGGCCCGGGAGACGCAGTGGGTACGGGAAACTCGACAGGCGCAGGAGGCTCATAAGCGTGCATAGGGCATCCATAGACTTCTCCCCTAGGCTCGGAGGCATGTTCCACCACAGGCCCCTCGCCACCGTCGCCACAGCGCTCGCCGCGCTGCTGCTCGGGACGGTCGCCCTGAGCGGATGCGCGTCCGCCTCCTCGCAACTCTCGGTCGGCGCCACCGTCCCGGCCGGCAAGCACCCCGTCGTCGCGATCGTCGGCGACTCCATCGAGTCCGGGATGGGCCTGGAGCCGTTCGAGGCCTGGCCCGCCCTCGTCGCCGTCGACCGGCGCTGGGGCCTGGAGAACTTCAGCGAGCCGGGAGCCGGCTTCGTCGCGATCGGCGCGAGCAACACCGACTTCAACGGCCAGATCGATCAGGCGATCGCCGCAAAGGCGAACGTCGTGCTGATCGGCGCGTCCGACAACGACCTCGGCCAGGACACCGCCACCGTCGCCAAGGCGATGTCGGCAGCGGTCGAACGCCTCAGCGACGCGCTGCCGAAGGCCCACCTGGTCGGCTACAACGCCCTCACCGGCGAAGCCAGCGACAGCGACCTCGCTCCCCTCAACGACGCCCTGAAGCAGGCCGTGACCGCGGCGGGCGGCACGTGGATCGACCTCGGCCAGCCGTACCGCGGCCAGCTCGGCCTGGTGCAGGACGACGGCGAGCATCCCACGCTCGAAGGCCAGCAGGCGATCGCATCGGTCGTGCTGTCCCGCCTCGACGGGATCGTATGACGGCTCCGTCACGACGTGACGGTCGTGCGCGCCGTTTCGCGGCCGCCGTGGCGGTCGCCTCGGCGCTCGCGCTGACCGGCTGCTCCGCGTTCTCGGAGGCGGCGCCCGCGGCCCGGCCGACGGCGACCGCCACGCCGACGCAGCCGACCGCGGTCGCGATCGGCGACTCCATCGCGATCGGGTTCGGCGTCCCGGCCGACGACGCCTGGCCGCTCCTCGCGGCGGGCCGGCTGGGCTGGAACCTCACCGACCTCGCCGAGGGCGGCGCCGGGTTCACCAAGCCCGGCGTCAACAGCCACGAGTTCGACGACCAGGTGAGCGCGGCGATCCGGCTGCGCCCGCAGGTCGTCGTCATCGCCGCGACCCGCAACGACGCCGCGACCGCGGCAGCGGCTCCATCGACGGTGAGGCAGGCCACCCGGGCGGCGATCGACCGGCTGGCCACAGCGCTCCCCGACAGCACGATCATCGGTCTCGGCTCGGTCTGGGGCGCGACGCCGGCACCTGCCGCCGCGAACGTGCTCGACGGCGCTCTGAAGGACGCCGTGCTCGCGGCGGGCGGCCACTGGCTCAGTCTCGGCCAGACCTTCCTCGGGCACCCCGACCTGTTGCAGGGAGACGGGATCCACCCGAACAGCGCGGGCCAGTTGCTGCTCGCGAAGGCGGTCGCCGACGCGATCGCGCACGCCCGGATCGAGCCGGGTCCGGCCCAGAGCTGACCGCCCGTCACGGCAGCGGCCACGCCCGGGCCGCCTCCACAGCGATCTGTCAGTCTCGGCGGTCTACCCTCACTCCGTGCCCACCCGTGTCCGCCTGATCGCCGTCGTCGCGACCGCCGTCGCCGCCGTCGTCCTCGCGGGCTGCTCCTCGGCCGTCGCCGCGCGCCCGGTCGCCGCGGACGGGTCTGCGGTCGCCGCCCCTGCGGCGCGCTCGAAGCCGCAGGTCGTCGCGATCGGCGACTCGATCGCGTTCGGCAAGGGCGTCCGCCCCGATCAGGCGTGGCCGGCGCTCGTCGCGGCGCAGCACGGCTGGGCGCTCACCGATCTCGCCGTCTCCGGGTCCGGGTTCGTCAAGCCGGGTTGGAACGGCGACACCTACCGCGACCAGGTGGCCACCGCGCTCGGCCTGCACCCCGACTACATCCTGATCGCGGCCACCCGCAACGACCGCACGCAGGACCCGGCCCTCGTCGCCTCCTCGGCGGATGAGCTGCTGGGTGAGCTGCACGACACCTTCCCGCGCGCCAGAATCATCGGCATCACGACCGTGTGGGGCGCCGACGCTCCCCCGGCGACGGTCGCGACGGTCAACGGCATCGTGGAGCGGGCGGTCACCGGCGTCGGCGGCACCTTCCTCGACATCGGCTACCCGCTCGCAGGGCGCCCGGAGCTGGTGCAGGCGGACGGCATCCACCCCAACGCGGCCGGGGAACGCGCCGTCGCGAAGGTCATCGAGGACCGGCTGGCTCCGCTCGGCGTGACGTCCTAGCGGTCTCGGACAGCGTCAGGCCTCAGCGGCCCATGAACTTCTGCAGGGCGGCCAGCTCCTCCTCGGTGGGGCCTCCGGCCTTCGCCTTGCTGCCGGAGCCGAGGCCGAAGCCGGTGCCCGCGGGCGCGCCCGTCGCTCCCGGCTTGACGCCGGCGGCGAGGGCCGCGTTCTCCGCGGCGCGCTTGGCCGGGTTGCCGGACCGCGAGCCCTTCTTCTTGGGCTGCTGCTTGCCGCGGCCCGCGTAGCCGGCGCCGGGGATCGGCCCCATGCCCGGGACGTTCGGGACGCCGCCCTTAGCGACGGTCTTCATCATCTTGGCGGCCTGCTCGAACCGGTTGACGAGCTGGTTCACCTCGGTGACCGTCGTGCCGGAGCCCTTGGCGATGCGCAGGCGGCGCGAGCCGTTGAGCAGCTTCGGAGTGGTGCGCTCGGCCTTGGTCATCGACTGGATGATCGCCTCGGTGCGCACGATCTCGCGCTCGTCGAAGTTGTCGAGCTGCTGCTTCATCTGTCCCGCGCCCGGGAGCATGCCCATCATCTTCTTGATGGAGCCCATGTTGCGCAGCTGCTGCATCTGCTTGAGGAAGTCGTCGAGCGTGAAACTGTCGGTCGCGAACTTCTCGGCGACCTTGCGCGCCTCCTCCTCGTCGAAGGCCTCCTGGGCCTGCTCGATGAGGGTGAGGATGTCGCCGAGGTCGAGGATGCGCGACGCCATGCGGTCGGGGTGGAACGGTTCGAAGTCGTCCAGGCCCTCACCGGTGGAGGCGAAGATGATCGGGCGGCCGGTGATCGATGCCACCGAGAGGGCCGCGCCGCCCCGCGCGTCGCCGTCGAGCTTGGAGAGGACCACGCCGGTGAAGTCGACGCCGTCCTGGAACGCCTTGGCGGTCGCGACCGCGTCCTGACCGATCATGGCGTCGATCACGAACAGCACCTCGTCCGGATCGGTGGCTTTGCGGATGTCGGCGGCCTGCTTCATGAGCTCGGCGTCGACGCCGAGGCGACCGGCGGTGTCGATGACGACCGTGTCGTACTGCTTGGTCTCGGCGAACGTCATCGCGTCCTTGGCCACCTTCACCGGGTTGCCGACGCCGTTGCCGGGCTCCGGCGCGTAGACCGGGACGCCGGCCTGCTCGCCGACGATCTGTAGCTGCGTGACGGCGTTGGGGCGCTGGAGGTCGGCGGCGACCAGGAGCGGCGTGTGGCCGTCCTTCGCCAGCCACTTGCCGAGCTTGCCCGCGAGGGTGGTCTTTCCGGCGCCCTGGAGGCCGGCGAGCATGATGACCGTCGGCGGCTTCTTGGCGAACTGGAGGCGGCGCTGCTGGCCGCCGAGGATGGCGACGAGCTCCTCGTTGACGATCTGGACGACCTGCTGCGCCGGGTTCAGAGCCTTGTTGACCTCGTCGGAGAGGGCGCGCTCGCGCACCTTGCCGGTGAAGTCCTTGACGACGTCCAGCGCCACGTCGGCGTCGAGCAGCGCGCGGCGGATCTCGCGCACGGTGCCGTCCACGTCGGACGGGGAGAGCTTGCCCTTGGTGCGCAGGTTCTTGAAGGTGTCCGTGAGACGGTCGGACAGCGAGCCGAAAGTAGCCATGATCGTGCAAGTCTACCGGGCGACACCGGGCGCCCGCCGAGCGTGCGCCGTGTCCGCGCAGGGCGGAACCGCAGGCGGAAGCCTTCCCGGCTCAGCCCTGGGTCTCGACCGCGACGACGTCGCCGCGCACGTCGAACGACACCGTCAGGATCGCGTCGGTCTCGTCCGGGCTGATCGAGTAGTCGAAGGTCGCGAAGACCTCGTCCTCGCCCGCCTGGTCGGCCTGGATCGCCACGGTCAGCAGCTGCAGGGAGCGCAGCACGTCGATCGCGATGTCCCCCGAGTTGTAGACCAGCAGGTCGAGCAGCGACTCCCCCAGCTTGTCGACGTGCTCGTCGATGTAGCTGCTGGTCGCCGACTGACGCGAGCTCAGCTCGGCCACGAGCGCGTCCCTGGCCCGGGCGTCGAAGCCCTCCAGCGCCTGGATGAGCGCCGCGGCCGCGTCGAGCGCGTACTCGCCCACCGCCTGCTCGTCGTCCGCGCGGAGCTCGACCTCGACGGTCTGGTCGGCGAGCTCCACCGTGTCGTTCCACGCGAGGCCGCCGGAGGCGGTCTCGTCGATGACGCCGAAGTAGTCGTGCTCGATGGCCATGGCGCGCCTAGCCGACCAGCTGCTGGGCGAAGACGTGCGGGGTGAAGCCGGTGAGGTCGTTGATCCCCTCACCCTGGCCGATGAGCTTGATCGGGAGGCCGGTGCGCTCCTGCACAGCGAGCACGAAGCCGCCCTTCGCGGAGCCGTCGAGCTTGGTCAGCACCAGCCCGGTCACGCCGGCGTGCTCCAGGAACGCCTCGGCCTGCGCGAGGCCGTTCTGGCCGGTCGTGGCGTCGAGCACCAGCAGCACCTCGGCGATCGGCGCCTGCTTCTCGACGACGCGCTTGATCTTGGACAGCTCGTCCATCAGGCCGCCCTTGGTCTGAAGGCGCCCGGCGGTGTCGATGATGACGATCTCGGTGCCGTCGCGCTTGGCCTTCTCGACGGTCTGGAACGCCACGGAGGCCGGGTCCTGGCCCTGCTGCTGCGGCCGGACGATCTCCGCCCCCGCGCGCTCCGCCCAGGTGGCCAGCTGCTCGACCGCGGCGGCGCGGAACGTGTCGGCCGCCCCGACGACGACCGAGCGGTCGTAGGTGCGCAGGAACTTGGCGAACTTGCCGATGGTGGTGGTCTTGCCGACGCCGTTCACGCCGACCACGAGGACGATCGCGGGCCGCTCGCTGAGCTTGAGGGTGGTGTCGAGCTTCGACAGCCGCTCCTCCATCGTCTCGCGCAGCATGCGCTGGAGGTCCTTCGGGTCGGTGGTGTGGTAGCGCTCGACCTTGGCACGCAGATCGTCGATGACGGCCTCGGTGACGTCCGGGCCGAAGTCGGCGGTGATGAGCGCCGTCTCCAGATCGTCCCAGGTGGTGTCGTCGATGGTCTTCTTGGCGAACATCCCGCGGAGGGCGCCCGACAAGGACCAGGGGGTACGGTCTGCCATGCACTCAGACTAGTTGGTACGGTGGCGCCATGTTCTCCCTCGTGGCGGTGTCGGCCGAGCTCGCCGAGCAGCTCGTCGCGCTCGACGAGGACGGCGAGGACGCGGTCCACCAGGCGCGCATCCGCGTGCGGAGGCTGCGGAGCATCCTCCGGGTGTACCGGGCGGCGTTCGACGCCGAAGCCGCCCTCGCCATGCGCACGAGGCTGAAGACGCTCGGCGACCGGCTGGGGACCGTGCGCGACCTGGAGGTGAAGGCGACGACACTCGACGACCTCCTGGAGGTCGACGATCCGCCGGACGTGGTCGACGCGGTCACCGCGGAGGCGGAGGCGACCCGGGCCGAGCACGGCGCGGCGCTGGCGTCGCTGCTGCGCTACGTGCACGGCGGGACGGTCCGCGCCCTGCTCGCCGACCTGCAGATGTTCGCGGCGGAGCCGCCGCTCTCCCGGAAGGGCCGGAAGCATCCCGGCCGCGTCACGACACGCGGCCTCGAGAAGGCCGTGGTGAAGGTGCACCGGGAGCGCGGGGACAGCCTGGAGGAGCGCCACGCCACCCGCAAAGCGGCGCGAAAGGTGCGCTACGCCGCCGACGCGGTCGCCGACGACCTCGGCAGGCAGGCCGTGCGGCTGTCCTCGGCGGCGAAGGCCGCCCAGGATGCGCTCGGGGACAACCGCGACGACCTCCTGCTGGCGCACGAGCTGCGCGAGCTCGGCCACGTCGGCCTCGCCATGCGCTGCGAGCGGCGCGCCGCGGACGCCCTCGACGGCCTCGACGCCAAACTCGCCGCGATCGCCTTCGAGGGGGCGAGCGCCTAGGCGGAGGCCTTCTCCTGCGCGACGCGCTGGCCGACGACGGCCGAGACGCCGTCCTGGCGCATGGAGACGCCGTAGAGCGCGTCGGCGATCTCCATCGTCCGCTTCTGGTGGGTGATGACGATGAGCTGGCTGTTCTCGCGCAGGTCCTCGAAGATCGTCAGCAGCCGGCCGAGGTTGGCGTCGTCGAGCGCCGCCTCCACCTCGTCCATGATGTAGAACGGGCTGGGCCTGGCCTTGAAGATCGCGATCAGCAGCGCGACCGCCGCCAGCGAGCGCTCGCCGCCGGAGAGCAGCGACAGCCGCTCGATCTTCTTGCCGGCGGGCTTGACCGACACCTCGATCCCGGTGGTGAGCAAGTCGTCGGGGTTCGTCAGGGCGATGTGGCCGGACCCGCCGGGGAACAGGATCGGGAAGACCCGCTCGAAGGCGGCCTCGGTGTCCGCGAAGGCCGACTCGAAGATGGTCTGCATCTTGTCGTCGATCTCCTCGATGATCGTCACCAGGTCCTTGCGCGTGTTGGTAAGGTCGGTGAGCTGCTCGGTGAGGAACTTATGGCGCTGTTCCAGGGCCGCGAACTCCTCCAGCGCGAGCGGGTTGACCCGGCCGAGCTGGCCGAGCTTCCGCTCGGCGGCGGCGAGGCGCTTCTGCTGCTGCTCGCGGACGAACGGGGTGCCGGGACGCTCAGCGGCCTCCGCACCGTCGGACGCCTCATCGGGCGTCCCATCGTCGTCGCGGGTGTCCGGCGGCACGGGCACGTCCGGCCCGTACTCCGCCACCAGCACGTCCTCGACGAGGCCGAGCTCGCTGCCCGCCCGCTCCAGCAGGCTGGACAGGTGCAGCTTCTTCTCGTAGATCTGCAGCTCCAGGCCGTGCACCGACTCGGTGATGCCGTGCAGGCGCTCGCGGAGAGCGGCCTCCTCGCGGCGCACGGTGGCGAGCTCCTCGTTCTGGCTCGCACGTCGGGCCTCGGCGGCGGCGAGTTCCAGGCGCGCCTGCGACACCGAGCGATCGGCGGAGGCGAGCACCGCGGGGAGGACGTCCAGGACGCCCTGCGCGGCCTCCAGCTGCCGGCGGCGGATCACGGCGCGACGGGCGGCCTCCTCCGCGGCGGCGCGCTCGGCCTCCAGCTGCCGGGCCAGGGCCTCTCCCCTGGCCTGCTCCGCGCGCACGCGCTCCTTCGCCGTCTCGACCGCGAGGCGCGCCTCGACCTCGGCCTCGCGCGCGGCGTCCAGCTCGGCGGACAGCGCGTCGCGCGCAGAGACGTCGAGGATGGGGCGGGGCCGCGAGCGGGCCACCTCCAGCTCCGACTTCGCCGCTTCGGCGGCGCTCTCGGCGTCGGCGACGCGTTCGGCGGCCTGTTCGAGCGCGCGGCCGAGGCGGTCGGACTCGGCGACGGAGGCCTCCAGCTGGACCTTCACCCGGTTCAGCTGCTCGGTCTGCGCGGCGAGCTGGGCGTCGAACTCGCGCAGCGCTGTCAGCGCGGTCTGGGACTGCTCCTTGGCGACCTGCAGCACTCCACGCTGCTCCGCGAGGGCGAACCGGGCGCGGTCGATGAGGGACGTCACCTCGCCGAGGCGGTCCTCGGCGGCGTCGCGGTCGGCGATCAGCTCGATGCGGCTCTGCTTCGCGCCCGAGCCGCCGCGCAGCACGAACTCGGTCAGCACGTCGCCGGCGCGGGTGATGAGGGTGACGGGGCCGCCGAGCGTGCGCGAGCGGAACGCGTCCGCCGCAGCGCGCGCGGCGTCCACATCATCCGCGATGGCGGTGAACGCGAGCAGGCCGAGCACGCCGCTCGGAGCGTCCACGACCGAGCGTGCTGGGACGACTCCGGCGACGCCGGTCAGGTCGACCTCGGGCGCCACGGCGTCGGCGACGATGACCTCCACCCGGCCGAGGTCGTCGGCCGCGGCGTGCGCGACGGCATCGAACGCGGCGTCCCTGCTCTCGGCGAGCACGGCGTCGGCCAGCGTGCCGAGGGCGGCGGCGATCGCCGCCTCGTAGCCGGGGTGCACGCGGATGTGCTCGGCGACGAGGCCGCGGACACCGGAGAGCCGAGCGCCGACCAGCGCAGCCGACCCGTCCTTCTGGTCGAGAGCGAGCGACAGCGCGGAGGTGCGCGCCGCCAGTGCGTCGCGTTCGCGCTCCAGAGTGTGGAGGTCGTCGCGCAGCTTCTCGATGAGGCCCTCTGCCTCGAAGACGTCGGCCTGGGCGAGCTCGTACGCCTCATCGAGCGCGCCCTCGCCGAGGTCGGTGGTCGCGGCGTCGGCCTCCCGGGCCGCGAACTCGGCGCGCGCCTTCTCGAGCCGCTCCGTCGCGGCGTCGAGCGCGTTCTGCTGCCGCAGCACCTCGCCACGGACGGCGGCGAGCCGCTGCCCGGCCGCCTCGGCCTGGCCGTTCAGCTTGCTGATCTCCAGGTCGTGCTTGGACACCAGCGCGCTCTGCGCCGCGATCTCGTCGTCCACCGCGTCCAGCCGCGCCCGCGCCCCGCGGGTCGCGGTCTGCGCCGCCTCCCAGGCCGCCTCGGCCTCGGTGACGGCGCCACGCAGCCGCTCGACCTCGTCGGCCGCGTCCCGCACCTGCTGCGGGCTGACGCGCGGACCGTCGTCGGTCGCGTCCGCCTGGCTGCCGAGCAGCGCGACCTTCTGCGTGGCGAGCGAGTAGAGACTGCGCAGCCGGTCCTGCGCCTGCTCCAGGGCGAAGGCGGTGCTGCGGGCGACGTCGACGGCGTCGCCGATCTGCGCCTGCTCCAGCCTGGTGCGGCGCAGCTGCTTCTGCTCCAGCTGCTCCTGGAGGACGATCTGCTCGCTGTGCCGCTCGGCCTCCGTGCGGGTGTGGTCGTCCAGCGAGCGCCGCAACCCGACGACGTCGTCGGCGAGCAGCCGCGCGCGGGCGTCCCGGACGATCGCGGCGATGGACTGCGCCTCGCGCGCAATCTCGGCCTGGTGACCGAGCGGCTTGAGCTGGCGGCGCACCTCCCCGGCGAGGTCGCTCAGCCGGGTCAGGTTGGTCTGCATGGCCTCCAGCTTGCGGAGGGTCTTCTCCTTACGGCGGCGGTGCTTGAGGATGCCGGCGGCCTCCTCGATGAAGCCGCGGCGCTCCTCCGGAGTGGCGCGCAGCACGGCGTCGAGCTGGCCCTGGCCGACGATGACGTGCATCTCCCGGCCGAGGCCCGAGTCGCTGAGCAGCTCCTGCACGTCCAGCAGCCGGCAGGACTGGCCGTTGATGGCGTATTCGCTGCCGCCGTTGCGGAACAGCGTGCGCGAGATGGTGACCTCGGTGTACTCGATCGGGAGCGCGCCGTCGCTGTTGTCGATCGTCAGCTGCACCTCGGCGCGGCCGAGCGGCCCGCGGGTGGAGGTGCCGGCGAAGATGACGTCCTCCATCTTGCCGCCGCGAAGCGTCTTGGCGCCCTGCTCGCCCATCACCCAGGCGAGGGCGTCGACCACATTCGACTTGCCGGAGCCGTTGGGCCCGACCACGCAGGTGACGCCCGGCTCGAAGGCGAAAGTCGTCGGCGTGGCGAACGACTTGAAGCCCTTGAGCGTCAGACTCTTCAAATACACGTGGAGAATCTACCCGACGCCCGCCCCGACCCCCTTTCCCCAAGCCGTGCAGGAGTCAACCCGGAAGCGATTTTCTCTCACGCCCGCCGGACACGGAGCGGAACGATGATGAAGACCGCCAGGGCGAGGAACCCGAAGACCCCGGTGATCGGGAAGATCATGCCGATCCCGATCAGGACCAGATAGCCCACGAGTCCGATGAGCAGTCGACGGTCGAGGTTGCGATCGCCCGCATCGGCCTCCCCGGTGAACAAGCCTTCGCGGGAGGCGTAGGAGCGCACCACGGCCAGGGCCACGATGAGCAGCACGACAGCTCCTCCGTACAGGAGGATGGCGATCCGCTCGGGTTGCTCGGAGTTGACGTACTGCGCGAGGAAACCGGTGGGGAACGGGAGGAAGGCCACGAACAGCAGAGGCAGGAGGTTCAGCCGCATGAAGGTGGAATCCGCGTGGTCCAGACGATCCGTGATTGCGGTGTGCGCCAGCCACATGGCGCCGATCGTGGCGAAGCTGACCACGTACGCCAAGTAGTGCGGCCACAGCTGCAGGACCGCGCCCACCAGATCACGCCCGGACCCGCTGGGCACGACCAGGTCCAGCACGAGCAGGGTGATCGCGAACGCGAAGACGCCGTCGCTGAGGGCTTTCATCCGGTCGGTGCCGTAGCGGCGGCGGTGAGGCTCCACCCTGACAGGTCTGTTCGTGTTGTCCGCCACTGTGGCCACCTTCGTCTGCGTGGTCGTCATATTAGGAGGTGCCGAGGGCCGCGTCGATGCACGCGAATCGCTCGAGTCGCCGGCAGAGCGACTGCCGAGTACGCGAAAAGTCCGCCGTTCCGGGCGGAAACGGCGGACTTTTCGCGTACTCGGCAGGTGCCCGGCGTCAGCCGACGCCGAGGTAGGCCTCCTTGATGGCGGGGTCGGCGAGCAGTTCGCGGCCGGTGCCGGAGCGGGTGATGCTGCCGGTCTCCAGGACGAACGCGCGGTGGGCGCGCGCCAGCGCCTGGTTGGCGTTCTGCTCCACCAGCAGGACGGTGGTGCCCTGCTTGTTGATCTCCGTGATGATCGAGAAGATCTGCCGGATGAACTGCGGGGCCAGCCCCATCGACGGCTCGTCCAGCAGCAGCAGCCGCGGGCTCGACATCAGCGCGCGCCCGATCGCGAGCATCTGCTGCTCGCCGCCGGACATCGTGCCGCCGACCTGCGTCTTGCGTTCGGCGAGGCGCGGGAACAGCGAGAACACCCGGTCGAAGTCCGGGCCCATGTTGGACCGGTCCTTGCGGCCGAAGGCGCCCATGTCGAGGTTCTCCATCACGGTCATCCCCGGGAAGATCCCCCGGCCCTCCGGGGCCTGCGAGATGCCGCGGATGACGCGGATGTGCGCCTTCATCTTGGTGATGTCCTGGCCGTCGAACAGGATGGAGCCCTTCGACGGGTTCAGGATGCCCGAGATGGTCTTCATCGTGGTCGACTTGCCCGCGCCGTTCGCGCCGATCAGGCTGACGATCTCGCCCTCCTCGACGGAGAACGACATGTCGTGGATCGCCTCGATGCGGCCGTAGGACACGCTGATGTTCTTCAGTTCAAGCAACGTCATCTTCTGGCTCCCCGAGGTAGGCGGCGATCACGCGCGGGTCGTTGCGGATCTCCTGCGGCACGTCGTCGGCCAGCTTGCGGCCGAACTCCAGCACCACGATGCGATCCGTCACGCCCATGACCAGCTTCATGTCGTGTTCGATGAGGAGGACGGTGTAGCCGTCGGCGCGGATGGTCCGGATGAGGTCCATCAGGTCCTCCTTCTCCGCGGGGTTGAAGCCGGCGGCCGGCTCGTCCAGGCAGAGCACCTTGGGGTCCGTCGCCAGAGCCCGCGCGATCTCCAGGCGACGCTGCGAGCCGTACGGCAGCGACCGGGAGAGGTCGGCGGCGTGATCGGCGATGCCCACGAACTCGAGCAGGGCCATGCCGCGCTCGATCGAGGACTTCTCCTCCCTGGTGTGCCGCGGGAGCCGCAGCAGCGCGCCGGGCACCGACGTGCGGTGCCGGGCGTCCAGGCCCACGACGACGTTCTCGAGCGCCGTCATCTCGCCGAACAGACGGATGTTCTGGAACGTGCGGGCGAGGCCGAGCCGGGTGATCCGGTGCTGCTTCTGCCCCTTGATCGACTGGCCCTCCAGCAGCACGTCGCCGCTGGTCGGCTTGTAGACGCCGGTCATCGCGTTGAAACAGGTGGTCTTGCCCGCTCCGTTCGGCCCGATCAGGCCGAGGATCTCGCCACGGCGGATGTTGAACGAGACATCGTCCAGGGCGAGCAGGCCGCCGAACTTCACCGTGAGGTTGCGCACCTCGACGATGTTCTCGCCGACCTCGACCGCGATCTCCCGGTCGGGGGCCGCCGCCTCGGCGACGTCCAGGTCGACGCCGGCCGCCTCCAGCTCGTCCTCGTTCGCGCCGAGGACGGGCTCCTCCTCCGGCGTCTCCGCGGTCGACGGGGTGGGGGGTGTGGGGGGTGTGGTGGGTCCGTCGCTCATCGCGCGCCTCCCTTCGCGGTCTGGGCCACTCTCCGGTATGCGAGCCGCCCGTACGCCAGGAGCTTCTGCCGCGCGGGGAACAGGCCCTGCGAGCGGAAGATCATGATCAGCACGAGCGCGATGCCGAAGATCAGGTACTTGTAGTCGGCGATCGCCGTGAACCGCAGCGGGATGTACGCCACGATCGCGCCACCGATCATCGCGCCGACCTTGTTGCCCGCGCCGCCGAGCACGACGGCCGCGAGGAACAGGATCGAGGTCTGCACGTCGAACTTCTGGTTGTTGACGAAGCCGACCTGCCCGGCGAACAGCGCGCCGGAGAGGCCGCCCACGCCGGCGCCGATCGCGAACGCCCACACCTTGTACTTGAAGGTGGGCACGCCCATGATCTCGGCGGCGTCCTCGTCCTCGCGGATGGCGATCCAGGCGCGGCCGACGCGGCTGCGCTCCAGGTTGCCCACCAGCAGCAGGATGATGATGATCACCGTCACTGTCAGCCAGTACCAGGGCACGCCGTTCGAGTTGGAGAAGATCGGGATGCCCTTGGCGTCCGTCCCCGGCGGGTGGCCGACGTTCTGGAAGCCGACCTGGCCCTTCATCGCCGGGATGATCGTGGCGAGGATGCGGACGATCTCACCGAAGCCGAGCGTGACGATGGCCAGGTAGTCGCCGCGGAGGCGGAGCGTCGGCACACCGAGGATCACGCCGAAGGTCATCGTCACGGCCATGGCGACCGGGATCGTCCACAGGTACGGGATCTTCAGGAACGGCGAGTCCGGGCTGGTGAGCATCGCGGCGGTGTACGACCCGACGGCGAAGAACGCGACATAGCCCAGGTCGAGGAGGCCGGCGTAGCCGACCACCACGTTCAGGCCGACCGCGATCAGGCCGTACGTGGCCATGGCGAAGCACGCCAGCGGCCAGTCGTTGCCGGGCTCGGTGGTGAGGGGGAAGAAGTTGAGGTACGGCAGCGCGTAGGCCAGCGCGACCACGATGAGCAGCCACGCCCACTGCACGGCCCGCGGGAGGCCGTTCCAGTAGTCGCGCAGCGGCTGCAGCGGTCCCTTCTTCTTGCCGGCGCGGGCCGCCTCCAGGGCGTCGGCCGCCTGCTCCGAGCGTCCGTCGGGCAGGACCTTGGGGCCTTCCGTGGTGCTCATGCGCGGCTCCTTCCGAGGGAGGTGCCGAGGATGCCGGTCGGCTTGACCAGCAGCACGAGCACCAGCACGACGAACGCGACGACGTCGGTCCACTGCGAGTCGCCCAGCAGGATCTGGCCGTAGTTGCCGATCACGCCGAGCAGGAGGCCGCCGAGCAGGGCGCCGCGCACGTTGCCGATGCCGCCGAGGACGGCCGCGGCGAACGCTTTGACGCCGAGCACGAAGCCGCCGTTGTAGATCACGCCGGACGGGACGAGCATCACGTAGAACAGTGCAGCGGCGCCGGCGAGGACACCGCCGGTGATGAACGTGATCTGGATGATCCGCTCCTTGTTCACGCCCATCAGCGTTGCCGTGTCGGCGTCCTGCGCGACGGCGCGGATCCCGCGCCCGGTGCGGGTGCGCCGGATGAAGTAGTCGGTGGCGATCATCAGGATCACCGAGGCGACGACGATGATGATCTGCTGGCTGTTCACGATGGTGCCGAACACGTCGAAGATCGGCTGCGGGATGAACATCGTCACCGCCGGCTCCGCGTTCGCGCCCCGGATCAGGAAGATCAGGTACTGGATCGTGAACGAGGCGCCGATCGCCGTGATGAGGAACACGAGGCGTGGCGCGTTCCGTCTTCGGAGCGGGCGGTAGGCCACGCGTTCCAGCACCCAGGCTGTGAACGCCGACGCGACCATGCCGACGAGCAGGGCGAGCACCAGGTCCCCGACGATCGCCGCCGGGCTCAGGTTGGGGGCGCTCGGGCCGAAGCCGAGCGAGGTGAGGGTGATGACGACGCCGTAGGCGCCGACGATGAAGACCTCGGAGTGGGCGAAGTTGATCAGGTTCAGCACGCCGTAGACGAGCGTGTAGCCGACGGCGATCAGGCCGTAGATGGCCCCGAAGGTGAGGCCGTCGAAGGTGGCGCTCCAGAAGTTCTGGACGAGCGCGTTGACGTCGAAGTTGATCCACGAGTTGTCGAGGACCGGATGGACGAGGAGGAGGGTTTCGAGCATTCGAGCTTCCAGGGTTCAGTGCCGGATCGTCGTTGGTCCGGCTCAGTTCTTACGAGCGTAAGTCGAAACAAAGGTGCCGCGGGCCACGGTGGCCCGCGGCACCTTCGCGTGTCGCGTTATCCGATGGTTCCGATCGGGACGATCTTGCCGCCCTCGACCTTGTATCCGTAGACGGTCGGCGCCTGCAGCTCACCGGTGGAGTCCCACTTGTAGTGCTTGCTCAGGCCGTCGGCGTCGTAGTTCTTCACCCAGTCGACGAGCTTCGCGCGGGTCGTGTTGCCCTTGTCGATGCCGGCGAGCAGGACAGTGGTGGCGTCGTAGCCCTCGATCGAGTAGGTGCCCGGCTCGGCGCTGGCGAGCGTCTTGTAGGCGGACTCGAACGACGGGATCAGCTCACCCGGGATGCAGGGGCAGGTGAAGTACGCGTTGCTGGACGCGTCGCCGGCCAGCTTGATGAACTGGTCGTCCTTCACACCGTCGGGGCCGACGAACGTGCCCGTGTAGCCCTTGTTGACCAGCTGCTGGTCGAACGGCGCACCCTCGGCGTAGTAGCCCGAGTAGTACACGGCGTCCGGCTTCGCGTTGATGATCTTGGAGATCACGGCCGAGAAGTCCTTCTGGCCGGTCGTCACCTTGTCGGTGCCGACCAGTGCGCTGCCGAGCGCCTTGGAGGTCGTCGTGCCGAGGCCGATTCCGTAGTCGGAGTCGTCCTGGACCAGGTAGACCTTCTTGGCCTGCAGCTTGTCGGTCAGGAACTTCGCCGCCGCCGGGCCCTGGACGGCGTCGTTGCCGAGGCCGCGGAAGAAGGTCTTCCAGCCGTTCTGGGTCAGCGCCGGGTTGGTCGCGGACGGGGTGATGTGCACCAGGCCCTGCTGCTCGAAGATGTTGCCGGTCGCCTTGGACTCGCCGGAGAACGGCAGGCCCACGACCCCGACGATGTCGGCTTCGTTGACCGCCTGGGTGACCGGGCCGGTCGCCTTGTTCGGGTCGCCCTCGGTGTCGAACTTCTTGAAGCCGACCTGGCATCCCTTGTTGGCCTGGTTGTGCTGGTTGATGGCCAGCTGGATGCCGTTGAAGATGTTGATACCGAGCTGGGCGTTCGGGCCGGTCTCGGCTCCGACGTACGCGATCGTGAGCCCGGAGGGGCAGGTGGCCTTGCCGTCGCCCGCGGGGAGGACCGCGTCCTTGGGGGTGGAGACCGAGGTGATCGCCGGGATGTTCACCTTCGAGTTGGTGTTCGTGGATCCTCCGGTGGACGGCTGGTTGGCACATCCAACGAGGAACAGTGCGACTGACGCTGCAACAGCCGCACCGATCGTGACTTTCTTTCCTAGCATCTTCTGCCTCTCGACGTGAATCCGTGTCGAACGCGGCGTGATTGCCTCGTCGCACCACGAATATGTGTGCTGAGACTACATGCGATGCAAGCATTTGCACCCGACATTTCCGCCCAGATTTACACGATCGAAACCAAACGGTTCGCTGCACTTCACAGGCGTAGGAACCGGGGTTAGATTGAGTAGTTCGCCGCACTACGGAAACGACGACAGCGGGAGGCAGCGGTGCGCATCGAGCGGCTCTCGCCCCCCGCCGCCCTCGGCACCGGGGGGTCGCTGGTGTTCGAGGAACTGGTCGGCGTCCTCAACGGCATCAGCGTCGCGCTGTGGCAGGCGGACGACTTCGTGGAGACCGCCGAGGAGGCCCTCGCCTCCTTCCGCGCGCAGGACTATCAGGAGAAGATCATCCTGGTCGCGATCGAGGACGGAGTCGTCGTCGGGCGCGTGCAGGCGGACTTCCCCCTCGACGAGCGCGCCGAGACGATGAGCCTGCTCGTCGACGTCGCGCCGGCCGCACGCGGCCGCGGCATCGGGTCGGCGCTGCTCGCCGCGGGCGAGGAGCTCGCGGCGGAGGGCGGCCGGCGCGTCGTCAGCGCCTACACCGAGCATCCGGCGCGCACGCTCGGCGACAGCGTGTCGGTCGTCCGGGCGCGTGCCGGCTCGGCCGGGCTGCCCGCGGAGTCGCGCGATGTCCGCTTCGCCCTCCGGCACGGCTACCAGCTCGGCCAGATCGAGCGCTCCAGCGAGCTGGTGCTACCGCTGCCGCGGGCGCGCGAGGCCGGGCTGGCGAGCACGGCGGCGTCCGCGACCGGCTACCGCGCCGTGTCGTGGCTGGGCCACGCCCCCGACGACCTCCTGGAGCGGTTCGCGGCGCTGAAGGCGCGGATGTCGACCGACATCCCGCAGAGCGGCATCGCCGTCGACCGCGAGGAGTGGACGGGCGAGCGCGTGCGCGCCCAGGAGCGCGAGCTCGCCGAGCGCGGGGAGCCGCTGCTGGTCACGGCCGCCCAGCACCTGGCCACGGGCGAGCTGGCCGCCTACACCGAGATCGCCGTCCCGGCCGACGGGGACAAGGCGGAGCAGTACGACACCCTCGTCGCCATCCCCCACCGCGGCCACCGGCTGGGCACGCTGGTGAAGCTGCAGAACATCCACGAGCTGGCGCAGCACGCGCCGCACATCCACCGCCTGCTCACCTGGAACGCGGACGAGAACGCCCCGATGCTGGCGATCAACCGGGCGTTCGGGTTCCAGCTGCACGCGCTGACGGGGCACTGGCAGAAGACGCTGGGGTGAGGGGCTCCGCCTACAGGTGCCGCGTCGGATCCATGCGCTGATGCAGGATTCGGATGACGTCGACGCCGTCGCCGTTCTCGACGTAGAAGACCAGATGGCTGCCGATCGCGTAGCGTCGATAGCCCGCGCGGATGTCGTCGCAGGCACGGCCACGCGCCGGACTGTCCGCCACGCGTTCGATTGCCGCGCGGATCTCGGTCACGTCTGTCTCGGCTTGCCGCGCGTCCCAGTTCTCCTGGGCGAAGTCCCAGATCGAGGAGAGATCGCGCCGCGCGGCCGGGGTGAGCCGGAACCGCGTCACGACTTCTTGGAGGCTATGAACGCGTCGAAGTCGAACGCCTCGGGCTCTCCGCTCTCCTCGCCGGCGACCAGCGCGGCTCGAAGTGCGGGACATCTGCGTTTCCTGGTCCTCCAGCAGGCGCAGCCCGGCGCGCACCACTTCGCTCGCGGAGCGGTAGCGACCGGTCGCGACCTCGTGCGCGAGGAAACCGGCGAAGTGGTCGTCCAGGCTGTTCGACGTGTTCATGGCCATTCAGCCCTGGCTACCAAGGATTGGTACTCACCGCAGCCGCTGGCACCGCGGGCAGAAGTGCGACGACCGGTTCATGAACCGTTCCCGCACGATCGCGGTCCCGCACCGCGGGCAGGGCTTCCCCTCCTGGCCGTAGGCGTTGAGGCTGTGGGCGAAGTAGCCGGAGTTGCCGTTGACGTTGACGTACTGGGCGTCGAAGCTCGTGCCGCCCTCGGCCAGCGCCTTCTCGAGGACGTGGCGGACCTCCGCCAGCAGCGTGCGGGCCTTCGCACGGCTGAGCGACGACGCCGGCTGCTCGTAGTGGATGCGGGCGGCCCAGAGCGCCTCGTCCGCGTAGATGTTGCCCACGCCGCTGACCACTGTCTGGTCGAGGAGGACGCGTTTGATGCCGCTGTTCTTGCGAGTCAGCGCGGCGAAGAACGCAGCGTCGTCGAACGCCGGGTCGAGCGGGTCGCGGGCGATGTGGGAGACCTGGGTCGGGATCAGCGGCTCCGACGTCCCCAGCCCGGCGGCGGCGCCGTCCGCGGTCGGGACCAGCGTGTCGACCGCCATTGAGCCGAAGATGCGCTGGTCGACAAAGTGCACCCACAGCTCGCGGTGGTCGCCGGGAAGCGTCGCGGCGGTCTCGATGTGGAGGCGGATGCGCAGCAGGCCGGGCTCGTCCCAGCCCGGCTCGCGCAGCAGGATCTGCCCGCTCATCCCGAGGTGGGCCACGATCGCGCGGCGGGGCGTGCCCTGCAGCGGGATCCAGAGGAACTTGCCGCGGCGGGCGGGCTCCTCCATCACCCGGCCGGTGAGGAGCGTCTCGAACGCGCCGGCGACCGGGTCGTGGCGTTTCAGCGAACGCGGCTCGAAGACCTCGACGCCGAGGATGGTCGCGCCCGTGACCGCCGGGGCCAGCCCGGCGCGGACGACCTCAACCTCGGGAAGCTCTGGCACGGCGGCGGGTCAGCTCGGTCCAGGCGTTGAGCGCCGCGGCCATCTCGGCCTGCTTCTTGCTCGTGCCCTCGCCGGTGGCGGTGACGATGTCGCCGACCGAGACGGTGGCGTGGAAGGTCTTGGAGTGGTCGGGGCCGGAATTGGTCACCGTGTAGACCGGCAGGCCGGCGCCCCGATGGGCCGCCGCCTCCTGGAGGCTGGTCTTGGGGTCCATCGCCGCGCCGAACCGGTCGGGGTCGGCGAGCAGCGGGTCGACCAGGCGCAGCACGAGCGCCGTCGCCTCCTCCCCGCCGGCGTCGAGGTAGGCGGCTCCGATGAGCGCCTCGACCGTGTCGGCCAGGATGGACGCCTTGTCGCGGCCGCCGCTCTGGTTCTCCCCGCGGCCCAGCCGCAGGTACTGGCCGAGGCCGATGCCGCGCGCGACCTCCGCCAGCGCGACCGAGCTGACCAGGCTGGCCCGGCGCTTCGCGAGCTCGCCCTCGTCGAGGTCCGGGTTCTCCCGGAACAGCTTGACCGTGACGGCCTGCCCCAGGATCGAGTCGCCGAGGAACTCCAGACGCTCGTTGTTGGGGATTCCGCCGTTCTCGTACGCGTACGAGCGATGGGTCAGGGCAAGCACGAGAAGCTCGGGGTCGATGTCGACCCCGAGCTTCTCGATGAGGGCGGCGTGGTCAGTGTTCTCCCCGACCACGTTCCTGCTTTCCCCCTACTTCAGTGCCTCGTGCGCTGATCGGCCCGGTGGGCGGATCAGACGTCGGCGACCTTGCGGCCCTTGTACTCCATGAACAGCGCGGTGCCCGCGGAGTCCTCGACGACCTTGGCACGGTGCGGGAGGCTGTAGACGACCTTGCCGTTCTCGATCGACTTGACGAGCGTGGGGACCTCGGCCTTCCACTGCGAACGGCGGGCGTGGGTGTTGGCGCGAGACTGCTTCCGCTTCGGAACGGCCATGACTATCTCTCTTCTCCAGCCCCGGCGGCCGGGGCGTTGTTGCTGGTGGACTCGGTGTCGGAAGCCTGGAACGCCGCGAGCGCGGACCAGCGAGGATCGACGGTCTCGTTCGGCTTGCGGTCCGGTACATCCGCCAGCCTCTCCCCGGTCTCTGGATCGAGACCCGGGCAGTCCGGCCGGCACACCGGCTGAAACGGCAGTGACAGCACCACCGCATCCCTGATCAGAGGTTCAAGATCCACGTGGTCGTCGTGAACCTCATAATCAAAAGCTTCCGTAGAAGGATACGCGAAAAGTTCCTGGAAATCGACTTCGACTGGCTGGTCGATGTCGATCAGGCAGCGTCCGCAGACGCCGGTGGCGGTGGTCTCGGCCTCCGCCGTGACCAGGATGCCCTCGTGCATCGACTCCAGCCGGAGGTCGAGGTCGATGGTCGCGCCCTCGGGCACGGACAGCAGTCCCTCCCCCAGTCTCTCCGTCACCGGGATGCTGAGGTGCTGCTCGCGCATCTCGCCGGGACGACGCATGAGGTCGTACACACTGACCGTGTACGGGGTGGTTCTGAAGCTGCTCACGAACGGCTATGTTACGCGGGACCGCCGACGCTCGCAGGCGAACGCCAGCCGGCTGGCAGCAACGACACAGGAATCAGCGCCGCCTTCAGCCGCAGCCCGCGGCCCGCCTGCGCCTCCAGCGCGTCGATGACCCGCCGGAGGTCGTCCGCCAGGCCGACGGCGACCGCGCGGGTCGGCGGCCCGAAGGCGTCGCGCTCGCGCACGTCGAGCAGGCGGAGCACGGCCTCCTCCCCCGGCGTCCCTTCGACCGCCGCCGCGATCCGCCGCGCGAAGGCGCGCGGGGTCTCGGTGTCCGGCGCGGACCAGCCGAGGTCGCGCGCGGTGTCCCGCAGCTCGTCCCAGACGACCGCCGCGCCGCCCCACGACTCGGAGAGCCGCCTCAGACGCGCCCGCCGCCGCATCCGGCGCAGCACCGCCGGCGTCAGGAGCACCGCGATCACCAGCAGCGCGACGCCGAGCCCGGACAGCACCGGCTGCAGCGGCGACGGCGGTGTGGTCCCCGCCGCTCCCGCGACGTTGGGCTGGTCGGTGGGCACCAGGCGCTTCGGCGCGGCGGACGAGCCGGGCCCCGTCGTCGGGACGACCTGGTCGGGCGTGGTGTTCGGCCGGGTGTAGCTGGGGATCGTGCCCCGGCCGACCGTCGGCTCGAACGGCACCCAGCCGACGCCGGCGAAGTACAGCTCGGGCCACGCGTGCAGGTCGTCGCTGGTCACCGTGTAGGTCCCCGGGCTGTTCGCCGTGCCGCCGCTGGAGGTCCCGGGCAGGTAGCCCTCCGCCACCCGGGCCGGGATGCCGAGGCTGCGGGCCATCAGCGCCATCGCCGAGGCGAAGTGGACGCAGTAGCCGCTCTTGACCTGCAGGAACTTCGCGATCACCCGCGTGCCGTCGCCGTCGTAGCCCTGCTTGAGCGGGGTCTGCGTGGAGTAGACGAAGCCGTTGTCGCGGAAGTAGTCCTGCAGCGCGACCGCCTTGTCGTACTCGGACACCGCTCCCGCGGTCGCCGTCAGCGCGGTCTGCCCGATGATCGCCGGCATGTTGGAGGGCAGGAACAGGTCGCGCTGGATGTCGGCGGGCACGAAGCCGCCCGCCGCCTTGAGCTGGTCGGCGGTCGGTGCGAGCGTCAGGCTCGTCACGGTGTACTTCTGGCCCTGGGTCGTGACGTTGATGCCGCCGAGGGTCAGATCGTCGGGATCCCACGACCAGGTGCCGTTGAGGCCCTTCACCGACTGCACGGGCGCGGGCACCGGCAGCCAGCGGCTGGTCATGTCGTCGATCTCCACGGAGGTGGTGATCTTGGACCGCTTCACGGCGTCGGACAGCCCGGGCACCGGTCCGATCGCGACGCCGTCGGAGAGCCGCTTGGTGTCGCGCTCCCTGTGTTTCCAGACCGAGCCCGTGAACTGGTCCAGCGAGGCGAGCTTGAGATAGGGGCCGCCCGAGGCGGTCGTCGTGTAGGTCAGCGCCCGCACCGCGGCCGGGCGGCGGAGGTCCTTGCCGAGGTCGATCAGCGGCGTCACCGTTCCGCCGATCGAGATGCCGCCGGCCGTGAAGGAGGTCGCCCCGCCCTTGTCGAACCCGGGCGCCGTGCCGGACAGCAGCATGGCGACCACGACGGCGGCGGCGCCGACGGACAGTGCGGCGGCCGGGCGCGGCGACCCGGGCCGGCGGGTGCGGACGTCGCAGCGCAGCAGCCAGAGGAACGCGACCGCCGACGCGGCCAGCGCGATCGGGTCCAGCCCGTCGCCGAGGAGCGTCCCCGGCACCACGAGCACCGCGACGACGCCGAGGGCGGTGAAGGCGGGCGCCCGGAACGCGACGGCCAGGATGTCGAGCACGATCGCGATGAGGCACGCGCCGGCGACGACCAGGAAGATGAACTCCGGCAGGCTCTCGGCCGGCGTGCCCTGCTGGTAGATCGAGAGCTGCGCCTGCTGCAGGTAGACGCCCCAGCGCTGCACGGTCCCGGCCGTCGGGATGAGCCCGAGCAGCCCGGTGCCGTTGCCGAACGCCGCGGTCATGATCATCAGGGCGAGCACGAACTCCAGCACGGGGACGAGCCGGCGGTGCACGCCGACCGCGCGCAGGGCCGCCCCGCTCACCAGGAGGAAGGAACTGGTCAGCATCAATGCGAACCACCAGGTCGGCCCCTGGATGAGCCCGCCGAGCGCGAAGCTCAGCGCGAGCACCTGCAGCACCAGCGCACCGGTGATGCGCCAGTAGGCCTGCCGCCTGCGGCGGACGCCGGTCATCCCGAGCGCGACGGCTTCGCTAACCATGACCCGCCACCGTCCGCTGCCGGTCCAGGGCGCGCTGCCAGCACTCCGCGGGGTCGTCGCCCGCCGCGAACGGCACGCACAGCCAGCCCGCGTCGGCGAGGACCTCCTCCACCTCGGGCGCCGCGCCCGCGCCGATGAACGCCACGGCGGGGTCGCCCATGCCGCGCAGTCCGGCGAGCGAGCCGAGCTCCGGCGTGCCGTCGAGGAGGACCGCGAAGATCGGGACCGCGCGCCCGGCGCGCCGGAGGCCGGAGGCGAGCTCGGCGACCGCGTCGTCGCGCGCGGCCGGCGTCGCGTCCACCGCGGCCAGGTCGGCGAGGAGCAGCCGGTCGGCGGTGCCGCGGTCGTAGGTCGGGGTGATGGATCCGAGGGTGCCCGTCCTGCCCGCGCCGCTGCGGCCCGAGAGCTGCCGCGGCGCGGTCTCCACCACGCTGAGCACGAAGCCCTCGTCCAGGAGATGGACGCCGACGGAGGCCACGAGTTCCACGAGCGTCTCGAACAGCGCGTCCTCCGGCTCGGCGGCGCCGGGCGCGGCCGGTGGCCGGATGACGACGGCGGTCGCGGGCGCGGGCCGGGTGTCCATCAGGATCCACGCCTCCGGGTTGCTCCGCTGCTCCTCCTGCCGGACCATCAGCTTGTCGTGGCGGGCGGTCGCCCGCCAGTGCACGCGGCGCAGCGGGTCGCCGGGCCGGTACTCGCGCGCGATCAGCTCGTCGGCGCTCGGGATGCTGTGCCGCTGCAGCTCGTGCTCCGCGCCCTCGCTGTGCGCGACGTCCAGCTCGCCGCTCGACAGCGGCACCACCCGCGGGGTCACCAGGAACTGCCGCGGCTGGCCGACGGCGTACTCCGCGTACGCGATGCCGAACGGGTCGGTGCGGCTGACGATGAGCGGCCCGACCGGGTGCGAGCCGCGTGTGCGGGCGACGATGTCCTGCCGCAGCACCACGGTGTCCCTGCCGTGGGCGACGTTGACCTGGTGCGCGCCGAGCCGCGGGAACGGCGCCGACCCCTGCACGTCGATCCCCGCCGGGGCGTACTCGCGCCAGCGCGCCGGCGGACTCGGCCGGGCGGCCTGGTTGCGGGCCGTCGTGACGATCGTCGCCTGCTCCCCCACCGCGACGACATCCGGGTGGAAGCTGCGGGCCACGGTCAGCCGCGGCCGGTCCAGCGTGACCGAGATCATCGCCGCCAGCGGGAGCACGGTGAGGAAGACGCCGACGAAGAGCACGTCCGTGCGCCCGAAGAAGGCGGAGGCGACCAGCGCGACCACCCCGATGGCGCCGAAGGTCCATCCGCGCGCAGTCGGACGCGGCTTCTTCAGGGGCGACGGCCCCCCGCGTCCTGCCACGGCCTACTCCCCGCCTGTGCGGACCGCTCCGGAGACGGCGCGGCCGCGGCCGGACGCAGGCGTGTCGTTCGCCGCCCCGCCGATCGCGCCGGAGCCCACGGGCACGGGCGTCGCCGCGACGATCCGGCGGACGATGTCGGCGATCACCGGCGCGCTCTCGTGGTGGTGGCCGAGCGCGCGGCTGGTCGGCAGCAGCCGGTGGCCGAGCACGGGGACGGCCAGGGCGTCGATGTCGTCCGGCAGCACGAAGTCGCGGCCGTCGAGCGCCGCCATCGCCTTGGCCGCACGGACGAGCTGCAGCGTCGCGCGCGGGCTGCCTCCCAGGCGGAGGTCGCGGTCCTCGCGCGTCGCGCGCACGAGGTCGACCGCGTACTGCTTGACCGGCGTCGACGCGAACACCGCGCGGGCCGTCGTCATCATCGAGCGCAGCTCGTCGGAGGTGACCACCGGCCCGATCCGGGAGAGCGGGCTGGAGGTGTCGCGCGTCGTGAGCATCGCGAGCTCGGAGTCCTCGTCGGGGTAGCCCATCGCGATACGGGCCATGAACCGGTCGCGCTGCGCCTCGGGGAGCGCGTAGGTGCCCTCCATCTCGACCGGGTTCTGCGTGGCGACGACGATGAACGGGGCCGCGAGCGGGTACGTCGAGCCGTCGACGGTGACCTGGCGCTCTTCCATGCACTCCAGCAGCGCGGACTGCGTCTTCGGGCTGGCCCGGTTGATCTCGTCGCCGATGACGATGTTCGCGAACACCGCACCCGGCTTGAACTCGAAGCGCCGCTCCGCCTGGTTGTAGACCGAGACGCCCGTGACGTCGCTGGGCAGCAGGTCGGGCGTGAACTGGATGCGGCTGACCGAGCAGTCCACCGACTTCGCCAGCGACTTGGCGAGCATCGTCTTGCCGACGCCCGGCACGTCCTCGATGAGGAGGTGGCCCTCGGCGAGCAGGACGACCAGCGCCGTCTGCACCGCGTCGTGCTTGCCGTCGATGACGGACTCCACATTGGCGGTGATCTGCTCCGCGGCGCCCCTCAGCTCGTCCAGGTCCATCCCCGGCGCGGGCAGGCCCACCTCCTCCGGGGCGACGGAGGACTCCGTGGGCTGGCGCGTCGCGTAACTGTTCATCTCTCCACCCGGGTCATGTGGTTGACAGCAGTTCGGAGACGGCGGGAGGCACGTAGGGGCTCACGTCCCCGCCGAGGTTGGCGACCTGGCGCACGAGGGAGCTCGACACGTGCGCGTTCGCCGGATCGGGAAGCAGGAAGACCGTCTCTACGTCGGCCAGGTGCCGGTTGACGATCGCCATCGGGGTCTCGTAGGCGACGTCCACCTGCGAGCGGATGCCCTTGACCAGCACGTCCGCCCCGACATCGGTGCAGTAGTCGACCAGGAGGCCGACCGACCAGGACGCGACCACGATGCGGCCCTCGATCCCGGCGTCCTCGATCGACCGCTCGATCAGCGCGACGCGCTGGGCGATGGGCAGCAGGGCCGACTTGTCCGGGTTGTGGACCACCAGCACGTGGACCTCGTCCCACAGCCGAGCGGCCCGCTCGATGACATCGAGATGCCCGAGAGTGACCGGGTCGAACGATCCAGGGACTACGGCGATCCTGTTCATAGGGCACCAGACTATTACGCGATTCCCGGCTATTCGTTGTGAATCCGTTATCTTCACAGGGCAGGGTGTCGCGTGGCCCGGCGGCCCGCTCAGGACTTGCCGAGGAACGCGCGCTCGGACTCGTCGAGCCGACGGGCGAGCGCCGCGGCCAGGGCGGGATGCGCGGCGAGGCCGCCGTCGTCCAGGGTCTCGGCCGCGGCGACCCGCGCCTCCGAGATGAGCTCGCCGTCGGAGACCACGCGCAGCAGCTTGAGGGAGGACCGGCCGCCGGACTGCCGGCTGCCGAGCACGTCGCCCTCGCGCCGGAGCTCCAGGTCGACGTTGGCGAGCTCGAAGCCGTCGAGCGTCGCGGCGACCGCGTCGACCCGTTCGCGCGCGAGCGAGCCCTCCTCGGCGTAGGTGACCAGCAGGCAGAGCCCGGGGATGTCGCCGCGGCCGACCCGGCCGCGCAGCTGATGGAGCTGGGAGACGCCGAACCGGTCGGCGTCCAGCACGATCATGGCGGAGGCGTTCGGCACGTTGACGCCGACCTCGATCACGGTGGTCGCGATCAGCAGGTCGAGGTCGCCCGCGGCGAAGGCGCGCATCACCGCGTCCTTCTCGTCGGAGGACAGCCGCCCGTGCAGCACGCCGACGCGGGTCTGCGCGAACAGCGGGTCGGCGCGCACCTGGGCGGCGACCGACTCGACGTTCGCGGTGGGACGCGGAGGTCCCGCGTCCTCCTCGGGAGCCGGCGCCTCTTCGCCGTCGTCCTCGGCCTCCTTGGCGCTGATCGCCGGGCACACCACGAAGACCTGCCTGCCGCGGGCGATCTCCTCGGACGCCCGCTCCCAGATCCGGCGCTCCCAGCCCGGCCGGTCGGCGAGCGGGACCACGAAGCTCTCGATCCCCTGCCGCCCCGCCGGGAGCTGGGCGATGGTCGAGACCTCCAGGTCGCCGAACACCGTCATGGCGACCGTGCGCGGGATCGGCGTCGCGGTGAGGACCAGCACGTGCGGAGGCGTGCCGCCCTTCGCGCGCAGCGCCTCGCGCTGCTCGACCCCGAACCGGTGCTGCTCGTCGACGACGACGAGGCCGAGGTCGAAGAAGGTGACGGCGTCGCCGAGCAGAGCGTGCGTCCCCACCACGATCCTGGACTGGCCGCTCACGGTGCGCAGCAGCGCGCGCTTGCGCTCCGCGGTGCTGAGCTGGCCGGTGAACAGAGTGGGCATCAGCTCAGCGGAGAGGTCGGGGCCGAGCATGTCCACGATGGAGCGGAGATGCTGCGCCGCGAGGACCTCGGTCGGCGCCAGGAGCGCCGACTGGCCGCCGCTGTCCGCCACGGCGAGCATCGCCCGGAGCGCGACCAGGGTCTTGCCCGAGCCCACCTCGCCCTGCACCAGGCGGTGCATCGGCTCCGCCGTGCCGAGGTCGTGGGCGATCTCCCGGCCGACGTCGGCCTGGTTGCCGGTCAGGGTGAACGGCAGGATGGCGTCGAACCGCTCCAGCAGCCCGCCGGGCACGGCCTTCCGCGGAGTCGCCGCGACCGAGCGCGCCTCGGCCCGCTGCTGCAGCAGGGCGGCCTGCAGCACGAACGCCTCCTGGAAGCGCAGGGCGTCGCGGGCGCGCTGCCACTGGGCGTTCTTCTGCGGTCGGTGGATGCCCTCCAGCGCCTCGCGGAACGGCAGCAGCCCGCGCTCGGCGACGACGGAGGCCGGCACCGGGTCGGGGCACGGCCCCAGCGCGTCGAGGGCGAGGCCGACGGCCTTCTGCACCTGCCAGCTCGCCACCGTTCCGGTCGCCGGGTAGATCGGGATGGGGGTCTGCGCCCACTCCTTCGCGGCGGCGCTGCCGGGCGCGACGGCGTTCTCCGCGTCGTCGGCGAAGAGCTCGTAGTCGGGGTGCGCGAGCTGGAGCGCGCCGCGGTACGCGGACACCTTGCCGGCGAAGATGCCGCGGACGCCGGGCGAGAGCTCCTTCGACCGCCAGGCCTGGTTGAAGAACGTGAGGGTCAGGACGCCCTCGCCGTCGGAGATCTTCACCTCCAGGATGGAGCCGCGCCTGGCGCGCATCGGGCGCTCCTGCACCCGCAGCACCTCGGCGACGATCGTGACGTGCTCGTCCAGCGGCAGGTTCGCCAGCGCGGTCAGCTCGCCGCGGGTCGCGTACCGGCGCGGGTAGTGCGCGAGCAGGTCGGCGACCGTGCGCATCCCGAACGCCTTCTCGAACGCGGAGGCCGTCCGCCCGCCCAGCACGCCGGTGAGCCGGGTCTCGAGCGCGACGGCGCCGTCGGAGGCCGGTGCGGTGCTGGTCGTCATGGTTCGATCGTAGGGGCCGCCTCCGTCGCCGCGTCGCGGACGTGCGCCTCGACCTCGGCGAGGGCCGCCAGCTCCGCGGCCACCTCGCTCTCCCCCGGCCGCTCGGCGGCGAGCCGGTGCTGGATGTCGAGCGCCTCCTGCCAGCGCCCGACCTCGCGCAGGCTGCGGGCGAGCGACCAGCGCGCGGCGAACTGCTGATCCAGCGTGCCGTAACGCTCCGCCGCCTCCAGCGCCGCCTCGAATGAGCCGAGCGCTTCGTGCGAGCGGCCGGCCTCGAACAGCGCCCAGCCGCGATTGCTGTGCAGGGCGACGCCCCAGCGCAGGGTCCGCGGGTCGGTGACCCCGGCGAGCTCCACGAGCCCTTCCTCGGTCCACTGCTCCGAGCGTGCCGGGTCGGCGATGGCGAGCATGTGGGCGGCGTCGACCGCCAGGAAGGTGTCCGCGTCGCGGCGCGCCGCCAGCAGAGCGCTCTCGAACAGCGGGACGGCCTCGGCCGGCCTGCCCTCGGTGTTGCGCAGCCGGCCGCGCTCCAGCAGGATGCGCACGGCGAGCGTCCCGAGCGCCGGCTCGAGTGAGTCGAGGAGGCCGTCGGCCTCGGCGAACCGGCCCTGCAGGCCGAGCGCGCGGGCGCGCTGGGTCTCCAGTTCAGCACGCACCAGTTCGGGGCGGTCGGGTTCGGAAGCGGCGATCGCGAAGCGTTCGGCGGAGGCGATGGGGTCGTCGTACCGCCACAGGGCGTCGAGTTCCGCCTGCTGGAGGCGTTCGTCCATCCTTCTATTCTGCTGACGGCGCGGCGGCACCGCTAGGCTCGGATGGCTATGACCCGAATCGTCTCCGGCTTCGCCGGCTCGCTGACGCTGCAGGTGCCCAAGAGCGGCACGCGACCGACCAGCGACCGCGTGCGCGAGGCCGTGTTCTCCGGATTGGACGCGCGCGACGCCGTCCGCGGGGCGCACGTGCTCGACCTGTTCGCCGGCTCCGGGGCGCTCGGGCTGGAGGCCGCCAGCCGCGGCGCGGCGCGGGTGGTGCTGGTCGAGAAGTCCGCGGCCGCTGCCGTGATCTGCCGCCGGAACGCCGAGGCGGTCGTCCGCGCGGCGCCGAAGGACGCCCGGCCGCAGGTGGACGTGCGCGCGGCGGCGGTGCAGCCGTACCTCGCCGGCGGCACGGCGGCGGCCTTCGACCTGGTCTTCGTGGACCCGCCCTACGACCTCCCGGACGGCGAGCTGCTCGCGGTGCTCACGGCGCTGGTCCCGCACCTGGCCGAGGATGCGCTGGTCTGCGTCGAGCGCAGCACCCGCGACGGTGTGCCGAGCCTCCCCGAGGGCCTGGCGCTGGACCGCACCCGCGCCTACGGCGAGACCGCCGTGCACTACGTGTCCCCCGCCTGACCGCGCCCCCGCCGCGGTCGCCACCGGAGGACTTCCGCCCTCCGCTGTCCCCGATCTCCTCCGCTGACTGCTCTCGCCCGGCGTGTCGGATCGGATCTCCTCCGTTAGCCGCTGTGCCCGTCCCACTCCAGATACGGGTCCCAGCCGCCGCGCTCGTCGAAGGGGTGGCCGTCGACCAGGAGGCCGGCGCCCTCGCGGACTGTGCCAACGGGGCGGAAGCCTCCGGGCAGCGGCGTTCCGGGTGGGAAGCAGGCGAGGAGGCCGTGGTCCTCTCCCCCGGTCAGCGCGGTGAGCGGGTCGTCGCCGAGGGCGGTGCGGTCGAGGTCGATGGCGACGCCGCTCGCCTCGGCCACCCGGCGGGCGTCGAGCGCGAGGCCGTCGCTGAGGTCGAGCATCGCGGTGGCGCCGGCCTCCGCCGCGAGGGGGCCGTCGGCGACCGGAGGCCGGGGCCGCAGCTGGGCGCCGACCAGGTCGGGATGCGCGGCGGCGACGGCGGCGAAGCGCACGCGGTCGGGCACGCCGTCCACATCCACCGCCTCCGCGAACAGCAGCCGGAGTCCCGCCGCGGCCGCCCCGAGCGCGCCGGAGACCGCGACGACGTCGCCCGGGCGGGCGCCGCTGCGCAGCACCGGTGCGCGCCCCTGCAGGTCGCCGAACGCGGTCACCGCGAGGGTCAGCGTGTCGGAGGCCGACAAGTCGCCGCCGACCACGCCGCAGCCGGGGGCGAGCTCGGCGCAGGCCGCGCGGAAGCCGTCCGCGATGTGCTCCAGCGCGGACACCGGCAGCGTCTGCGGCGCCGCGATCGCGACCACGAGCGCGGTCGGCACCGCGCCCATCGCCGCGACATCGGACAGGTTGGTCGCCGCGGCCTTCCAGCCGAGGTCCTCCGGCGTGGACCAGGCCAGCCGGAAGTCCGGGCCGTGCACCATCATGTCGGTGGTCACCACGAACCGGCCGTCGGGCGCCGTGAGGACCGCCGCGTCGTCGCCCGGGCCCACGATCGTCGCGGACGACTCGGGCAGGCGCGGGAAGATGCGCTTCAGCGCCTCGCGTTCCGACGCGTCGGCGACGGTCTCCGCCGCGCTCCCAGAATCCACCATGACTCACAACGGTAGCCTGAATCCTGATGTCCGCTCGCCGCTCCGCCCTCGCCCTCGTGCTCGCCGCTGCAGCGCTCGCCCTGACCGGGTGCGCGCCCACGGTCTCCCTCGACCCCGCGGCCGACGCGAACGACCCGGGCTGCGCCGAGATCTCCGTGCGGCTGCCGGACTCGGTGGCGGACAAGGACCGCAGGCAGACCGACGCGCAGGCCACCGGTGCGTGGGGCGACCCCGCCGCCGTGCTGCTGCGCTGCGGCGTCCCGCCGATCGGGCCGACCACCAAGCCGTGCGTCGACGTCAGCGGCATCGACTGGGTGCTGATGTCGGACCCGGCGGCCAAGCAGGTGGTCTACCAGACCTTCGGTCGCACGCCGGCGACCGAGGTCGTCATCGACCACGTCTCCGGGGCCTCGGACGCGGCCGTGCTGCCCGAGTTCGCCTCGGCGATCGCGAGCGTCAAGCAGACGGAGAAGTGCCTCTCCACGCTGGACACGACCCTGACGCCTCCGACGGCGACGCCGGCGCCCACGCCGACGCCGTCGCGCTGACCCCTCGCACATTCGGCACGAATGTCGCGTTACGCGCACGCATTCACGACATTCGACCCGAATCGCGGCGTGAACAGCTGCGCACATTCGTGACGAATGCCGCGTTAGGCGCCGCGATACGCGACATTCGGCACGAATGTGCGTCGCGCAGCAGCGCTCACATTCGGCACGAATGTCGTGTTACGGACGCGCGTTCTCGCGATTCGGCACGAATCGCGAGTGCTAGGCGCGCGCCAGCGCGACCTCGAGCAGCTCGGTGATGAGGGCCGGGTAGGCGAGGCCGGACTCCTGCCAGCAGCGCGGGAACATCGAGATCGGCGTGAAGCCCGGCATGGTGTTGATCTCGTTCACGACGAACCCGTCGGCCGTGAGGAAGAAGTCCACGCGGGAGAGGCCCTCCGCGCCGATCGCGTCGAACGCCCGCACGCCCAGCTCGCGCATCTCGGCCAGCTCGGCGTCCGTGAGGTCGGCCGGGCAGACCAGGTCGATGCCCGGCGCGTCCAGGTACTTGGCCGCGAAGTCGTAGAACTCCCGTCCGCTGATGACGATCTCGCCCGCCACGGAGCCGCGCGCCGGTTCGCCCGGACGGCCGCCCAGCACGGCGATCTCCACCTCGCGTCCCACGACCGCCGACTCGATGAGCACGCGGTCGTCCTCGGCGAGGGCCGTCTCGACGGCGGCGCCGAGGTCGTCCCAGGAGGTCACCTTGGACACGCCGACGCTGGAGCCCGCGCGGGCGGGCTTCACGAACGCCGGGAGGCCGAGCGCCTCCGCCTCGCGGCGCACCGCGTCGGCGTCGGTCCGCCACTCGTACGCGGTCACGGTCCGCCACGGCGCGACGGGGATGCCCGCCTGCTGCAGGACGGTCTTCGTGAAGTGCTTGTCCATCCCGAGAGCGCTGGCGAGCACGCCGCTGCCCACGTACGGGAGGCCGACCAGCTCGAGCATGCCCTGCACGGTGCCGTCCTCGCCCCACGGTCCGTGCAGGATCGGGAACACGACGTCGACCGCGCCGAGCGTCGAGCGTGTGCCGTCGGCGGCGACCACGGCCAGCTCGCGCGACGTCGACGACTCCGGCCAGACGATCCGGGAGCCGTTGTCCTCGACCTCTGGGAGGGCCTCGGTGTTCAGCGCGAAGCGGGCGGCGTCGTCCGGCTGGAGCGTGAAGGCGCCCTCGTGGGTGATGCCGACGGGGATGACGTCGTACCGGTCACGATCGATCGCCGCCAGTACTCCCGCCGCCGTCGCGCAGCTGATCGAATGCTCGCTTGAGCGACCTCCAAACAGAAGTGCGACTGCGACCTTGTCCGTCATCCGTTGTCCTCTCTCCCTGCGGTTCGTCGTCATCGGTGGTCAGATGGGGGGCGATGTCCTTCGGGTCGAGCGTGCCGGCGAGCACCTGGCTCACCTGGCGGACGATCGGCATCTCCACGCCCCGCGCCTCGGCGAGACGCAGGATGGGCGCGACCGAGGCGAGGCCCTCCGCCGTCTGGTTCATCTGCTTGACGACGTCGTTGAAGCTGTAGCCCTGCCCGAGCAGGCGCCCGGCGGTGTTGTTGCGGCTCAGCGGCGACTCGCAGGTGGCGATCAGGTCGCCGAGTCCCGCGAGCCCGGAGAGCGTGACCGCCTCCGCGCCGTAGGCGACCGCGAAGTCGGTCATCTCGACCAGGCCGCGGGTGATGATCGAGGCCTTGGTGTTCTCGCCGTAGCCGACGCCGTCCACGATCCCGATCGCCACGGCGATGAGGTTCTTGAGCACGCCGCCGAACTCGGTGCCGATCACGTCGGTGTTCACGAAGCTGCGGAAGTAGCGGTTGGTGGCGGCCATCGCCACGGCCTGCGCGGTCTCCAGGCTCTCCGAGGACACCACGGCCGCGGTCGGCTGCTCGCGCGCGATCTCCAGCGCGAGGTTGGGGCCGGAGGCGACGGCGATGCGCTCCGGCTCGATCGGGAGTCCCTGGGCGATCACCTCGCTCATCCGCAGGCCGGTGCCCTTCTCGACGCCCTTCATCAGGCTGACGAGGATCATCGACGGCGCGAGGTGCGGCGCGATCGCCTCCAGGTTGGAGCGCAGCGTCTGGCTCGGAATGGACACGAACACCTGCTCGGCGCCGCGCATCGCGTCGCCCAGGTGGGAGGTCGCGCGCAGGTTGCGGGGCAGGTTGATGCCCTCCAGGTAGTCGCTGTTGCGCTTGACCTCGTTGATCTCGCGCGCGAGCTCCGGGCGCCTGGCCCACAGCACGACGTCGTTGCCGCCGTCGGCCAGGATCTTCGCGAAGGTCGTCCCCCAGCTTCCGGCGCCGAGGACGGCGATGCGGCGGGGAGGCGTAGTCGGTCGTGCGGCCGTCCGGCCTTTCCTGTCAGCCATCGAAGCGGCCGGTCTCCTTCTGGTTGTGCGAGGCCGGGTCCCAGCGGGTCTCCGGCGCCTTCTCGCCGCGCAGGTCCTCCAGCAGCGCGGTGATCGCGTTCATGATGACCTCGGTCGCCTCGGTCAGCGTCGCCTGGTCGAGGCTGCGGCCCCGGAACGCGGACAGGTCGACCGGGTCGCCGACCTTGACGGCGATGGTCTTGCGCGGGAACAAGCTGATCTTCTTCGCGTAGCGGGCCATGACCTGCTGGGTGCCCCAGTGCGCCATCGGGATGACGGGGAGGTCGTGCTCCAGCGCCATGCGCGCGGCGCCGGTCTTGCCCCGCATCGGCCACATGTCGGGGTCGCGGGTGAGCGAGCCCTCCGGGTAGATGATGACGACCTTGCCGTCGTCGATGATCTTCTGCGCCTCCGCCAGCGGGGCCGCGCCGCGGCCGGAACCGCCGCGCGCCACCGGGATCTGCCCGGACTTGCGCAGGAACCAGCCGACGACGGGCACGCGGAACAGGCTCTCCTTGGCGAGGAACCGCGGCAGCCGCCCGAGCTTCCAGACCACCATCCCCATCATCACGGGGTCGATCTCGCTGTAGTGGTTCGGCGAGATGATGTAGGCGCCGTGGCGCGGAAGCTTCTGCCCGTCGGTGATCCGGAACCGGGCGAGCAGGCTCGCCAGCGGGATGATGAGCACGGCCAGCACCCAGAAGATCGAGGGCCGGCTCTTCTCGGAGCGCTGCCTCTTCTCGGAGTGCTCGGAGGCAGCGCTCTCGGACGCGGTCGGGTTCACGGGTTCATCGGGATGGGGCACCATCCCATTATCGCGGGCCTCAGCCCTCGAGGACGAAGTCCGCTCCGAGCAGCTCGAGCTTGGTGATGAACTTCTCGTACCCGCGGCTGATGATGCCGACATTGCTGACGGTCGAGCGGCCCTCCGCCGACAGGGCGGCGATGAGGTGGCTGAACCCGCCGCGCAGGTCGGGGATCTCCACGTCGGCGCCCTTCAGTTCCACCGGGCCCATGATGACCGCGGAGTGGTTGAAGTTGCGCTGGCCGAAGCGGCAGTCGTGGCCGCCGAGGCACTCCTTGTGGACCTGGATCTTCGCGCCCATGTCGATGAGCGCGTCGGTGAAGCCGAAGCGCTGCTCGTAGACGGTCTCGTGGACGATCGACACGCCCTCGGCCTTGGTCAGCGCGACCACGAGCGGCTGCTGCCAGTCGGTCATGAAGCCGGGGTGCACGTCGGTCTCGATCACGACGGGCTTCAGCGCGCCGCCCGGGTGGAAGAAGCGGATGCCGTCGTCGTGGATCTCGAACGCGCCGCCGACCTTGCGGAAGACGTTGAGGAAGGTCAGCATCTCCGGCTGGCGGGCGCCGCCGACGTAGATGTCGCCGTTGGTGGCCAGCGCCGCGGCGGCCCAGCTGGCGGCCTCGTTGCGGTCGAACAGCGCGGTGTGGCTGTAGCCGACCAGCTTGTCGACGCCCTCGATGCGGATCACGCGGTCGGTGTCGACCGAGATGATCGCGCCCATCTTCTGCAGGACGTTGATCAGGTCCATGATCTCGGGCTCGATCGCCGCGCCCTTGAGCTCGGTGATGCCCTCGGCGCGGACGGCCGTGAGCAGCACCTGCTCGGTGGCGCCGACGCTCGGGTACGGGAGCTCGAGCTTGGCGCCGTGCAGGCCCTCGGGGGCCGTCATCCGGATGCCGCTGGGGAGCTTGTCGACCACGGCGCCGAACTTGCGCAGCACCTCGAGGTGGTAGTCGATGGGGCGGTCGCCGATGCGGCAGCCGCCGAGGTCGGGGATGAACGCCTCGCCCAGGCGGTGCAGCAGCGGCCCGCAGAACAGGATCGGGATGCGGCTGGAGCCGGCGTGGGCGTCGATGTCGGCCATGTGCGCCGACTCGACCGCGCTCGGGTCGAGCAGGAGCTCGCCCTCCTCCGCGCCGTCGGTGACCTTGACGCCGTGGACCTCGAGGAGGCCGCGGACGACCCGGACATCGCTGATGTTCGGGACGTTCCGCAGCACGCTCGGGCCCTCGCCCAGGATGGCGGCGACCATCGCCTTGGTGACGAAGTTCTTGGCGCCGCGCACCTCGATGCGGCCCTTGAGGGGGATTCCGCCGTTGATCGTGATGCGGTCGGCCGTGAGGCCGACGTGTGCGCCTGCCGCCTGGGAGTCCTGAAGAAGCGAGTTCAAATTTTCACCGGGAGTGTCTTGGGCCGCCAGCTGGCGCGAGCGGCTTCGTATTCGGAGATGCGCGCCTCGTCGCGCAGGGTCAGAGCGATGTCGTCCAACCCTTCGAGCAAACGCCAGCGAGTGTAGTCGTCGATGTCGAAAGACACCTGGACCCCACCGACGGTCGCAGTCTTGGCAACCAGGTCCACCGTCGCGGATATTCCCGGCTCGGCTTCGATGGCTGCCCAGAGCCGCTCCGCGTCCTCCTCGGTGATGATGCCGGTGAGCAGGCCCTGCTTGCCCGAGTTGCCCCGGAAGATGTCCGCGAACCGCGGGCTCAGGACGACCCGGAAGCCGTAGTCGCGCAGCGCCCAGACGGCGTGCTCGCGGGACGAGCCGGTGCCGAAGTCGGGCCCGGCGACGAGCACGCTCGCGCCCTGGTAGGCCTCCTGGTTGAGGATGAACTCAGGATCCTTGCGCCACTCGTGGAAGAGTGCGTCGTCGAAGCCGGTCTTGGTGACCCGCTTGAGGAACACGGCGGGGATGATCTGGTCGGTGTCGACGTTGGACCGGCGGAAGGGCACGGCCACGCCGGTGACGGTCTCGAACTTCTCCATCAGGCGCCCACCTTCTCTCCAGCGTTGGTATCGGCTTCGTCGTGCTCCAGGTCCCACGGGCTGGACAGCGTGCCGCGGATGGCCGTGGCCGCCGCGACCAGCGGCGACACGAGGTGGGTGCGGCCGCCCTTGCCCTGCCTGCCTTCGAAGTTGCGGTTGGAGGTGGAGGCGCAGCGCTCCCCCGGCGCGAGCTGGTCGGGGTTCATGCCGAGGCACATGGAGCAGCCTGCGAACCGCCACTCGGCGCCGAACTCCTCGACGATCTTGTCGATCCCCTCGGCCTCGGCCTCGATGCGCACGCGGGCGCTGCCGGGGACGACCATGACGCGCACGCCATCGGCCTTCTTGTGCCCCTTGATGACGGAGGCGAAGGCGCGGAGGTCCTCGATGCGGCTGTTGGTGCAGGAGCCCATGAACACCGCGTCGACGGGGATGCTCTTCATCGGCGTGCCCGGCGCCAGGTCCATGTACTCCAGCGCGCGCTCGGCGGCGGCGCGGGCGTTCGGCTCGGCGATCGCGGCCGGGTCCGGGACGGCCTCGCTCAGCGAGACGCCCTGGCCGGGGTTCGTGCCCCAGGTCACGAACGGCTCGATCTCGGCGGCGTCGAGGTAGACCTCGGCGTCGAAGACCGCGTCGTCGTCGGTCACGAGCGTGTTCCAGTAGGCGACGGCCTCGTCCCAGTCCGCGCCCTCCGGGGCGTGCGGGCGACCCTTCAGGTAGGCGTAGGTGGTCTCGTCGGGCGCGACCATGCCCGCACGGGCGCCGGCCTCGATCGACATGTTGCAGATCGTCATGCGGCCCTCCATCGAGAGGGCGCGGATGGCGCTGCCGCGGTACTCGAGCACGTAGCCCTGGCCGCCGCCGGTGCCGATCTTCGCGATGACCGCGAGGATGATGTCCTTCGCCGTCACGCCGGGACGCAGCGTCCCCTCGACGGTGATGGCCATCGTCTTGAACGGCTTGAGCGGCAGGGTCTGCGTAGCGAGCACGTGCTCGACCTCGCTGGTGCCGATCCCGAACGCCATTGCGCCGAACGCGCCGTGCGTGGAGGTGTGCGAGTCGCCGCAGACCACGGTGATGCCGGGCATGGTGAGGCCGAGCTGCGGGCCGACGACGTGGACGATGCCCTGCTCGACGTCGCCCAGCGAGTGCAGCCGGACGCCGAACTCCTCGGCGTTGCGGCGCAGCGTCTCGATCTGGGTGCGGCTGGTGAGGTCGGCGATCGGCCGGTCGATGCCGATCGTCGGCGTGTTGTGGTCCTCGGTCGCGATGGTGAGGTCGGGGCGGCGGACCGGCCGCCCCGCCATGCGCAGGCCGTCGAACGCCTGCGGGCTGGTCACTTCGTGGACCAGGTGGAGGTCGATGTAGATCAGGTCCGGCGTGCCGTCCTCACCCTTCACGACCAGGTGGTCTCGCCACACCTTCTCCGCCAGGGTCAGCGGACTGTGCTGCGTCGTCATCTCGGTACTCCTTGAGCTTCGTTCACGGTTCAGCCGTCGACGGACTCCGCGGCGAGGGTGGCCTGAGGATTAGGACTCGCCGCGGCGGCTAAGGAGGAGCAGACCCGCGAACACGGATTCAGATTATCACCCGCCCTGGGGACAGGACGGACGGCTCGCGGCCGTCGGGCGCGCGCGGGCCGCTCGCGCGGCGGTCAGCTCCGGGCGGCGGCCGGACGCACCACGAGCACGGTGACGTTGTCGTGCCCGCCCGCCGCGACCGCGGCCTCCACCAGCACCCCGGCCGGATCGGCGGGGTCGCCGGCCAGGATCTCCGCGATCGTCTCGTCGCTCAGCTCGCGGGTGAGGCCGTCGGAGCAGACCAGGAAGGTCCGCGCCTGGTCCAGCGGGATCAGCAGGCTGTCGGTGTCCACGAAGTCCTCCGCGCCGAGCGCGCGGGTGATGACGTTCCGCTCCGGGTGCACGGCCGCCTGCTCTGGCGTGATGAGGCCGGCGTCCAGGAGCTCCTGCACAGCCGAGTGGTCGGCGGTGAGCTGGGTGAGCGCGCGCTCGTCCCAGGAGTAGACGCGGGAGTCGCCGATGTTGACGACCATCCACTCCTCCGCGGCCCGCTCCGGCACCCGCACCCGCACGACGCCGGTGAGCGTGGTGCCCGCCACCGCCGCTCCGGTCTCCTCGGCGTCCGACAGCGCCCGCACGGCGGCGTTCGCCTCGTCGATCGCGGTGATGACTTCGTCCGGGGTCGGCGTCGTCCCGGCCGGGATTGTGCGGGCGAGGCTCTCGACCGCCGTCCGGCTGGCGACGTCGCCGCGCGCGTGACCGCCCATCCCGTCGGCGACGACGAAGACCGGGTCCTCCGCGAGGTAGCTGTCCTCGTTGACCTGCCGGACTGCTCCGGTGTCGCTGCGGGCGCTCACCTCGACGCGGGAAGTCATGTGCGTGGGTCCTCCGGGTGGTTCTGGGCCTGGGCGGCCTCGACGGTCGTCTCGGTCCCCACCGGCTCGCGCGGCGCCCGGTCGTCCGGGGCCGCTCCGTCATCCCCGTGGATGGCGTCGCCGACGGTGGTGCCGCTCGCGTGCAGCCTCACCAGACTAGCGACGGTCGCGACCACCATCGCACCGACTATCACCGCGAGCGAGGTCCAGGTGCTGATATCGGGGGCCCATTCGATGTGCTCGCCGCCGTTGACGAACGGCAGCGTGTTCTCGTGCATGGCGTGGAAGACCAGCTTGACGCCGATGAAGGCGAGGATGAACGCGATCCCGTATTTGAGGTAGACGAGCTTCTCCAGCAGGTGGCCGAGCAGGAAGTACAGCTGGCGCAGCCCCATCAGTGCGAAGACGTTCGCCGTGAAGACGATGAACGGGCTCTGGGTGATGCCGAAGATCGCCGGGATGGAGTCGAGCGCGAAGAGCAGGTCGGTGGTGCCGAGCGCGAGGAAGACGATGATCAGCGGCGTGAACATCCGCCGGCCGTTCACCGCGGTGCGCAGCTTGTTGCCCTCGTACTGGTCGGACACCTTCAGCCGGCGGCGCGCGAACCGGATGAGCCGGCCGTCCTTCGTGCCCTCGTCGTCGTGGTTACCGAACGCCTGGTGGAACGCCGTCCAGAGCAGGAAGGCGCCGAACAGGTAGAAGATCCAGCTGAAGGTCGCGATGAGCCCGGCGCCGAGCACGATGAAGACGCCGCGGAAGATCAGGGCGAGGATGATGCCCACCATCAGCACCTCCTGCTGGTACTTCCTGGGCACCGCGAACCTGCTCATGATGATGACGAACACGAACAGGTTGTCGATGCTCAGGCTGTACTCGGTGAGCCAGCCGGCGAGGAACTGCCCGGCGTGCTCCGCGTCGCCGACCAGGAGCATGAGCAGCGCGAAGATCAGCGCGAGCGCGACGTAGAACGCCACCCAGAGCGCGGACTCCTTGGGGCTCGGGATGTGCGGGCGCTTGAAGACGATCAGCAGATCGAACGCGAGGATGAGCAGCAGGACGACGAAGCTGCCGACCTCGAACCAGAGTGGGAGGGCGAGTTCCAACGGAGAGACCTTTCGAAGGGCGTACGGGACGGGCCCGAAAGTCTCTCCCGCACATCCGTGCCGCTGCGCCCGGGTCCGATCGGACCGTGATGACGTTCACAGCGCGAGGCCGCCCGGCCTCTTCGGGATACTCCCCTTCGTGAGCACCCAGTCTACCGGGTGCGCGTGTATCGTCCGCACCATGCGGCGCGAGGTGTTCGACAGCACGGCGATCGCCTCGGCGGGCTACGACGCGGACACCGCGGTGCTGGAGATCGAGTTCGGATCCGGCGGGGTCTACCGCTACCTGCTCGTCCCGCCCCGGGTCTGGCGCGAGCTGCGCGAGGCCGAGTCGCCCGGGCGGTACTTCGCGGAGAGCGTCCGGGGGCGGTTCCCGGAAGAGTGGGTGCCGTAGCGGGCTCTGCCGTGAATAGGGGTCAGCGCCGCGCGAGCAGCACCGCCTGCCGTTCGTGGACGCCGGCGACCCAGTCGTACACGGCGTCCGGGCCGAGCCGCGGGTCGCCGAGGGGGTCTCGGCCGTCGCGCAGCGCGAGGAGGTAGGCCCGGTCGAGGTCGATCCGCTCGCGGAGGCCGTCCGGCCCGGTGACCGAGCCGTGGCCGGGGACGACGACCTCGACGCCGTCCGCGATGCCCTCCAGGAGGGTGAGCGCCGCGAGGTAGTCCTCGATCGGCTCCTCCGCGCTGTGGTCGACGAGCGGGACGAGCACGTCGGACAGCAGGTCGCCGGCGACGAGCACGCCGCGCTCCTCGATCAGGAGGGCCGCGTGCCCGGCCGCGTGGGCGCGATGCTCGACGACGCGGGCACGGGGGCCGTCCCACGGGATCCACTCGGCGCGCTCGGGGAGGGCGGTGAGCTCGCCGAACAGCGTCAGCGGCACCCGTTCGGCGATGTCGGCCGGGATCATCGGGGCGACCCGCTCCCGCCAGGCGGCGTCCGCGAGGAACGCCTCGATGGCCGCGGCCGCGCGCGCCGTCGCGAAGCGCGGTGCGGAGCCGAAGCCGGGGTGCCAGAGGACGTGGTCCCAGTGCGGGTGCGTGGCGAAGCCGGCGGCGACCGGCTGCCCCGCTGCGCTCAGCTCCCCCGCGATCGTGGAGAGCTCTCCGTCGAGGATGCCCGGGTCGACCAGCAGCACCCCGGCGTCGCCGTCGACCACGACGGTGTTGGTCTGGCAGAACTCGCTCCGGCGGACGCGCACGCCCTCGGCGACCGGCTTCAGCATGGTGGCGACGGTAGCAGAGCGTTAGGCTGCCCGCTCACGGCGCTGACATTCTCGCCTGTAGCCGCCGATAGGCATGCCGGGATAGCCTCCATCAACCGGCGACGAATTTCAAAGGAGAGGTCCAGGATGGCGGTCGTGATCGTGGCGATTCCGTGGCTCTTCATGAGCCTCCTGGTCGGCGCCGCTGCGTGTGTACCGCTGTACGGCGGAAACCTCCGCCGGTTTCTCCGTTCGAGCCTCTTCGTGAAGGTGGTGATGTGGATCCCGCTGTTCGTGGTGTTCGTTGCTGCGGTTGCCGGCGGGTTCACCACCGGGCTCCTCCTGGGCGTCGGGCTCGCCTCGGTCGGAGCCGTCGAGTGGTTCCGCCGTGACCGTGCACGTCGCACCTGGTGGTACCTGGCGCTCTTCGCGGCATCCTGCGCGGCGTGGCCGATCTCGACCGCGAATCTCGCCCCGGCGCTATGGATGACATACTGCCTCTCCTCGGTGTTTTCCGATGTCATGGCGTTCTTCTTCGGGAGATACCTCGGCCGTCACCGCCTCCCGGACTGGATCAACCGGGGCAAGTCCTGGGAGGGTGTCTTCGGGCAGCTGATCGGAGGGGTTCTCGGGGTGCTCCACCTCGGGATGATCTTCGGCACGGAGCCGCCCCTGCTCGCGGGCCTGGTCATCGGCGCCGCGAGCGCGGCCGGGGACCTCGTCAACAGCGTCGCCAAGCGCATCGTCGGAGTCGAGGACTGGGGCTCCACGATCCCGGGTCACGGCGGCGTGATCGACCGGTTCTGCAGTCTGAACGTCGCTCTGACGGCAGCCGTCCTGCTGCCCAGGTGAATCGCTACCGAGGAGGCATCCGATGTCAGATCCCGAAGACGAGCAGTCCCGGCCCGAGAGCCCCGCGCCCGCCTCGTCAGACGCCGCGGATGACCCGATCGCATCCCCCACGCCTGCTCCCGCGAACGCTCATCCGCTCGAATGGAAATCGAAAGACGAATACGTCGCTGAGCGTTCGCAATCGGGCGTTTCGCGCACAGCCCGATGGTGGGGGATCGCGTTCGCGATCTTTCTTGTCACATGGATCATCGACATGTTCTTCCTCAGAGACCTGACGGCGGTAGGTGACCCCACTCTCCCGAAATTCATGCAGGGCAAGCCGATCGCGACCTTCGCACTGTTCGGCATGATCGTCTGCTACTTCGGCTATGTCGTGAGCATCTGGAAGGTGGAGGAACGGAAGGGTCGGAGCCGCACGTTGCTTGTTCTCGGCCTGATCGCGGTCGCGAACCCGATCAGCGCGATCATCCTGCTGTGGGTGACCTTCTGCGGTTGGAGCGGGTGCTACGGGATCTGAGTCTCGACCGCCGTGACTCGCAACCCCGCGCCACGAGTTCAGCTGTAGATGGCGCTCACCCGCATCAGCAGCAGCGTGAAGATGACGACGGCGCCGATGAGCAGGCGCACGTAGTTCCTGTACACGAAAGGGTGCACGATCGGGAAGAGCGCGACTGCGACCGAGTAGCCGATCACGTAGCGCGAGAGACGAACCACGACGGCGAACCCGATGAATACGAGCGCGCTCCAGAAGCCCATCGTGGGGGCGTGCGCGAGAAAGACCTTGTACGGAACGCCGGAGAACGGCTGGTTGACGAGGGCGAGCGTTCCCATCTTCCGGTACCACTCATCGGTCTGCGTCAGCATCCGTGGATAGACGTAAGGCACCCGCAGCAAGAGTTCATCCGGCAGCCGCCACGTCAGCGCGATGATGGTTCCGACGATCGTGCCCGCGAGGTCGTACGTGAGCAGGCTCACCTTGTGCCTCACTTTCATGAAGACGATCAGCACGAGCAGGAACTCGGGAATCACCCACCACACGAGTGCCTCGGCGAGCGCCCAGCAGAACACCAAGGCGTTCGACTCCCGGCTGACGAGGAAGAACTCCATGAACTGGTTGATGTGGGGCCGCTTGTCGCGGACCTCTCGCCGGTGGCGAAGAGCGAACACCGTGACGAAGGGCAGCGCGAAGACAGCGATCCCGCCCGCCACCACGAGCAGGTTCCATCCGAATTGTGCGATAAACGAACCCACGGGCGCACGATAGCGTGAACCCACACCCGAAGCGGGAAGGCAGTTCGATGACGCTGTACTGGCTCCTCAAGGTTCTTGTGGGGCCGCTCGCGATGCTGGTGTTCCGGCCGTGGACGCGCGGACGAACCCGCGTGCCCCCGCATGGCCCCGTCATCCTCGCTGCGAACCATCTCTCCCTCGTGGACTGGTTGCTGATCCCCCTTGTCACGCCACGGCGCGTCACATTCCTCGCCAAGAGCGAGTTCTTCGAACTTCCCGGCTTCGGAGGCGCATTCGTTCGATGGCTGATGAGGACGAGCGGGCAGATCCCCGTCCACAGGGCGGGCGGACTGGCCGCAGATCGTGCGCTCGACCGCGCTGTCGACATTCTCGGACACGGCTCAGTCGTCGGTATCTTCCCGGAAGGCACCCGGAGCCCGGACGGTCGCCTCTATCGCGGGAGGACCGGCGTCGCACGCCTCGCGCTGGAAACCGGCGCGACCGTCATCCCGGTCGCCGTGATCGGGACGGACCGCGTCCTGCCCATCGGGGCACGGGTGCCGCGAATCCACCGTGTCGGCGTGGTCTTCGGGCGACCGAGGCACTACGGCGAGATCCGCGGGACGACGGATGAGGGCGTCCTCCGGGCGATCACCGACGAGATCATGCACGACCTCACCGCTTTGACCGGCCAGCCGTACTGCGACTCCTACGCGGCAGACTTCCGTCTTCCTTAGCGTGTCGATGGCTGCATGTTGTCAGCAGTACGGAGGCCCTCGACGAATCGGATCTCCACCACGACACCGGAAACGAAGCGACCAGCCAACGGCAAGAAAAAAGCCCGCTTCCCTTGAAAATCAAGGGAAGCGGGCGAATGTGACCCCAGCGGGATTTGAACCCGCGTTACCGCCGTGAGAGGGCGACGTCCTAGGCCGCTAAACGATGGGGCCGTTTTTGCAACTCATTGATAATGCCACAGATGGGGGCCTTCCTCCAAAACGGCGCCGTCGGCCCGGGTGTGTCGCGCGGCCGTCAGACCAGGACGCGGAGCGCGCCGGGGACGACGGCGACCTCGACCGGGAGCGGCCCGATCCGCTCGCCGTCGGCGTAGGCGACGACGCCCTCCGCCTCGATCCGCACCGTGCTCAGCCCGCGGAACGAGACCTCGGGCAGGCCGGTGTGCTCGCCGCGGAACACCTTCGGGAAGAGCCGGAGGAAGCGCGGGCGCGACATCCGGGTCACCACGAACAGATCGAGACGGCCGTCGGCGAGGTCGGCGTGCGGGACGATGCGCATCCCGCCGCCCAGCGAGCGGTTGTTGGCGACCGAGACCAGCATCGCCTCCGTCTCGATCGGCTCGCCGTCGGCGAGGATCCGGTACGGGCGGGCGTGCAGGACCGCGAGCTCGCGCAGCAGCGCGAACACGTAGCGGCTGCGGCCGCGCGGACGGGTCATCAGGTTGGCCCGCTCGTTGACCGTCGCGTCGAACCCGGCCGAGAGCACGCAGCCGAACCAGGTGCTCAGCTCGGCGTGCTGCTCTCCGTGCCGGATCAGGCCGGCGTCGATCGTGCGCGGCGGGCGGCCGAGCGCCTCCAGGAGCTGATCGATCGCGGCCTCCGCGTCGGCGGTGGGGATGCCCAGGCCGTCGGCCAGGTCGTTCCCGGTCCCGCTCGGCACGATCCCGAGCGGGGTCGGCGTCTGGGCGACGATGTTGATGCCGAGGTTGGCCATGCCGTCTCCCCCGACGACGACGAGCGCATCAGCGCCGGCCTCGACGGCGCGGCTGGTCTCCCGGCGGAGCAGCTCGATGTTGGCCTCGTCCACCGCGATCACCGTGTGGCCGGCGGCACGCAGCCGCTCGACGACGCGCGGCCCGACGTCGCGGCGCCGGCCGAACGACGCCATCGGGTTGACCGCGACGACGACAGTCCGAGGGGAGACAGGCATAGACCACGACTATGGCATAGCCGCCGTCCCCCGCAGCGCGACACGACCGGAGCCGACGCTGGAGCCGGCCGGACCTGGCGCGCGATCGCCGGTCGAGGTTTGATGATGCCATGAGACTGACGAAGTTCGAGCACGCCGCCCTGCTCCTGGAGGAGTCCGGGAAGAAGCTCTTCATCGATCCGGGCAGCTTCACCTCGCCCCTGACGGACACCGCGAACACCGTGGCCATTGTCATCACGCACGAGCACGCCGACCACTGGACGCCCGAGCAGCTGAAGCGCGTCGTGGAGATGAACTCCGACGTGCCGATCTTCGCGCCAGAGGGCGTGGCCCGGGCTGCGGAGGACTTCGACATCACCGTGGTGCACGCCGGCGACACCGTCGAGGCGGGACCGTTCACCCTCCGCTTCTTCGGCGGCCGCCACGCGGTCATCCACGAAAGCATCCCCGTGGTCGACAACCTCGGCGTCCTGGTGAACGACGAGCTCTACTACGCGGGCGACTCGTTCGTCATCCCGGAGGGCGTCGAGCTCGACGTCCTGGCCGTGCCGGCGGGCGCTCCCTGGATGAAGGTCGCCGAGACGATGGACTACGTGCTCGCGACGAAGCCGAAGCGCACCTTCCCCACGCACGAGATGGTGCTCTCGCGCGCCGGCAAGGACCTGTCGAACGCCCGGATCGCCTGGGCCACCGAGCAGGGCGGCGGCGAGTTCTTCGCGCTCGAGCCGGGCGACACGCTCGACCTGTGACGGCCGACACCCGCCCCGCGGTCGTCTGGTTCCGCGACGATCTCCGGGTGGCCGACAACCCGGCGCTCGACGTGGCCGCGCGCACCGGCCGGCCGGTGGTCTGCCTGTACATCCGCGACGACGAGTCCCCCGGCGTGCGCCCGCTCGGCGGCGCCGCGCGGTGGTGGCTGCACCACAGCCTCACCGCGCTGGCCGCCGGGCTCGACGACGTGGGCGCCCGGCTGGTCGTGCGCAGCGGCCCCGCCGAGGCCGAGCTCGCCGCGCTGATCGCGGAGCTGCAGCCCGCAGCGCTGTACTGGAACCGCCGCTACGGCGCCGCAGAGCGCCGCATCGACACCGCGGTGAAGGCGTCCGCGCGCGAGGCCGGGATCGAGGCCGAGAGCTTCGGCGCGAACCTGCTCTTCGAGCCGTGGACCATCCGCACCGGCTCGGGCACGCCGTTCTCGGTCTTCACCCCGTTCTGGCGGGCATGCCTGTCGGCGCCGGCGCCGCGCAAGCCCCTCGCGGCGCCGCAAGCGCTGACCGCGGGTCCGTCCGTCGACGGTCTCACCGTCGACGACCTCGACCTGCTGCCGACCCGGCCCGACTGGGCGGGCGGCCTGCGGGAGACCTGGGAGCCGGGCGAGCGGGCGGCGCACGCCGACCTCGACCGGTTCGTCACCGACGCCCTGGCCCGCTACCGCGACGACAGGGACGTCCCCGGCGTCGACGGCACCTCCCGGCTCTCCCCGCGCCTGCGCTGGGGCGAGCTGAGCCCGCACCAGGTCTGGCACGCGGTCGCCGGCGCGCGCGACCGCGACGACGCGGCGGCGAACAGCGCCGCCACCTTCCTCTCCGAACTCGGCTGGCGGGAGTTCGCCCACCACACGCTCTTCGAGCACCCCGACCTCGCCACCGTCAACATCCATCGCGAGTACGACTCCTTCCCCTGGCCGCGCCTGCACCCGTCCGTGCTGCACGCCTGGCAACAGGGTCGCACCGGCGTCCCGCTCGTGGACGCGGGGATGCGGGAACTGTGGAGAACCGGCGTCATGCACAACCGGGTGCGGATGGTCGTGGCGTCCTTCCTCACCAAGAACCTGCTGATCGACTGGCGCCGCGGCGAAGAATGGTTCTGGGACACGCTGGTCGACGCCGACGCCGCCAACAACCCCTTCAACTGGCAGTGGGTCGCCGGCTCCGGCGCGGACGCGGCGCCGTACTTCCGGGTGTTCAACCCCGAGCTGCAGCGCACCAAGTTCGATCCGCACGGCGACTACGTGCGGCGCTGGGTCCCGGAATGGGACACCGGCGACTACCCGGAGCCGATCGTCGACCTGGGCGAGTCGCGGCGCGCGGCGCTCGCCGCGTACGACACCGTGAAGAAGGCGGGCGCTCAGCGGGCGTGATCGGCGAGGATCTGGTCCACGTCGATCTGCTGCAGCAGCGCCTGCCAGTCCAGCGAGCGGGCGACCTCGGCCAGGTCCTCGTCGGCCAGCACCTTGCCGCTGCGCTCGACCACGATCCCGGCCGGCAGCTTGCGGTTCAGCTCGGCCAGGATGGCGTCGTCCACGGCCTCGGTGTCGAAGTCGGCCCCGACCTGCGCGTAGTAGTCGGACGAGAGCGTGTAGGAGACGATCCCGGTTTCGATCTGGCTCATGTGCCGCATCGTAGCCCGCCGGGCTCCGCGGGCGTCAAGACCCGCCAGCCGTCAGGCCCCGCGCTCGGCCGCCCACGCCGCGATCTCCGACCGCCGCGACGCGCCCAGCTTCGCCAGGATGTGCTCGACGTGCGTCGACACGGTCTTCGGCGCGATGTGCAGGGCGGCGGCGATCTCCCGGTTCGTCGCCCCGCCCGCGATCCGCACCGCCACCTCGCGCTCCCGCGCGCTGAGCGTCGTCGGTTCGACGCCTTCCGCCAGCCGTGCGGCGAGCTCGTCGACACGGCCCTGGAGTACGGACCCGCGCGACCGGGCGGCGGCCTCGGCGAGCAGCGCGGCCGCCTCGGCCGGGCTGCGGGTGCGTCGCGCGCACTCGGCCCGGTCCAGGAGCGCCTGCGTGCCCTCCCACCAGCGGCCGATCCCGTCCCAGCCCGCGGAGGCGGACTGCAGCAGCTCCTTGGCGTCGCCCGGCCGCCGCTCGCGCAGGGCCAGGACACCGGCCGCGTGCTGGAGCGCGGACTCCGTTCCGGGGATGCTCCGCCGGCCGACCAGGACGCCGACCCGCTCCAGCCACGTCCGCGCACCGGCGACATCGCCTGCCGCGAGGTAGGCCCGCACGCCGGTGAGTGCGAACGGGAAGACGTAGGCGGAGTCCTCGACGCGGTGCGACTCGGCCGCGCCGCGCTCGCAGTAGCGGATGGCCGCGACGTGGTCGCCGGAGAGCAGGGCCGTCTCAGCGAGCCCCCAGAGCGCGGGCGACAGGCGCTGCAACTCCTGCATCCGCTCGCCGATCGCTTCTGCCCGGAGCAGCACCTCCTCCGCGCGCGGGAGGTCGCCCGACGAGAGCGCGCAGTAACCGAGCACGTGCAGGGCGGTCACCTCGGTGGTGATCCCGCCGCGGCCGTCGGCGAGCGCGTGGCCGGCGAGCTCTGCCGCCGCGGCCAGCTCGCCGGTGGCCCAGCGGACGTGCGCCAGGTGTGCGGTGAGGTAGTGGGCGTCGTTCCAGCGCTCGATGCGCTCGGCGTACGCGATGCCGTCCGCCAGCCATCCGGCGCCGCGGTCGTACTGGAGCAGCACGGACGCGCTCGAGCCGAGCATCCGGTAGGCGCGGGCGGCCGCCTCCTCCCTGCCGTGGGCCGCGCCCTCCTCCGCCGCAGTGCGCAGCAGCTCCCACGCCGGCTCGCCCTCGCCTGCGAAGACCAGGACGGAGCCGAGGGTGGCGTCCACGCCGATGCGGTCGGCCTCGTCCGTCAGCAGCCCGCGCGCCTCCTCCGCGACCCGGCGGCCGTCGTCCAGCCGCCGCTCCAGCATGGCGGCGGCGGCCTGCGCGGCGAGCAGCCGGCCGCGCACGTGGACACCCTCTGCCGTCTCGTCCCCGTCGATCCAGCCGAGCGCCGAGCGGATCGCGGCCACGCGGGCCGGGTAGTCCGCGCCGAGCAGGTGGCGGGCGGCGACGAGCGCGGGGACGACCGCGGCCGCCTCCCGGTCGGCCCCGGCCGCGTGGTACAGCTCGACGGCACGCGCGAACTCCGCCTCCGCCTCGCGGTTGGCGTCGACGGCGGCGAGCTCCGCCCCGAGCCGGCGCAGGAGCTCGGCCCGGTCGCGGCCGGTCACGGCGAGCGGCATGGTGCGCTGCGCCCGCCGGTAGAGATCGGCCGCCTCGCGGTGCGCGGAGAGCGCCGACGCCCGCTCGGCGGCGCGCCGGGCCAGGGCGTATGCCTCCCGCGCCCGCCCCGCGCGCTCGCTGTGCAGCGAGAGCAGCGCGTCGGAGAGGACGGCCCCGGCGTCAACCACCCGACCGTGCAGGATGCGCCGACGCGCCGACGGCACCGCGGAGTACACCGCGTCGCGGATCAGGGCGTGCCGGAAGTCGTACGAGCCCGCCGCGGTCCGGACCAGGAAGTGCTGCCCGGCCAGGTCGTCCAGCGCCGCCTCCCGCGCCGCCCGGTCGAGCTCGTCGCCGACCACCACGGCCAGCAACCGGGTGTCGAACTCGCGCCCGATCACGGCCGCCGCCTCCAGCACCGCCGCCGAGGACGGCGACAGGCCGCGCGTCCGGGAGAGCACCGCCGCCGCCACGGTCTCCGGCGCGCCGTCGGAGCCCCCGGCGACCAGCTCCTCGACGTGCAGCGGGATGCCGTCGCTCACCGCGTGCAGGCGGGCCACCTCCTCGGCGGAGGCCTCGGTCCCCCGGATCGCGGCGAGCATGCGCGCGACGCCGGCCGCGTCCAGCCGCACCGGCCGGACCTCCTCCGCGAGCCGGTGCCCGACCAGCTCCAGCCGCCACGCCGTCGCCTCCTCGGCCACTTCCGGATCCTGGGTGCGGAACGTCGCGACCAGCAGGCTCGGCCGCTCGCGCACCGCCGCCGCGACCCTGCGGAGCACGTCCAGCGCGAGCTGGTCCGCCCAGTGCACGTCCTCCAGGGCCAGGATCGTCGGGAGCACGAGCACCGTCGCCAGGGTGGACGCGAGCTCCGCGACCAGCAGGCGCCGCCGCGTCGAGCGCGTCGTCGGGTCCTCGGGCGCGGCCATCGTCGGGTCGCCGCGGAGCACCAGCCCCCTGATCCGCTCGGCGGCGGGCCCGTCGCCCGCCTCGGCAAGCGACGCGGCGATGCCGAGCAGCAGCATGCCCGGCGTCTCACGGTCGTCCGCATAGGCGTCGGCGTGGAGGCGGCGCGCTGAGCCGAGGGCGACGACCTCCTCCATCAGCCGCGACTTGCCGATCCCGGCCTCCCCCGCGATGAGGAGGAGCCCACCGCGGCCGTCTAGAGCGGCGGCCTCCCGGCGGCGCGCCAGCGCGAGCAGGTCCTCCCTGCCCACGAACACCGGGCACACGCGTTCGATGCCCCGGAACGACGACGCCGCCGCTTCCATGCGCGAAGCATAGCCCCGCGTGCGCAGGCGGAGCACCGGGATCGGTCGGATGACCGATGCCGCGCCGGCGGCCGCGGGCGAGACTCCGATCGAGGCGGGGACGGGATTCCCCGCCCGCGAGGAGAGGAACCGACTATGTCACGATTCATGGACGTTCACGACGGATTCGTCGGCGTCACGGAGGACCAGCTGGCCGAGGCGCACGCCGCCGACCTCGCGGTCGAGGGCGAGGAGGGAGTGCACTTCGAGACCGCGTGGCTGGACCCGGAGAGCGGCAAGGTGTTCTGCCTGTCGACCGGGCCGTCGAAGGAGGCGGTGATGCGCGTGCACGAGAAGGCGGGGCACCCGACCGACCAGGTCTACGCGGTCGACATCGTGGTCTGACCCCGGCGCCCATGCGGCGTACAGTGCGCCGCATGACGGATGGACACGACGAGGCCCCGGTGACCCGCGCGCACGAGCTCCAGGACCGGGTCGCCGAGCTCGGTGAGACGCCGGAGGACGCCCTGGAGCAGGTCGCCGGCCGCAACGACGCGCTCGAGGAGAAGCTGCCGGACGGCGACCCTCCGCACGGCGACGGTCTCCACGACGACCGCCCCCGCGACGACGGATCCGAGGAGCGCGCGGACGGCGACCGCGCGGACGCCGACCTGGCCCGCGGCGAGGGGGCACCCGGCCAGGGGTAGGCCGCGGCGGTCGTCCCTCACTGGGGACTGGGGCGTCCTTGCGCGCGTCCCTACGCTGGCAGGGATGAACGACGACGGACGGCGCGCGACGCGCATGCGCGACCGCGCCCCCGGGGCTGCGGTGATGGAGCAGGTCGTGCGGCTGCAGACCCAGGCTCCGCCGCGTTCCGCCCTGGCGCGCGCCCTCGGGACGCGGCCGATCGCGGCGGATGCGGCGCCGTGGTACGCGGGCGCGCTCGGCGAGCGGGAGGTCGGCGCACTGCTCGACCGGCTGCCGGAGGGCTGGAGCGTCTTCCACGCCGTGCCGGTCGGGACGAAGCCGGACGCGACGGGGGCCGTCGCGGACGTCGACCACATCGTCGTCGGGCCGCCCGGCGTGTTCGTCGTCAACACCAAGCACCATCGCGGGCAGCGGGTCTGGGTCGGCGAGCGCGCGGTCCTCGTCGCCGGTCAGAAGCAGCCGTACCTGCGCAATTCGGACTTGGAGGCCTCCCGCGTCCGCGGCGTCCTCGCTCAGGCGGGCATCGCCGCCCCGGTGACGGCCGTCGTCGCCCTCGTCGGCACCAGGGAGGTCACGGTGCGCCAGCAGCCGCGCCGGGTGCTCGTCATCCGCGCCGAGGGGCTCGTGCGGTGGCTGACCCGGCGCCCCGCGGTGCTGGACGCCGCCACGACCGCCGCTGTCGCCCGGTTGTTCGACGACCCGTCGACCTGGCGACCGGTGCCGTCGCCGGCGGACACTGTTGCTGCCGACACTGCTGCAGTCGGCGCGGTTGCGGCCGACACGGCCGAGCGGTTCGCGTCGATCGAGCGCGAGGTCAGGAACGCGCAACTCGTGCGTTTCGGCTGGGGCGTCGCCGTCGCGCTCGGCGCGGTGGCCGTCGCGCTGCCGGTGTTCGCCGTCCTGACGCGCTGAGGGCTGCCCCGGCCTCAGACCGGGACGGCCGTGGTCCGCATGGTGAGCGCCGCCGCCTCCTGGTCGTAGTCGAGCTCCACGCGGATCGCCGCGACCTCCGCGAGCGAGTGCAGGTGGGTGCCTCCGCACGGGATCTCGACCACGCCGTCCGGGAGTCCCGCGCGCCAGCGCCTGCGCTCCCCCAGCCCGTCACCGTCGCGCTCGATCGAGATGGCGACGTCCGCGCCGGCGGCGACCCACCCGGCCAGCAGGGCGTTCGCGGCCGCCGTCACCGCGGCGAGCGCCTCCGGCAGCTCTGCGGCGGCGAAGCCCTTCTTCCGCAGGCTCTTGCCGATGCGGTACTCGTCGACCGAGCCGTCCGGGAGGATGCGCGAGGAGGCGATGGCGAGCTGGTCGAACGCGGGCTGCCCGCGGCCGTCGAGCGGGACGTCCTTCGTCCAGAGGCCCGCGAGCGCCTCGTCCAGGGCCAGGGAGGCCAGGTGGCACGCGGTGTGGCCGGCGGAGAGGGCGCGCCGGGTCTCCCCGTCGACCGTCACCTCGACGGTGGCGCCGGTGTCGATGCCGGTCGCGTCGTCCACCAGGTGGCAGACCAGGAAGGACCAGCCGTCGGTCCCGGTGCGGACCGGGGCGTCTCCGACGTGGAGCGCCGCCCCGTCGGTCGCCCCGACCACCGCCCCGACCACGGGCACGCTGCGGCCGTCGGCGGTCAGCGTGCCGGTGTCGGCGGGCTGGTCGGGCCAGACCGGGTCGACCGGGTGGAAGGCGGTGCGGTCGAGGATCACCGCGCTGCGGCCGTCGGCGAGGGGCTCGACGTGCAGGACGGTTCCGGTGGAGGCGAGGTCGCCGTCGGGGTAGGTGACGAGGGTGTCGCCGGCGGGGAGGGTCATCCCTCCAGCGTAGGGGCTGGAGCGACGGCCCTCCCGGCGCGGCTGCGCGGCTGCGCGACTACTTCGTGAGCGAGTCGACGTACGCCGAGTGCGCGTCCATCCACTTCTCCACGATGCCGTCGTACTGGCTGGAGTCGGCCTTTCCGTTGTACAGCGCGTTCTCCAGCGAGTAGAGCAGGTCCGACTTCATGTGGAACCTCTTCACCCATTTCGCGATCTGCGGGAACTTCTGCGGGAAGTCCGTGCTGGCGATCGAGTGGATGGACTCCGCAGCGCCCAGGGTGTTCTTCGGGTCCGTGAGGTCCTTCAGGTCCCACTGGTCGTACGCCCAGTGCGGCCGCCAGAGGGTCACGGCGATGTTGTCGTGCTTCTTCATCGCGCTGGACAGCTCGGCGAGCATCGCCGGCGTGGAGGAGGTGACGTAGTCCAGCTTCCCGAGCCCGTACTCCGGGATGATCTTCTTCTGGGTCGCCTCGGTGAGCCCGGCGCCCGGCTCGATGCCGACCAGCCTGTTGCCGAAGTCGGAGGCGTGCGAGGCGAGCTGGTCGAGCGAGTCGATCGGGGCGTCCTTGTTGACCGCGATGGTCAGCTTGGCCTCGTCGTTCCAGGCGCCGAGGTCGGTGAGGTGCGCGCCGTAGGTCTTCATGTACTGCGCGTGCGTGGTCGGCAGCCAGCCGTCGAAGGCGATGTCGTAGTCGCCGGTGCTGAGGCCGGCGAAGGCCGGTCCGGCGTCGGCGTACGCGAAGTCGACCCGGTAGCCCTCGCGCTCCAGCACGTGCTTCCACAGGTAGGACGCCGCCTCGCCCTCCGGCCAGCCGTTGAACACGGCGACCTTCACGGTGCCCTTGTCGCCGCCCGCGGTGGAGGCCGCGGTCACGGCCGTGCCGCCGATCACGACGAGCAGAGCCGCGCCGAGGACCGCGAGGGCGCGCTTGGGCATCCGCAGCCGGGCCTTCCCGACCGCGGCGGTGAGCCGGTCGAGCACGATCGCCAGGATGACGACGGCGATGCCCGCCTCGAAGCCGAGGCCGACGTCCACCCGGCTGAGCGCCTGGACGATGTCGCGGCCGAGCCCGCCGCCGCCGACCATGCCGGCGATGACGACCATCGAGAGCGACAGCATGATGACCTGGTTGACGCCGGCGAGGATCGACGGCATCGCCAGCGGCAGCTGGATCTGGCGCAGGATGCGGCGCGGCGGCGAGCCGAACGCACGCCCGGCCTCCACCAGCTCGCTGTCGACGCCGCGGATGCCGAGCTCGGTGAGCCGCACCCCGGGCGCCATCGCGAACACGATCGTCGCGACCATGCCCGGCACGACGCCCACGCGGAACAGGATGAGCGCCGGGATCAGGTACACGAACGCCGGCATCGTCTGCATGAAGTCGAGCACCGGGCGGATGATCGCCGACGCCGTCCGGGACCGCGCCGCGAGGATGCCGAGCGGCACGCTCAGCGCGATCGCGATGGCCGAGGAGACCAGCACGAGCGCCAGGGTGTCCATCGCGTTCGGCCACTGGCCGATGCCCGCGATCAGCAGGAGGCCGAGGACGGTCCCGGCGCCGAACACCCAGCCGCGCAGCCACACAGCGAGGATCGCGACGATGAGGATGACACCCCAGAACGGCGGCGTCTGCAGCACCCAGTCGACGCCGTCGTACATCCCCGTGAAGACGATGCGGATGACGTCGAACAGGCCGCCGAACGTGGTCGTGACGAAGTCGACGACCGCGGTCGCCCACTGGCCGAGCGGGATCAGATGGGCGGTGTTCACGCGACCACCTCCGCCTCGTCAGCGACGAGCGGGACGGCGTCGTCTCCGGCGGACTCCCGCAGGGCCAGCGTCATCGCGTCCACCGGAACGGTCGCGGGCGGCTCGACGACGACGGGGATCTCGGTGGTGTCGCTGGACACGTTGCCGAGCGCCGCGAGCAGGGTTACCCGCGGGATCACCCCGAGCAGGCGGTGCTGGTCGTCCACCACCGCGAGCGGGAGGGCGCTGCCGACGGCGGGCTCCACCAGCTCGCTGAGCACCTCGTCGCGGGACACCGTGGCGATGTCCGAGTCGATGGCCTCGGACAGGTCGCCCTGACCGTCCCGCACCTGGCGCATGACCTCGCGGTCGCGCACGGCGCCCAGTAGCCGGCGGCCCTGGCCGACGACGAAGGCGGCGGAGGTCTGCAGGTCGCGCATGGTCCGCATCGCCGCGCGGGGGCCGCCCGCGACGGTGACCAGCGCACGCGCCGGCTCCATGACGCTCGCGGCGGTCAGCACGCGGGCGCGGTCGACGTCCTGCACGAAACTGGCGACGTAGTCGTTCGCAGGGTCGGTGAGGATCTCCTCCGGCGTCCCGGTCTGGACGATCCGGCCGTCGCGCATCACGGCGATCCGGTCGCCGAGGAACATCGCCTCGTTGAGGTCGTGCGTGATGAACACGATGGTCTTGCCGAGCGTGCTCTGCAGTTCGAGCAGCTGCTCCTGCATCTCGCGGCGGATCAGCGGGTCGAGGGCTGAGAACGCCTCGTCCATCAGCAGCACGTCGGTGTCGGCGGCCAGCGCCCGGCCGAGGCCGACCCGCTGCTGCATCCCGCCGGAGAGCTCGCCGGGGAGTTTGTCGCCCCAGCCGCCGAGGCCGACCAGCTCCAGCACTTCGGCCGCGCGCTCGCGGCGCGCCGCGGCCGGCGTCCCCTGCACCTCGAGGCCGTAGGCGATGTTGTCGAGGACGGTCCGGTGCGGCAGCAGGGCGAAGTGCTGGAACACCATCGAGATGTGCTGCTGCCGGACGGCGCGGAGCTTCGCCCCCGCCAGGCCCGTGATCGTGGTGCCCATGACGTCCACCTCGCCGGCGGTGGGCTCCAGCAGCCCGTTCAGCAGGCGGATCAGCGTGGACTTGCCCGATCCGGACAGTCCCATCACGACGAAGATCTCGCCACGGCGGACGGTGAGGCCGGCGTCGATGACGGCGGCCGTCCCCAGGCCGGTGACCTCGTCACGGTCGGCGCCCTGCCGGAGCCGTCGCACGGCCTCCTGGGGTTTGCGTCCGAAGACCTTGAAGATGTTCCTCGCCTCGACGGCGATCGTGTCGCTCAACGTGTCTCTCCCGCGGCGCACGCTCGCGCCAGGCGACGCACGCACAGTGGTAGCGCCCGGGTCGGCGGCATGCGGCGACGGCAGGACGACTCCAGCGCGGACCGTCCGCGCGAATCACCGCCGCTGGCGCGACCATCGGGGTGCGCCCACGCCAGCCGATCGTACGATCGGGGCGGGGCCACCTGTGCGGCCGCACGGCCCTGATCGCGGGCTGGTTCACCTCCGGCGCACGAACCTTTCGGCGCGCCGGGGCGCCTTCGACGCTATCAGGGTCTTCGCAGCGATCGCCAATCGAGAGCGGGTGAAAACGCGTCAGCGAGCCGGCCGCACCTATCGCGGATCCCGGGTTTTCCGGCAGAGTGTGCGCATGGCGAACAGCACTGGCGACCACCCCTGGCACCGCGTCCCGATCGAGCCGCAGAGCGTCGACGCGCCGCTCTCGCAGGCGGCCGTGTTCCTCGTCGTGACCGTCGCGGACTCCCCCGACGCCGCCGCGACGGCGCGGGAGGTCGTGTCGGGCATCTCCGACCTCGTCAAGACCGTCGGCTTCCGCGACCTGGGCGCCCACCTGTCCTGCAACATCGGCGTGGGGGCGGGCTTCTGGAGCCGGCTGACCGACGCGGCGCCGCCGACGGAGCTGCACCCGTTCCGGGAGGTCCGCGGCGCCGTCCACACCGCCGTCTCCACCCCGGGCGACCTGCTGTTCCACATCCGGGCGGAGCGCGGGGACTTCTGCTTCGAGTTCGAGCGGCAGCTGCTCGATGCGCTCGGCAACGCGGTGACCGTCGTGGACGAGGTGGTCGGGTTCCGCTACTTCGACGCCCGCGACCTGCTCGGCTTCGTCGACGGCACCGCCAACCCGACCGGAAGCGACATGGCGGCCGCCGCGATCGTGGGCGACGAGGACCCGGCGCACGCCGGCGGCAGCTACGTCGTCGTCCAGAAGTACCTGCACGACCTCGCCTCCTGGAACCGGCTGCCGGTGTCGTCGCAGGAGGACGTGATCGGGCGTACGAAGGTCGAGAACATCGAGCTCGCCGACGTGGAGCACGGGCAGAAGGCGCACAAGACGCTCAACACGATCACCGACGAGAACGGCGTGGAGCACGACATCCTGCGCGACAACATGCCGTTCGGCCGGCCGGGCCACGGGGAGTTCGGCACCTACTTCATCGGCTACTCGCGCGAGCTGTGGGTGATCGAGCGCATGCTGGAGCGCATGTTCGTCGGCGACCCTCCCGGCAGCCACGACCGCATCCTCGACTTCTCGACGGCCGTCACCGGGACGACGTTCTTCGTGCCGACCCGCGGCTTCCTGGAGTCCCTCGGCGACTGACCCGGACCAGCGGGGCCGCCGGCCTTCGCGAGCTGCCCGACGCCGATCCCGGCCAGCACGATCGCGACCCCCAGCAGTTGCCGCCCGGTGAGAGCCTCGCCTGCGAGGAGCGCGCCGAGGGCGACGCCCGTGATCGGATTGAGCAGCCCGACCAGGCCGGCGACCGCCGGGCCGAGTCGCCGGATGCCGGCGAACCAGGCAAGGAAGGCGACGGCCGTCGCGACCAGCGACACGTAGGCGAAGCCGGCGACCGCCGGGCCGTCGAGCGCGGGAGGCGCCCCCTCGAACACGACGGCGAACGGCACGACCAGGAGACCGCCGGCCACCAGCTGCCAGGCGGTCTGGGACAGCACGTCGACGTCGTTCCAGCGCGCGGCGAGCACGTAGCCCGCGGCGGAGAGCAGCAGGGCGGCGACCGCCGCCACGACGCCGAGCGGGGCCACCGGGGCGGCGCCGCCCAGCAGCATGACGGCGACGCCCACGACGCCGGCCAGCGCGCCGGCCAGGGAGAGCAGCCGTGGCCGCTGGCCCAGCAGCATCCAGCCGAAACCCATCATGGCGAGCGGCGACAGAGCCATGACGGTCGACGCGATCGAGGACGGCAGGAGCTTCGCCACCGCGTAGACCAGCACGAAGAAGCCGCCGGCGTTGAGCACGCCGAGCAGGGGCGAACGCCACCACCACGCCCCTCGCGGCAGCCTCCGGACCACCGCCAGCAGCAGCAGGCCGGCGGGCAGCGCGCGCAGCACCGCTCCCCAGAGCGGCGCGTCCGGGAGCACCGCACGGGTGACGACGTAGGTCGAGCCCCAGGCGATCGGCGCGATGGCGGTGATCAGGATCCAGCGAAATCTAGCTTCCACGGAAGACATAATAGCTTCCCCGGAAGGTATTATGGAGCGGTGACCGAACCTCACGACCACGTCGCGCGCATCCAGGAGGCCTGGCGCCGGGAGCGTCCCGACCTCGACCCGTCCCCGATGGGCGTCATCGGCCGGCTGCACCTGGTCGCCGGGAGGCTGACCGACGAGCTCGTGGCGGTCTATGGGCAGCACGCCCTCGGCGAGGGCGACTTCGACGCCCTCGCCGCCCTGCGGCGGGCGGGCGCGCCCTACGAGCGGACTCCAGGCGAGCTCGCCCAGCACACGATGGTCACCACCGGCGGGATGAGCAAGCGCATCGACCGGCTCGAGGCCGCCGGCCTCGTCTCGCGACGCGCGTCCACCACCGACCGCCGGGGACGCGTGGTCGCCCTCACGCCGGCGGGCCTGGAGCGGATCGACGCGGCGATCGCCGACCACCTGGCCAACGAGCGCCGCCTGGTCGGCGAGCTCTCCCCCGCGGACGCGAAGGAGCTGGAGCGCATCCTCACCGACTGGCTGGCGCGGCTCGGCGGCTGACGCGGCTGAGGCGGTTCCGCGGCCGGCCGGGTGTGTGACGCCGGATGACGCGCTCGGGGCGCAACAGGTCGTCATCTTCTTGGCGGCCGGTGGCGGCGGCGAGGTACAAAAGGCCATCATGTCGCGCATCTTCACGAGCAAGTTCAACCCGGGCCGCGCCCGCTGGGAGCTGGTGGTCAGTCCGCGCGGCGACGTCTACGCGTTCCCCCTCACGCTGCCGATCGCGCAGCGCCAGGTGCTCGGCGGCCACAAGCGCTACCTGGTCGGCAAGGTGCGCAAGCAGCAGGAGACCTGGACGGCCGCCGGTCCGTCCGGGCTGGTCTACGGCACCACCTTCCCGACCCTGCCGTCGGCGCTGGAGGCCATCGCCGACGAGGTCGACCTCGCGCCGGTCCCCTGAACTGCGCCGCCGCCCGACGAGCGGGCCCGCGCTCAGGCGGACTTCGCTCAGGCGGACTTCGCTCAGGCGGACTTCGCTCAGGCGGACTTGAGGAGGGCGTCCTCCAACGCCACCCAGGGCAGCATCGCGCATTTCACGCGCGTCACGTAGCGGGAGACCCCGGCCAGGGCGACCGCGTCGCCCAGCAGCTCCTCGTCGCCCTCCAGCGCGCCCTTCGACTGCATGAGCTCGCGGAACGCGGCGATCGACGCCGTCAGCTCCGACCGGCCGGTGTCGTGCACCAGGTCGCTGAGCAGCGAGGCCGACGCGGTCGAGATCGAGCAGCCGTGACCCTCCCAGCTGATGGCGTGGATGCGCCCGTCCGCGTCGGGATGGACGCCGACGGTGACCTCGTCGCCGCAGGTCGGGTTGTACTGGTGGGAGCTGGCCGCGGCGTCGTCGCGCAGGCCGTAGCCGTGCTTCTCCCGCGCGTGGTCGAGGATGACCTGCTGGTAAAGGCTCTGCAGGTCGCTCATCGCTCGATCACTCCGAAGAAGTCGCGGGCGTCCGCGACGGCCGCCACGGCGGCGTCCACCTCGTCCGCGGTGTTGTACAGGTAGGCGCTGATCCGCGTGGAGGCGGTGGCGCCGAAGCGGCGGTGCACCGGCTGCGCGCAGTGGTGGCCGACGCGCACCGCGATGCCGCGGTCGTCCAGGAACTGGCCGACGTCGTGCGCGTGGATGCCGTCCACGACGAAGCTCGCCAGGCCGACCCGCTCGACGTCCGCGCCGGGGCCGAGCACGCGGACGCCGGGGATGGCGGATAGCCCCGCCAGCATCCGGGCGCCGAGCTCCGCCTCGTGGGCCTCGATCGCCGGCATCCCGACGGCGTCCAGGTAGTCGACGGCGCTCGCCAGGGCGACGGCCTGGGACACCCGCTGCGTGCCGGCCTCGAACCGCTGCGGCGCCGGCAGGTACTCGGCGTGGTCGAGCGTGACGGTGGTGATCATGGAGCCGCCGGTGAGGAACGGCGGCAGCGCGTCCAGCAGCTCGCTGCGGCCGTAGAGCGCGCCGACCCCGGTCGGGCCGAGCATCTTGTGGCCGGAGAACACGGCGAAGTCGACGTCCAGCGCCGGGAGGTCGACGGCCAGGTGCGGGACGGACTGGCACGCGTCGAGCACGGCGAGCGCGCCCTGCGCGTGCGCCAGCGCCACCAGCTCGGCGACCGGGTTGATCGCACCGAGGACGTTGGAGACGTGGGTGAACGCGACGACCTTCGTGCGCGGTCCGATCAGCTCCGCGGCCTGGTCGAGCCGCAGCTGCCCGTCGTCGGTGAGCCCGATGACGCGCAGGGTCGCGCCGGTGCGCGCCGCCAGCTCCTGCCACGGGATGAGGTTGGCGTGGTGCTCGGCCTCGGTCACCACGAGCTCGTCGCCCGGGCCGACGCGGAACTGCTCCGCCTCGGCGCCGCCGCGCCCGGCGGACGCGTTCGACATCCCGTAGGCGACGAGGTTGAGGCCCTCGGTGGCGTTCGAGGTCCAGACCAGCTGCTCCGGGCGCGCGCCGACGAAGCCGGCGACGCGGGCGCGGGCGTCCTCGAACAGCTCGGTGGCCTCCCCGGCGACGGTGTGGGCGCCGCGGTGCACGGCGGAGGTGTACCGCTCGGCGAAGGCGCGTTCGGCGTCGAGGACCTGCCGCGGCTTCTGGGAGGTCGCCCCGGAGTCGAGATAGACGAGGGGGTGCCCGTTCACCTCGCGGGAGAGGATCGGGAAGTCCGAGCGGAGCCGGACCGGGTCGAGGGTGTCGGTGCGCATACTGCCTGCAACGCTACCGGGGTTCGCTGCAATCCCGCCGTGCGTGACGACCTCGCGTGACAAGCCCGCGCGACGGCGCCACGACGCCGGGCGTGGCGACGCCGGGCGTGGCGACGCCGGGCGTGGCGCCGGGGCGCGCCGGTAGGCTCGACGACATGGTCGAACGGACGAACGGCTCCCCGTGGTTCTTCATCGGCGGGATCCTGCTCGTCGTCGCCGGGCTCGGCGGACCGCTCCTGGTGGACGCCGCGACCGGCGATGTGCAGTGGCTCGTCCGCGGCGCCGGGGTCCTCGTCGCGATCGGCGGCGGGGTGCTGATCGGGTTCGGCCTCCGGCGGCGGCGCGGGCGCTGACGATCGGGCGCTGACGCACGCTGCGGCCGCTGGGCCGCTGGCGCGGCCCGCAAGGGAGCCGCGCCCCCTCCCCCACGGACGGACACGCCGCGTGGGGGTGGACGAGTGAGTCTGCTCAGCCCGTCGAGGTGTTAGCCTGTCCAGGCGCATCGGGGGCGCTTCTCGTGGGGGGAACATGAATCGTCGTCATGCGGTGCTGGTCGCCGTCCTGCTGTCCGTCGTCGCGGCGGCGCTCTTCGGATTCGGCTCCGTCGCGGTGCTCGACTCGCTGTCGGGCACGCAACATCCCGCGCTGCAGCGGACGCGGTAGCGTCGCCCGTCGCGCGTATCCGGCCGCAGCGCCTATTCGACCGCCGCGCGGGCCAGGTCGCGCAGCTCGACCAGTCGTCCCGCCGCGCCACCGTGCCCGCCGCGGACGGCGATGTGCTGCCGCGCGGGCGGGGTGAAGGCGGCGTCCAGCGCGTAGGTCACCATCAGCAGATAGAACCGCAGCAGCCGCGACGCGTCCGCGCGGAGAGCCTCCTGCTCCGGCGCGCACGTCATCCCGTCGAGCCAGCGGGAGAGCTGGGTGAAGGCGATCCGCAGGCGGAGCCCCTGGCGCGCCTCCGCGGCACCGAGGCGCCGGTCGGTCGGCCGCACGCCGACCGGGTGGCCGGGCTCCCCCGCCACCGCGCAGCGTTCGAGGAGGCTCTCGGCCGCGGACAGGTGCGAGACGGCCTCCTCCAGCACCGCCAGCAGGGTGAGGGCGCTCAGGCCGTCCTCCGCGATCGCGGCGGGGTCCGGGCCGGCGCCGCGCGTGCGGGCGAACCATCCCATCGGGCGCCTCCCTCCTGCCGGGGGTCCGGGGCGGGGCGGGCCGCGATCGACCTCCCGCCGAGGGCGCGCCTCCGGCTGACGTGGCACCGATTGTACGCTCGCCTACCTCGGATGGCCGCGGTGTTCAACCGCCTTCCGCCGCCGCCCTGACCGGTCTACCGTCCGCTCCGGCAGTTCCAGCGACGCTCCCGCCCCGAGGCGGGGGAAAGTGGAGGAGGCACCGAGATGACGGACCGAAAGCCCCCAGCGGACGAACCGACGGAGACCAGGACCTACGAGCCGGCCACCCGGGCGTACGACCCGGCCCCCGCCGAGCCGGTCCGCAGCGACCCGGCCTACGCCGACGGGACGGCCGCAGAGCCGGGCGCAGGCGCGCACCGGGCCGACCCCGAGCCCGCCGAGGCGTACCCGGCGGCACGTGCCGCCGAGGATCCGGTCGTCGGTCCGGTCGCCGACCCCGCCGCTCCGAGCCGGGTGGAAGACCGTTCCCTCGATGAGCAGCCGGTGGACGAGTACCCGCGCGCCGCCCGCTACCCGAGCGACAACCAGATCGAGACGGACGAGGTCCTGCGGGTCGACGGCAACCGCACGCTGCGCGAGAACGTGGTCGCCCGCGAGCGCAGCGAGTTCGGCGGCATGAAGTTCGGCGCCGCCTTCTTCGGCTGGCTGAGCGCGACCGGCATGGCGGTCCTGCTGACCGCCCTGGTGGCCGCGGCCGGCGCCGCGGTCGGGCTGGGCGCGACCGGCGGCGGCAACTCGGCGGCGAACGCCGCCAGCAAGAACGCGGCCACCATCGGGCTGGCGGGCGCGATCGCCCTCGTGGTCATCACGTTCGTGGCCTACTACTGCGGCGGCTACGTCGCCGGCCGGATGGCCCGCTTCGACGGCGCCAAGCAGGGCCTGGCGGTCTGGATCTGGGCGATCGTCATCGCGGTCGTGGTCGCGGTGCTGACCCTCATCCTCGGCGCCCAGTACAACATCCTGAGCAGCATCAACGGGTTCCCGCGCATCCCCCTCGACGAGGGCGCGGTGACTCTGACCGGCGTCATCACCGCCGTCGCCGTGGCGATCGTGAGTCTCGCGGGCGCCGTCCTCGGCGGCGTCGCGGGGATGCACTACCACCGGCGGGTGGACCGGGTGGGGCTGGGGAACTGACCTCACCCCCTGCAACAGAGAGGTGCGGCCGGTCTCACCCCGTCCTGTGGATGAGATCGGCCGCACCGTCACCCGCGTCATGGGGTGACCTTCGGCTGCGGAACCCCCGTACCGCTATCCCGGTCGAATGATTCTGCGCGTTCGGGGTTACCGGCGGGTGAACTGAAGCCTGGGACTACCCCCAAAAAGGGAGGTCCAGGCTGAGGATCCTCCGATGCTGGCACTCGGACCGGTAGTGTCGGGTGACCCGGATCGAGGAGCCCGATGAGTCAGTTGCCGCCGCCCGGCTGGTATCCCGACGCAGACACGCGGTTCCAGCGCTGGTGGGACGGAAGCCAGTGGACCGACGCCGTCCGCCCGCTCGCGCCGTCCGCGCCGGTCGACGTCCCGCCTCCGGCCAACGGCCTGGCCACGGCGGCACTCGTGTCGGGGATCGTCGCCGCCGGGGTGGTCGTGCTGGCGCTGGCGACCGGGAGCGGCGTCGACCCGCTCTTCGCCCTGCTGATCCTGGCCGGGGCCGGGCTGTCCATCGGACTCGGCGTCCCCGGCCTGATCCGCGCGGGCCGCGCGGCGGGGCACGTCGGGAGGGCCCGCGCGATCTGGGGGATCTGCCTCGGCGCCGGGGCCCTGCTGGCGTGCGCGCTCGTGGTGGCGCTGCTCTTCACCGGGTCGCCGGTGGACGGCGGGACGAACGCAGCGGGTGGGGTGTCCCGGATCCGCGGCTGAACTCTCGGGCCGATGCGTTTCGGCGAGCTGTCGATTTCGGGCGCGCTCCCCCGTCGTAGTGCTGAGTCGACAGCCCAACGTCGACCGGAACAGAAGGAGCACATCATGTCTGCTTTCGTCTTCGCTTTCCGCAACGACCCCGCGGTGAACGCCACCGACGAGGACATCGCCGCCTGGGGCGCCTGGTTCCAGCAGCTCGGCTCGGCAGTGACCGACATGGGCAGCCGGGTCGGGACCACCACGGTGCTGGGAACCTCCGCCGGCGCCAACGCGCTCTCCGGCTACGCGGTCGTGGAGGCGCCCGACCTGACCGCGGCGACCGCCCTGGCCGAAGGCTGCCCCGGCCTCTCCTACGGAGGCAGCGTCGAGGTGGGGGAACTGATCCCGATGTAGGTCGTCCGCCCCTGCGGGGCCGACTGTCCGACGCCGAGGCGCTGGCGGGCTGAGTCCCGTACGCGAGGGGGCCGGGCGGCGAAGGGAGCCGCCCGGCCCCTTCCGCGTCCATTCCGCCCCGCGGCCTGACGGAGACCGGTCACCCGCCGCCGCAGGTGCTGAGATGCCAGGTGCCCGGGTCCATCGGGAATCCGTAGGTGAGGAGAGCGATGGTCGCGATCGCCGCACCGACCAGCACCAGAAGCGCCGCCACGACGAGGCGCCGGCCCTCGTTCAGCGCGGCGGCGACACAGGCGGCGGTCAGGGTGAGGGTTCCCAACCCGAAGGCCGCTAGCGGGGCCGTCGTCTTCAGGTTCACGACGAGGGCCGACACCTGCTCCTGAGCCGCCGTAAGGTCGGGACCCTCGCACGCGGAGATCGCGGTCGCCTTGCCGATCGGCAGGTAGAGCAGGAGGGCGGTCACGACCAGGCCGACGGTGACGACGGCCGTCAAGATCGCCAACGCCAGCGCGACGATCCCGAGCGCGTTCGAGCGATCGCGTGGCCGCTGTGCCTCGTGGTCGGTGGTCGTCGATGTCACTGCTGGATACTACCGGCCGCGGGCTACGGCCGCTCATCAGCGGTCTCATCCGTGACGCTTCGACGACCGGGCGGGCGCCGACGAGCAGGGGTCGTGTCCGTAGTTCTGCGAATCGTGCGGAGCCTGTCGGGGCTGGATCATTCCGTTGGAGGTGGTCCTCATGGGTGATCCAGCCGACGATGTGGCCGAGCCCGCCGGGGAGGCGGTGCCGTTCATCGATTGGTGGGCGCTGCGGGTGTCCGTTCCGATGACGCAACCGGGCGTGGTTCCGATCGGGGTCTCCCCGACCGTGGGGTCCCCTCCGTTGCGGTTCTGGCCGGCGGCCGCGACGACGGGTGGTCGCGCGGGAATGGAGTAGTCCCTCCGCTGTCGCACCGACAGCCGGGGGTACGCACTATTGCGAGTGGTCATCAGCGTCCACCGTGGGGACGATCAGGACAGTGAGCGCGCCGCACCGGTCGCGCGGAGAAAAGGCGGAGAGAAGGAGGTCACGGCCATGTCTGTGATCGTGGTGATGAAGGTCCCTGTGGACGTCGACGTGTTCATGCGAACGTTGACCGAACGGGCGGACGAGTACGAGCGGATGCAGGCACTGGCGCAGGCCGCTGGTGGCCGGTCCCACCGGTACGCCACGGGCGACGGGTCCGGGTTCCTGATCGACGAATGGACTTCTGTCGACGCGTTCAAGGGATTCTTCCGCCGTGACGACGTCGTCGCGTTCATGGCATCCGTCGGTGTGGACACCGATGCTGAGCGTCTCATCCTGATCGGCGACGCCATCGACTCCCCCGACCGGTACGATCTCAACCCAGCCCCAGCCACCGCAAGGCTCGCGACTACCGCAGCGCCCGGCGGAGCGTCCACCGCGCCGTAACCGCGGCCGACGGAGCCGCCATGCCTGCGGCCGGCGAGACCTGCTGGGTTCAGCGTTCTCACCCGGCGGAGTCTGTGTCAGCATTGCGTCGTGCCGGCCGGTTCGGAACCGGGCGCGGGGGCAACATGCGGGACGAGTTGGATGCTGAGGTGCAACGCCTCCTGGAGTCGCAGACCCAGGAGGAGGTCGTCGCTGCGGTGCTCGTGGGGGCGGGCGCGCTTGCACACGCCGATGGTGTGCGGGTGGCCGAGCTCACCGTTGAGGGCGGAGTCCGCTACCGTGTCGTCGGCCTGCGTGGATCCGGCGTCGACATCGCCGCCCGCATGGTCGTCGATCCCCTCGGTCACCCGCTGATCCGGCACTACCTCCAGACCAGGACGACGGAGCTCGTCAGCGTCGACGACATCCTCCCGGGCCGCCGGTGGATCGAGCATCCGCTGTACCGCGAGGTGTACCAGCCAGAGGGGCTGCGATCCCAGATCAGCGGCGAGCTCGTCCACTCGAACGGGGCGGTGACGACACTGTCGCTCGCCAGAGGCGGCTCCGACTTCGACACGCGGGAGCGGGAGAGCCTGGCCCGGTACCGGCGCATCCTGCGAACCGTTTGGGGGCGAGTCCGGCAGTGGGAGCAGACGAACGCAGTGCTCACTGCGCTCGACCACGTCGCGGAAGACGATGGCGCCCTGGTGATGGTCCTTCCGGCGCACGGCGGCGAGGTGCTCTACTCGACCAGGTCGTTCGCCGCCGCGCTCGAAGCACGCCCGCTGCTCAGCGACGAACTCCACGACCTGATCAGGGAGTCGCCGCTTCACAGGGCGCCCATCCCCCTCGATGCCGACCACGCGATCGATGTGTCGTGGGCGAGCGACGGCGACCTGATCGTCGTCCGCGGCATCCGGCGCGACCGGCTCGGATTGAGCACGCGGGAGATCCAGGCGCTGCAGGCGCTCAGCTCAGGGATGACAGCACGGGCGGCGGCGTCCGTGCTCGGGGTGGCCACGTCGACGCTGAACAAGCACCTCGAGCACGCCTACGCAAAACTCGGCGCGCACGACCGAGTGACCGCCGTCACCATCGCCCGGGAGCACGGCGTCATCCGCTGACCAGCTCCTCGTATCCAGTCGCCGGTCGGTACGAGAAAGGAGCCGGCCACCCCGGCTACGGGTTCAGCTGGTCGTCGATCGCCGCTTTGAAGGCCTCGAGTTCCAGCGTGTCGCCCTCGTAGACCGTTCCCCCGCCGGCCCAGGTGAGCGCCAGCGTGCCGACAGTCTCGTCTCCCGTCACCTCGGCGCCTTCGAAGCGGGCGTGATCGATGACGTCGTCGTGGCTCCCGTTGTGGTGCTCATCGTCGAAGAAGTAGATCGTTTTCGGAGTGAGAACGAGTCGACCGGCATGCCGGCCGTCCTCATCCAGTCGGTCGGCTCCCACTTCCGCGATCGGCTGCTCGCCCTTCGGGAGCCTGTCCGGGCGACCCTTTGCATGTTCAACCATGACCGCACCATAGACCCGGAACGCTCGCGGTTGTGAAGATCACGCAGCCCAGCTTCCGATCCGCTCAGATCGTGTACGCGATCAGCTTCGCGTACTCCGCCTCACCCAGCGCGTTCGCGTGCAGAGCGTCCCAGACGGCCGGGCCGAACCCGAAGATCCACGGAGTGCTCGTGCACAGCCCGTGGCCGGCGAAGCCCCCGATCACGTCGACGAAGCGGGTGTTCGCGTCACGCGCGCCCGCGACGCCCTGGCGGATGAATGCGGCCACCGCGACGAGCGCACCGTCCACCAGCGTGGCCTGCGTCGCCGTCACGTCGACCGGCGTGCCGCCGAAGCTGCCGATGTCGCAGGTCCCCGACACGACCCCGAACAGCAGCGGGTAGTCCGTGACGCGGATCTTCGCTTCGGGGGCGAGCGCGCGAATCGCCGTGACGAGACCGCTGATCTTGCCCGGGAGCGATCGGCCCGACGTCAGAGCCGTCGCGAGCGACTGGAGACAGGCGAGAGTGGCGTTGGGTCCGCTGCATGGGCGCAGGGCGTTCTGCCAGCCGAGGTCGTTGATGCCGACGGTCAGGGTCACCAGTTTCGTGGCTCCCCCGATCGCTCCGTGCGCGCTCAGATAAGCCAGCTGCGTGTACACATCGGCAGTGGTGGCGCCGGCACATGCCGCCGAGAAGGACGGCGACTGCCCAAACGATGCGGCAAGGACGGCCGGATACGCACCGGGAGCGTGCACACAGCCGGCGGCGCCGGTGCCGGCCGCTTCGGAGTCGCCGAGCGCGATGTACCGGAGGCCCCCGGACGACGTATCGGCGAAGGCGGCGCCCGATGCGCCGAACAGGGTCGTGAGACCCAGAGCGAGAGCCGCGAGCGCGGCGATCATGCGTCGTTTCATGATGCCCTCGAATCCTCGGACGGATCGAACGGTTCGCCCCCTCACGAACTGCCCGGGGCCGCAGCGCCCCGGTCGCTGCAGACTATAGACCCGCGGAGAGGGCGAGCAACAGACGCCGGGCTACCGCTCGGCACGGTCCGCCGGGCGCGAGCAGGCACCAGGAGGAAGCGTGTTCGGGGCTCCACGTCACCGCCGTGGCCATCGCCCGCGAGCACCCAGGCCCGTGACATGCTTCGGCTGGACCTTGGACAGGGATACTCCGCCTCGCACCTACCCGTGGAAAGATCCCGCCGGATGGACCGTGGTCGACGACGAGCCCAAAACCCCGCACTGGGTCTTCGTGGGATTCTTCACTGGCTAGCCTGCTTTCGCTGCGCGTCGAGGGGCGAACGGCGCTCACGATGGCGCAGGGCATTAACGAGGCCTTCGGTGGCGGGTAGAGACGCCTCCCCGCCCACTGGCGCCGGGATCCTGAACCAGTGCCAGGGGTCGGCGCTCGTCGACGTGGCCGGCGCGCTAGTGGTGGATCGTTCAGCAACCCCCCGATTGGGGTGATACGGAGTGCGCCAACCATCAGGATATTCTCAGGTCCAGATTTGTGCCATTGGGCGATCGAGCGGGGGCTCCATTGAGACGTGCGGCTGGGTACTTGCTGTTCTCGATTCCGGCACTTATTTTTGTGGCGCTTGTTGGCGCATTCGTCCAAGCCGCAACCGCGGATTCTCTGCCAGCTTCTCTTGTCATAGGCAGTATCAGCCGCGGCGCCACAGACGGCTACTTTGAGGCGACCGTCACCGCCTCAGCGAACGGGTACATAGGCACCGTCTGCGCGGATGCGAGTAACTGCGTCATCTCTGTGCAGGCGCAGCTCTCCAGCGACAACTCGATAGCGACGATTTCGAGCGCCTCGTATTTGAGCGGCCAGTCATACTCCAACACGTTCACCAGTCGGACGCTCCTCAAGCAGGTGGGCGCCCTGCGAACCGTTGTGAGCGGTGCAAGCGGCACGGTCGCGTCTGACTGGGTATCGGTCACCGACCCCTACCCCTCACCATCGGTGAGCGTGAGCGTGAACTCGATCTCACGCAACCCGACCAACGGCAACCTGAACTACGACTTCTCCGCGACCGCGTCCAACTTTTGGTTGCCCGACGGCATCTGCGCCTACAGCAGCAACAGCTGCAACCTCAATATCCAGGTCAAGTTTGCCGACGGCAGCACCCAGCAGATAGCTGCGTCCGCCAACATCTACGGTCAGCCCTACCCCTACACGACCAGGTTCACCGGCAACACACTCATCCGCCAGGTCGTCGCCGCACGCGCATACCTCGCCTCCGGCGCCGCCTACAGCACACCGACCCTGTTCTACTCTGACTGGGTATCGGTCACCGACCCCTACCCCTCACCATCGGTGAGCGTGAGCGTGAACTCGATCTCACGCAACCCGACCAACGGCAACCTGAACTACGACTTCTCCGCGACCGCGTCCAACTTTTGGTTGCCCGACGGCATCTGCGCCTACAGCAGCAACAGCTGCAACCTCAATATCCAGGTCAAGTTTGCCGACGGCAGCACCCAGCAGATAGCTGCGTCCGCCAACATCTACGGTCAGCCCTACCCCTACACGACCAGGTTCACCGGCAACACACTCATCCGCCAGGTCGTCGCCGCACGCGCATACCTCGCCTCCGGCGCCGCCTACAGCACACCGACCCTGTTCTACTCTGACTGGGTATCGGTCACCGACCCCTACCCCTCACCATCGGTGAGCGTGAGCGTGAACTCGATCTCACGCAACCCGACCAACGGCAACCTGAACTACGACTTCTCCGCGACCGCGTCCAACTTTTGGTTGCCCGACGGCATCTGCGCCTACAGCAGCAACAGCTGCAACCTCAATATCCAGGTCAAGTTTGCCGACGGCAGCACCCAGCAGATAGCTGCGTCCGCCAACATCTACGGTCAGCCCTACCCCTACACGACCAGGTTCACCGGCAACACACTCATCCGCCAGGTCGTCGCCGCACGCGCATACCTCGCCTCCGGCGCCGCCTACAGCACACCGACCCTGTTCTACTCTGACTGGGTATCGGTCACCGACCCCTACCCCTCACCATCGGTGAGCGTGAGCGTGAACTCGATCTCACGCAACCCGACCAACGGCAACCTGAACTACGACTTCTCCGCGACCGCGTCCAACTTTTGGTTGCCCGACGGCATCTGCGCCTACAGCAGCAACAGCTGCAACCTCAATATCCAGGTCAAGTTTGCCGACGGCAGCACCCAGCAGATAGCTGCGTCCGCCAACATCTACGGTCAGCCCTACCCCTACACGACCAGGTTCACCGGCAACACACTCATCCGCCAGGTCGTCGCCGCACGCGCATACCTCGCCTCCGGCGCCGCCTACAGCACACCGACCCTGTTCTACTCTGACTGGGTATCGGTCACCGACCCCTACCCCTCACCATCGGTGAGCGTGAGCATCTACGGGCTCGGCCGGGACTCTTCCAACCAAAACCTGACATGGGATGTCGGCTCGACCGCTTCCTTCTTCTGGCTGCCAGACGCCGTCTGTGGCTATGGAGACTGCTCGCTGTGGATCCAGGGAAAGAGCATCGACGGATCCATTTCCACAATCGATGGCGTCAGCGGAATATACGGCCAGCTCTACCCGTTTGCGCACGAATTCAAGGGCAGCGCCCCTGTCAAGAACGTCACGGCGATCCGGGCGTACATCTCGGGAAACAACGGCACTCTCTCGTCCGCATGGCGAAACGTCACCGACCTGAGCGCTCGCGAAACCGCCGGTGGCTCCAACCCGTCTGAGAAGCCTTGCCAGTGCAGCCACGCCGACCCGATAAACACCGCCACCGGCGAGTACTACGAGAACTCGACAGACATTGGGATCTCCGGGGTCGGCCCAGCTCTTGCTATTACCCGCGGTTACTCTACGACTGCTGTCGCAACGGACGGGCCATTCGGGTACGGGTGGACCGGCAACTTCACCGCGGCCCTTACCTTCCCCTCGAGCGGCATCGTCGACGTACGGCAAGAGAACGGGTCAGTCGTCGAATACGCCCAGCAGAACGACGGCACCTACGCCGCGGCGCCAGTCGTGCACGCAACGCTGACGAAGCGCAGCGACGGGACCTGGAAGTTCGTTCGACAAGCACGAGACACGCTCACGTTCAGTGCGTCCGGCTTGATCACCGCCGCCACCGATCTTCACGGGAACACGACCGCCTACACGAGCGACGCGAGCGGGCACGTGACCAACATCATCGCCACCGGTGGACGCGCACTGACCCTCACTTGGTCTGGATCCCACGTGACGAAGGTCACCGACAGTGCAGGGCGCTCAGTCAGCTACGGCTACGACGGCGCTTCGAATCTGAGTTCTGTTACCGCCGTGGATGGCGCAGTGACGGGCTACGGCTACGACTCCGGGCACTACATCACAACCATCACCAAGCCCGGTGGCGGAGTTACGACGAACATCTACGACGCATCTCACCGGGTCGTAACCCAAACAGACGCGATAGGACGCCAGACCACGTTCGCTTACAACGGGCTCACCACGACCACAACCACGCCTGACGGTAGCCAAACGGTCGAAACCTACTCGGGTGGACTTCTCACGAGTCAAACGGTGGCAGCAGGCACCGCCGTTGCCGCGACGACCTCCTTCTCGTACGACACTGCAGGCAACGTCCTTACCAAGACCGATGCCCTTGGAAAAACATCGAGCTACGCCTACGACACCGCCGGCAACCAACTCACATCAACTGACCCACTCGGCAACACCACCACGCGAACCTATGATGCCCTAAACGATGTCTTGACATCACAGGACCCGTTGGGTCGTACCACCACGATGACGTACGACAGCGCCGGCGACATGAAGTCCCTGAGAAGCCCCGCTGGTCACACTTCAACTTGGACGTTCAACTCGGACGGAACTACCGCCACGGCAACGGACGCCCTTAGCAAGACGACCTCTTACAGCTATGACTCTGCGGGCCGGCCATTGTGTGTAACAGACCCGGACTTGCGACAGACGTGCCAAAGTTACGACAGTCGCGGCCTGGCGACTACGAAGACCGACGGCGCAGGCAAGGTCACGACACTTACCTACGACGACACGGGACGGGTGGTCACCATCACTGACCCGAACGCGAACACAACGACCAACGCGTATGACGCGGACGGTGACCTGACCTCAACTACCGACCCAGCCGGGCACTCGGTAACCGCTGCGTATGACAAAGCGGGGCAGCGAACCGCAAGCACGGACGGGCTGGGCAAAGCCACGCACTACACCTACTCGGCTCGAGGCTCCTTGGCGACCATAACGGACCCGAATGGAGGCGTCGTTACATACGGCTACGACGCGCTGAACCGCCTCACCTCAACAACCGATGCCGACGGACATGTGACATCGTTCGTATATGACATTCTGGGCCGCAAGATCGCGACGACGCTGCCCTCCGGCGCGGTCACATCGTCAAGGTACGACGCGGACGGCCGATCAGTCGCGACCACCGACGCGCGCGGCAAGGTCACTAACTATACGTACGATGACGCAGGACAGCACACGTCGACAACGGACCCATTGGGTCGAGTCACTGCTTACAGCTACACCAAGGACGGCAAGCTGCTCGCCACCACTCTCCCGGACAATAGCGTCGAGACCTACACGTACGACGCGAATGACGCACAGACGTCGTTCACCAACGCGGACGGGGAGGTCACCAGCTACACGTACGACGATGCCGGCCTCCTATCGACTAAGACTGAGCCAGGGGCAATGACCACCAGCTACAGCTACGACGGCGCTGGTCGGATCCGCACCGTCACCACCCCCGACGGCGTCGTTTCAACCCGCAGTTACGACGATGCGGGCCGGCTAACGGGAATTGACTACCCGGGAACGGGCAACGACATCACCTACACGTACTTTCCCAACGGCACCCGCCACACTATGACCGACGCCACAGGCACGACCACATACGCGTACAACGCGGACGCGGCCATGATCTCCGTCGAGAACGGCAACGGCCAAACGCTCGGCTACGGGTACGACGACGCCGGTCGACTCACCTCAATCACGTATCCCGGCTCTAAAACAGTCAACTACGGCTACGACAACGCGGGGAACATGACGGCGGTCACGGACTGGGCCTCCCGCACCACTACCTTCACCGTCACCCCCGACGGCCTACAAAATACCCGCACCGACCAATCCGGAGTAACAGAGACACGCATTTACAACGCCAACAACCAGCTCACCGACATCACCTCCGCCACGAGTTCCGCAACGCTTTCTGACTATGGGTACGGCTATGACGACGCCGGCCAGCTGACCTCATCAACAACGACGGACCCGCTTCACCCGACTCAAACCACCGAAAGTTGGGGATACACTGCGCTCGGCCAGCTCAGCTCGACTGGTCCGTCGACCGGGTTCAGCTCCAGCCCGGGCGGTAAGACACTCACGACGCCCGCCGGTGATACCTTCACCTACGACAGCAGACGAGAACTAGTCACGGCAAGCAACGCGGAAGCCGGAACAACCACCACTTTCGGGTATAACGCCAACGGGTCACGCACCAGCTCGACCGCCACCTCCAGCGACGCTCCGACAGCGAAAGTCACTTACAGCTACGACGCCGAGGGCAATCTCGCTTCGGTTACCACCGGAACGAACACCATCAACTACACCTCCGACGGCGACGGTCTTCGGCAATCGCGAACCACAGGGTCCACCACCCAACAGTTCCTGTGGAATACCAACAGTGCGATTCCATTGCTGTTGGATGACGGTAAATACAGCTATATCTACGCAATGGGCACTGCCCCGATCGCACAGATCGACGATACAAACGGAACAATCGAATATTTGCATGGGGATGTCCTAGGCTCGATCCGGCTAATTACCGACGCCAGTGGTGCGGCTATCGGCACCACCAACTACGACGCATATGGGAACCGCACAAACAACACCGGCACGGCCCACAGCGCAATTGGTTACACCGGCAACTGGACCGACCCCACTACTGCATTCGTCTACCTGCGCGCCCGCGACTACGACCCGGCGACGAGCCAATTCATCACTGTCGATCCCGCTATCGACTCAACTCTCCAGCCCTACACCTACGTCCATAACAACCCGTTGCAAATGGTGGACCCGCTAGGGCTTAGCGGCGGTAACGTAGGCACGATCGCGGGCTGGATCAGCGTCGGCGCCGGCGTCCTCGGCCTCGCAGCGGATGCCACCGGCTTCGGGGCTCCCCTAGGCGCAGTTCTAGAAGTCGTTTCCGTAGCCGCCGGCGCGGTAGCTCTTCTCGATGACTGCTTTGGAACTTTTGGGGGGGACACTGACATCACTACGTGCGGGCTCGACGCGGCGGGGCTGGCCACCGCCGGCGTGGGCGAGATCGCTGGGCGAACGGCGGCCGCTGCGTCCAAATTGTCTAAAACTGCTGCCGAGACCGGTGTGAAGGAATACACCGCGGCCGCCAAGGCGGCGAAGGCTGCTGCACTCAACGAGAGCAAGATGCAGCTGGGTTGGGCGGGAGCGGGCACGGGGACGTGGGGGCTCGATCTGACGTATGGTAGGCAACTCATTTGCTCTTGAGGAGGGATAGGATGCCGAGTCATCGGGCATCAGGCGCCGAGGCTGCGACGTGGGATGAGCCACTGATAAGGGGGGCTTCTGCAAGGACCTGGATGCTGCTCGCCAGCGTCGCCTTTGTCATCTGGTTAGCCGATATGACAGCCGCAGTCGTGTCGAATTTCATCGCCCCACAGTTGATGGATGTGCGCACGGGTTCGCCAGCGGCAGTGACGGCCATCGTTGTGTTCGTCGTCAGCGGCGTCTCAGCCTGGGTGGCTTTTCACTTTCTCTTCCGTCAGGCCAACCGTGAAGGATCTCTCGGCTACACCACGCTCACGTGGAACTCGTTGCGAGGGTCCGTTCCTCGCGTCAACCCGTACACCCGTCGGATCGAACGACTCGGGCCGCCTCGTTTTGACGCGGACGCCGCTCGCGCGCGCACTCCTTGGTCTAGCCACGGCGAAGCGCACCCATCGAACATCGCACCCGAGACGCCATCGTTCGGTCGCATCGAACGGAGAGTCCGTTGGTTCGGCATCGCGGCCACAGCCTTGATGGCTGTCGCAATAGTTGCCCGGGTTCAAGGTGGGGGTGTTTCTGCGAGTACGACCCTATTTCTCGGCCCCATCGTGCTCGCACTCTTGTTCGCAGCGGTCGTCGCAACAGTCATCATCATTGTTTTCGTGCAAGCCACACGCTTGGCTCGGGTGAGCCGGGTTGCGTCTGGGATCATTCTGAGTGCGTTCAGTACCCTGGACACGCGTGCTGCTACCGAACGACTGAACCTTGCAGCGGGCACGATCCCGTGGTTGGCCGTGCTCGTTTTTGACGAGGATGGCTTCTCCATATGGCGAGGATCTCGAGAGCCGCGACCAGTGTGGAACGTGTCACGGTCAGATGTCATTGGTCTCGACACCACGCTGATCGTCAACGGGCGCACGTCCAACACAGGTTTGGAGGTCGCGGTAATTCCACCAGACGAGCGGTGGCCGCTTCTTCTCGACTTCACCATCTCCGACCCCTCCCGGCGGTTCGCTGCGACCAACGAACGGAAACTGAACGCGATCACTGAATCAATTTGCGCACTCTGGATTGGCCGGGGTGCCTGAATAGCGGGTCGTCGCTCGTTGGCCGCTGATGCGCGGCTTCGATTGTCCAAAGTGCGGTACCACTACGCTCGGATGTTCGCGTTCGGTTTCAGCGGCTAAGTATGTGTGGCGGACAGACCTCGAGACAGAGCTTCACGTAGTGCTCCGGCGCGCCACCGCCACGCACCGACACGAACTCGGACCGCAGCCACCGCAGCGCCGCGCACCGACCCCGGCACGACGGCGAAGCGTCCACGACGAGACGGAACGCCGACGGGTTGAAGGCAAGGCGTGGACGCGCCGTCCCCGGTCGGGCCAAGCAGCTGGACAGGTATCAAGAGGGATGTTCGACGTTGTGGCCTTCGTTCAGCCGAGAATGACGACGACCCCGAGGACCGTGAGCAGAGCAGAGACAGGTGTCATCGTCAACCTTTCCTGCGGGCTGCGTGACAGGGCGTTCATCACAGTGCCGAACGCCAGGTACGCAACGATAACCCAGGCCAGAATCGTGACGAGCAGCGCCGGAAGCGGGCCAGCCTGCAGGATGAAAACGACAGCGAAGATGGTGTACAGCACGATCGCTCCGGCGCTCGCGACGCGCCGCTTCGCCGGGAGCACCCGGTCGGAGCCACCCCAAGCGAAACGACCAAACGGCGCCCCAAGAATCAGGGCGAGCTGGAACAGAGCAAGCGCGATAAGCGCGATGCACAGCAGAACGACGGCAATGGCGACGATGGGCACCTCCACAACATATCGGCACCGGTCAGGAAACGGCTGCGGCGCGAGCAGGACATCCGTGGGCTGACGCACTCAGCCGCCCGAAAGGCATTCGGCGCCGTGGACGAGAACGTAACATCGACGGGAACCGCTCCCAAGGTCGCCGCGCAGCAGCCGGCGCGAAGCAAACCAGAGCAACGCGTCAGATCTTTCCGCGGTTCGCTGTACTGCGGCGTCGCCGGCGGGTGTGCACTCGCTGCGTAGCAACGATGCCGCCGCATCGTAGCGAATGCGGCCGACGGGGATATGCGCGAACTGGCAGACTTCCATGAAACCGATCGGGGGATCGAAATGATGTTGTTCGGACCTGAACGACCAACCGGCAACACCGACCGCGAACCGGAGGAAGTGCAGCGCGCGGCCGTCCACGCCGTCGGCGCGCTCGGACTCTTAGCCGTCCCGCTCATTCTCATCTTCAACTCGCTGCTGACCGCGTTCCGGAGCTGGGGTGTACAGGACGAGGCGGCGCGGGCCGCGATCGACGCGAAAGCGTTCCCGTTGATGGTCGCGGCGGGAATCGTCATGGCCGTCGCCGCCGTCGCAGTGTTCATCCTCCGAGGGTTTGTCCGAAGCCGGTTCATCGGCGGGAACATCTGGGTGGTCATCGCCGTGCTCGCACTGCCAGTCGCGTGCTACATCGCCGCGGTCGGCTGATACAACCTCTGAGCAGCTGCTGCCGCTCGCAGGGCTGACGGAGCCCACGAACCGGCCGATAGAGTCCGGGGATGGAAGCTGACGTCCGAGCGAACCTCATGCAGCGCCTCGAATACCTGAAAGCGATGAGGGCCGCGCGGGAACGCCTCCCCGAAGTCGCGGCAGTCATCGCTGCGGCGGAGTCCGATGAGGACGCGCTGGCCGGCATCCGATCAACGCTCGGATGCTCCGAAATCGCCGCAAGCGTCGTCTACAACATGCAGCTGCGGAGACTGCGGGTACGGCCCCAAGACGCCCTGACCGCAGAGATTGCGGAAGTCGAACAGCTACTCGAGGACGGGTAGGGCGACTAAGCGTCGAACAGGCCCGCGCAGAGTGAAACCTTTCCGCGGCGACTGGACATTACATCAGCATGGAGAGCATGGACGGTCTCACCGACGCAGAACTCCGGTCCCGTGTCCGAGCCGGTGACGGCGCCGCGTTCGGTGTCGTCTACGACCGGCATGTCCACCGGGTGTTCGGGCTCTGCCGGCGAGCGGCCGACTCCGTCGACGCGGCCGACGACCTCACCGCGCTCGTCTTCCTCGAAGCGTGGCGGAACCGGTCACGTGTTCGAATCGTCAACGGGTCGATCATCGGGTGGCTGCTTGTGACCGCCGGGTACGTCGCCCGCAACCACGCCCGTGCGGAACGTCGCTACCGCCGGTACCTGACCGCGGTGCCGACGGCAGAGCATGTACCGGACCCGAGCGACGAGGTTCTCCACCGTCTTGATGTGGAAGCGCGAACCCAGCGGGTCCAGCGAGCGATCACCAGGCTTAGCGCACGCGACCAGGAGGTGCTGACGCTCTGCGTCCTCGAGGAGCTGCCACTCGCCGATGTCAGCGGCGTGCTGCGGGTTCCGCTGGGAACGGTGAAGTCCAGGCTCAGCCGCGCGAAGGCACGGCTCGCGCAGCTGCTGTCCGAACCTGCCGGCGACCAGCCGGCGCGAACCGTCGAAGGGGGAATCTGATGCCCGCCACCCAGCAGGAACGCCGCGCAGCCATCCGGGAGGCGCTGGTCTCCGTCGCCGAGAAGAACACCTCGGCGAACCGCCGAATGCGGAACGCCCGGCGTGCGTGGATTCTCATTCCCGCCGCCGCAACTGCTGTCGCACTCACCGCTGGAGCGCTCGTGTTCGCTCAGTACGCAAACGTCACTGACAGGAGCTCTGTCGCATGTTTCGCCCGACCGGAACTGAACCCGTTCGGTGGTTTCCCGGGCACCCCCGCGGCGGTCGCCGACGAGAATGGCAACGGCCCGGCGTCGATCGATGACGCGCGAGCCCTCTGCGCCGACCTGTGGGCTCAGAACATCCTCGACGCGGGCACCCCGAGCGGGACCGCATCGAAAGACGCGTACGACCGCAGCTTCTCTCACCCCGTTCCGCCGCACCTTGCCGTGTGCATGATGGGCGACGGAACCGCCGCCGTGGTCCCTGGTGATGACACGGTCTGCGCGAAGCTGGGGCTGGCGGTGAAGCGTTAACTCGTGCCAGCAGTACCCGGCGCTGACGGCACGGGTAGAACGCCGGGACAGAACGGACCTTCTCGCTCCCCGGATACTCACGCCTCACAGCGAAGTGGTTCCCGCCAACCGACGGCGTCCCGCGTTCTGGGGCTGGGCCGACCTTTCCGCTTCTTCATAGTCTGAGTGAATGCTCAGATTCGCCGCGCCAGCTCGCACGCTGACTGCATTTGCCCTCGTCATCGCTCTCGCAGGCTGCACAGCCCAATCCGTTTCCGACGCGACGTCTCAGATACCCACGAAGACCGCCACTGCATCCCCTACACCGCTGCCGACGCCGACTGTCATGACGTTGGAGGAGTCCGCCGCCGCTTACAAGGCCGGGGCGTGCCGTGTGAACGCGCAGGGGCAAATGTTCAACCAGGTGTGGACATCGGGCTCTGGTGACATCGGCGCCCTCCGACAAGCGGCTGCGACAGCGAGGGACGCCATGTCCACAACCGCCACCGCACTCGACCAAGGCAAATGGCCGGAAGAACTGAGAGCCGACATTGCGCTGGTCCGAGACGCCGACTTCGCACAGGCATCTATCCTCGCTCAGATCGCGACCGCGCCGAACTGGGATTCGGCGATGACCAATGCCTTCCCCGCCCTCACCGAGGCGTCGGCCGCCAGCCAGCGCCTCCGCTCCCGACTCGGTCTTCCAGCCGACCCATCGGCGTGCTGATGTACCGCCGCCTTCTCGTCGCCACCGCGGTGCTGCTCTCAGTTGCAACAACCGCTGCCTGCTCAAACACTTCAACACCTTCGACACCAACAAGATCTGTCGTAGCCGAATCGGTAAATGTCCCTGACGTAGTTGGGCTGACACGTTCCGCCGCGCGGAAGACGTTGCAGAACCGAGGTTTCGCTGCAGTGGACGGGAGTCTGGCCGCGACTGGGACCGATCCCAAGGTCACCGCACAGGAACCTGCGCCGGGCAGTAGAGCGGACCAGGGGGCCGTCGTGTCGCTTAAGTTTGCCGAGGACACCATCGCAGCAACGTCGCCCGCAGTTCAGGAATCCTCCCTGGTGCAGAAGATCAAAGCGCAGTTCCCGGGGTACCCGGTGGTAGTTTCGGTCGCCAGCGTCGACTCGCGAGTCTCGTACTGGTCCGGGCTCGGCGGGTCATCGGTAACACAGCTCGTCGCCGTGGCGCCAGGAGTGTACGAGGCATACAACCCGGCAGTACCCGACCTGAACCTTTACGTTGACTCCGGCCCGGTGATGGGTGACTGCATCCTCATCAAGGCGACGTTCCCCGACCGAGGCAGCACCTGCTGGGATGGCGTGCGAGCCGGCTCCGATGAGCCGAAATAGCTGATGTGAGCGCGAGGCGTTGCCGTCTACGTTCTTCCAACGTAGCGGCCGGTACGGCTGGAGACAGGGTGAAGAGGCGGTTGGCGTGGAGATCACGCCCCTTCGTGCATCGCTGATGGGTTGGCAGCGGGCTCAGCTGTGGAACGCGACTCAGCGCGCTCGAGACGCCGACAGCGCGCTTTACGGCGTTCCGCGTTGTGACCGAGCGATACCGTCAGCGGCCACCCGGAGTGCAGTGACGTCATGAACGGTGGGCCCGTACCCGTCAGCTTCACTGATCAGGAAGCTCCTGGCGGCGCTGTCACGGTCGGCGACTCTGCTGCCGCGGGACGTCCAGAGATCCGTCGCAGCGAGCTCGGCGGCCAATTCAGCAAACCGACCTTGGAGCGTCATGTACGTGGCAATAGCGTTGTCTTGCGCCCTGATTGACGCGCGAGCGACTACTCGGGATCGCAGCACCTCATCGTCTACATCAAGAAGTGATTCCACGAGTGCGGATCCAACGGCGCGGCGCGTGTTGATGCTGGCGGCACGGAACTCGGGGTGAGCTTCTAGCTGGTCGACCAAATGGGTGGTCCGAGCTTCCTTAGCAGAGCGTTCCTTATCGAAGCGTTCTCGCCGGTCGATCTCGTTCACGACCAGCAGCTGGTTCAGCCTGCCTCGCCAGTCCGCAGCTGCGTAATAGGCCAAAGTGACTGCGCCGTGGATCCAGTAGACACCAACCGTGTCCACATCGCCGACTTGATCATCGAAGATCCGGATCACCTCCGGGTCGAGTGGCCCAGCCGATGCCTCCACGGCTTCTTCAAGCTCGTCGCGATCGAGACGAGTGGTGGTGATGGTCGCGAGAGGCGTGAACGATGCCGATACGAGTTCGATGAGGTCATCGACGGTCGTGGATTCCTCATCCAGCGAAATCGCCGGCTCCGCGGCGAAGATGGCCTCCATAACACGCACACCACGCGCGGACAGACCCTCACGGATACGGTCAGCCAGCTCGCCCAGGTCGGTCACGAGCCGAGCCTAGCGTCCTAGCCGCCGAGTTTCGGCTGGGCGGCGCGCACCTGCGCCACCGTCTGCTCAAGTTCGTGAATGAGCTCGTCCCGCCGTCCGGTGAAGTCGGCTTGGGCCAAGGTGATCGTCATCTGCAGATCGAATGCGTAGCCTGGCTGGTATTGGAGCAAGGTCACTTTCTGACGGTTGCTGACCGCGATGGCCAGCTGGCCGGGCGCCGGCCAGTCCACACCAATCAGCTTGGCGAACAGCGACTCCCGGCTTTGCTTCTGCCCGAGGAACAACAACCTCGTCGACGTCACGATCAGGCTCCCTTGATCAACCGCCGTCGCCACGGTGGTGCGGTCGACGTGACCCTTCGTAGCTCCCACCGAGTACCGGACGGAGCGACCGCCGATCTTCGCGACCGGGATGCTCAGACCCTGATGGCCGCTGGTCCACGAGGTCTGCACCCGGTCCTCGATGAGCTGAACCGGGAATGACTGCCACCAGGTCTCCCCCGCCTTCAGCATGACGGGAGCACCGGCCGCTGAGGGCTTCTCGTCGCTAGCGAACCGGAGCGCGCGCTCGGCAATCGATAGGTCCGAACGCCACGACGCGAGACGCTTCTCCAGCTCTTCTGTTGCTTTCCTCAGTTCGCGGGCGTCCCGCCGCTGCTCGCGCGGAGACTTTCGCTCAGCAGCGACCGGGGTCAGCGCCGCGGTCCGCTGCCGATCCAATTCCCCCACCGACCTCGCCGCAGGAACCGTCAGTGCCGTAGACGTCGGCGGGACGACCTCGGGTCGCTCCCGCTTCGCTTCCCTCATGAGCGTGGCTGTTGCCTCTGGCTTCACCACTTCCCCACGCGCGGCCGCCTGCGCGAGAGGGATCTTCGGCCGAGCGGCTGCGACAGCATCAAGCATCCACAAGTGAAAGTCCGACCAGTCGTCGCGCATTGACTCCGGGCCGCCGGGAAGCACAATCGTCCACGGGTCCAGGTAACGGCCTTTCGGCTCAGCGGCATCACCGGTGACGAAGATCCGAAAAGCCCCGTTCCGCCACACGCCAGGCGGCTCGTACGTGATTGCGTCGATATTGTGCAACGAGAGCTCGCGCGACTTGCCGCGGAGAGTGAATGTGACCGTGTCACCGTTCACGGTGACACGACCGTTGCGCGTCTTCGCCTCACGGACAACCGGCGCGGTGACCGATGCCGCCTCAAGGCCGTCGTCGTGCGTCGACAAAGCGGCGTCTGCCGTGGTCCCCGCGAGCGGAGACACCTGCGACGACATCGGCGGCTCGGTGGAGATGAGATGAGGCTGCTCAACGGTCGGCACGCTCGGGAGGGGCGCGTAGTGTGCCGTCCAAGCCGTGCCGTCCCACCACCGCAGCTGACCTTGGCCATCCGGGTACCACCCGGCGGGCGCGTTCGCATCACTCACGGCATTCAAGCTACAACCGGCCAACCAGCACCGCCGTCACCCATTCGGAGGGCACCGCACATGCCCAAGCCGGGGGTTGAGGTGGCAGAGCCCGAAAAGCGACAGCCACATGGCTAGCTCGCTCGCTAGCTAGCTAGCTAGACAGCGACATGGCTAGCTCGCTCGCTCGCTCGCTAGCTAGGCAGGCGGTGTGGCTACTAGCTAGCTAGCTACAAACACGAAGGCATCGCCGAAGTTCATAGACTCTTTGGAGGTAGTGAGAATGATGCCTTGCGTCTCCAGAACAAGAGACTCAAATGCCAAACCGGGTCGAGATCCGAAGATCCGTCGACTCAGCCTTTGTCCGCACGAAAGCAGCACCGCGCCCCTACGATCTCATCCCCCGTCGGCGGGTCGTCACGTCACGCCGACGCCACGCGCTCGCACCGGTGCCGCTTCACGGTTCGCCACGTCCCGCGCCGCACCGCTGCGACCCGCTCTATGTCACGCTGGCGTCGCGGCGCGGCGATCCGGCCGCTGGACGTAGCGACCCGCCCAGCTGTTGCGCGTTCACAGCGGCTGGCCGTCCTGTCCGAACTCAGCGATCCGTTGCTCCGTGCCCCAGAGCCGCGGGTCGGTCCCGACCGCGACCCGAGTTCTTGAACTGACCGACCAGGCCCAGACGTAATATGAGGTGGTGTCCATGACAGCCGAACCGCCCCTCGCGCGCCTCACCGCGCGAGGGGCTGCCACGCGGGAACGGATCGTCACTGCGGCAGCGGACCTGATGTACGTGCGCGGGGTCGGCGCCACCACGTTGGATGACGTGCTCGCCGCGAGCGGTGTCAGCAAGTCACAGTTGTACCGGCACTTCGCGAACAAGGACCAGGTCGTTCGCGCGGTGATCGACCTGATGGGTGAGCGGGTGATCCAGCGCGAGCAGGATGCGCTGGGCCGCGTCTCCACGATCGCGGGCCTGCGCCGCTGGCGGGACGCGCTCGTACAGAACAACGCGCTGCGGCACGGCGCCTACGGCTGTTCTCTCGGCTCCTTCGCGTCCGAGGTCGCTGATCACGATGATGTCGCACGCCGGACGCTGATGGCGCTGTTCGCCGAGTGGAAGGATCTCATCGCCGGTGCGATCCGCCGGTTGCAGGAGAACGGCACCCTCGCGCCGGATGCGCCGGTGGAGGATCTCGCGACCGGCCTGCTTGCGGCGCTGCAGGGCGGGTACCTGCTCGCTCAGACCGCGGGCGACGTGGCGCCGATGGCGACGTCGCTCGACATGGCGCTCACGCATATCGAGAGCCTTTCGACACACTGACCAGCTCCGCGACGGGGTTCTTCGCGAACGCCGTCGTGTAGGCCGTGCCGATCAGTGCTAACACCGCGTAGCCGACGGCTATCTGCGGCACCGAGACCACAGCCGAGAGTTTCCCGGCGATCAGGCTCGGGATGGTCGCACCGGTGTAGCTGAGCAGGAAGATGACGGTGAAGATGGCCGCACGCTCCGTGATGTTGCTGCCGGACACGAGGCCGTGCGTCACCGCGCTTATCGCGATGCCCTGCCCGACGCCGGCGACGATTGTCGCCACGAGGAACAGCGGCAGCGCTCCCGTCGCGTTCGCCGTGATGAGCCCGGCCCAGCCCAGCAGGAACGCGGCCATTCCGATCCGCTGCGCCGTGGCCGGTTTGAAGCGGTGTCCGACCGGCGCTCCGAACACGCTGGGGGCCATGTAGGCGGCGAAGACCAGCCCAAGGATCAGCGGACTCTTGGTGTGCAGTTGGTCCTCCACCAGCGCGGGGACGAACGCCTGGTAGAACGCGCCCGTGGCCCACGTCGGAAGGATCACCGCCGCGGCAACCGGCAGCAACGGCCGGACCTGGGGCGGCACCCTCACGCTCGGCCGCAGCGAGCTCCAGACGAACGACGCCTTGGTCACGGTCTCCGGGCTGAGGACGATCAGCACCGCGGACATGACCAGGAGCGCGATCGCGACTAGGTATGCCAGCTGCCGCGGCCACGGCGCGAACTGCACGAGCGCACCGGAGCCGATGGCACCGACGGCGAGCCCCAGCATCACGGTCTGGCTCGAGGCGACCGATGCCAGCCACGCGGGTCGCTTCGGGGCGGTATCCACGATGTAGGCGGCGAGGCTGCTGCTGGCCATGCCGGCGCCAAGCCCCATGAGCAGGCGACCGGCCACCAGCACGCCGATCGCGTGCACGTTCAGCAGCACCACGCATCCAGCGACCAGCACCGCGAGAGCGGTGACCGCGGCAGCCCGTCGGCCCACGTAGTTCGAGAGTCGGCCGAGGACGAGCAGCGTGCCGATGGTTCCGACCGAGTACGCCACCACGGTCAGCGCTATCGCTCCGTTCGTGAAGTGGTCCTGCGCCCGGTAGATGTTGAACAGCGGGATCGTCGATCCGACGGCCGCGAACGCCGCGATCAGGGCCACGACCGCCGAGACGAAGGCGAACAGCAGCCTCGTCTCGGGGCGGCGTTGTGCGTCCGCCATCAGGACCCCGGTGCGATCGCGCACGCGGAGATGCAGTACCAGGAGCCGTCGCGCTTCTGATAGGCGTCCGTGTACAGCGCCTCCTGCACAGAGCCGTCGCTGACGAGTGTGTAACGAGCCCTGCCGTGGATCAGTGCCACATCCCCGAACAGCCGCACCCGCGACTCCAAGAGGGTGAGTCCGGTGAAGGGGCGTGGGCCAGCGATGTACCGGAGGTACTCCTCTCGGTTGCGGGTGACGCCTGGTGTCTGCACCACGAAGTCGTCCGCGAGCAGGGTCTTGAACCGCTCGGCGTCGCTGGCCTGGTCAGCCGCGTTGTAGTCGAGATTCAACTGCTCCAGAATGGCGACATCATCGGTGATCTGGTCGATGGTCATGAAATTCCTCCATTTGTCGACCCGTTCAAAACGGGACTAATTCGTCCAGTCTATGCGCCTAGCAATTGGCCGTTGACACATCATTGGACTATTTCGTCCCGTTTGTGCTTACCATGTTCCCAGATTCGATCAGAAGGTCGAACCTAGAGACAGGAGCGGCCGCGAGGTCGCAGTGCAGGGAGGTGCCTGATGAAGGCAGTAGTGGTGACCGACCAGGCCGAGGGTGCGGCCGGCATGAAGCTGACGGAGCGTCCGCAGCCGAAGCCCGCGATCAACGACGTGCTCGTCGAAGTGCACGCCGCAGGGTACGTCCCGACCGAGATCGACTGGCCCTCCACGTGGGCCGACCGCGCGGGCAAACCCAAAACGCCCTCCATTCTTGGCCACGATCTCGCCGGGGTCGTCACGGCTCTCGGTTACGGCACCACCGGGCTTAGCATCGGCCAGCGCGTCATCGGGATTTCCGATTGGCACCGCGACGGCACCCTCGCCGAGTACGTCGCCGTCGAGTCCCGGAACCTCGCCCCGCTTCCCGGTGACATGGACTTCACTGTCGGCGCGAGCCTGCCCATCTCCGGACTCACGGCCTGGCAGGGCCTGTTCCAGCACGGCCGCCTCCAGGCGGGGCAGACCGTCCTCGCTCACGGAGCCGCGGGCGCGGTGGGCACGATGGTCACCCAGCTCGCTCGCGAGGCCGGCGCGTATGTCATCGGCACCGGCCGCGCCGGCGACCGCGATAAGGCGCTCGACTACGGCTCGCACGAGTTCGTCGACCTCGAGAACGAGGACCTCGAAGACCTCGGCAAGGTCGACCTGGTCTTCGATGTCATCGGCGGCTCCATCCAGGAGCGCTCGGTCCCGCTGATCCGTCCGGGCGGGACCCTGGTCACCATCAACGGGCTCGGCGACATCCGCCCGGAGGAAGGGCTCGCTGTCGACTTCGTCGTGGAGTCTGTGCCCTCTCAGCTCACCGAGATCATCCAGCGGGTCCGCGACGGGCGCCTGCGCACCAACATCGGCACCATCGCCCCGATCGACGACGCGATCGCGGCCCTCAACCCCGCCCAGCGGCGCAAGGGCAAGACCATCATCACCTTCCGTCCTTGAATCTCAGAACTCCCCGGAGGCAAGAACTCATGAGCACCTCGAACTTCGAATACCCCGACGAAGCCGGCTACCCCGACGGCATCGGCACTCTCACCCAGGATCAAGTGACCCTCATCGAAGAAGTGAACACCGACGACCATTCCCCCACCATCAACTTCTTCGTCTCCAACAACGAAGAGATCTCCACCTACGAGGCCATCTCCGGCGACACCGTCATTGGCGGCCTCACCTACAGCCTCACAGGCACCAAACGCGTGGTTCTCATCGCAGCCGCGGTGTTCCCCGAGTACCGAGGGCAAGGCGTCGCCACCGAACTGATCCGCCGCGTCCTCGACGACATCCGTGACCGCGGGAACACGGTCACGATCCTCTGCCCCATCGTCTGGGCATTCATCGACCGCAACCCCGAGTACAACGACCTCGTCGACCCGACCCTCCCAGGGCTTCGGAAGACCCGACCCGAGAGCTGACGGGCATGACGCTCGAAATCACCGGCGCCGCCCGTGCCGAGAACAACGCTGCGCTCATCGCCCGGAATCCGGCCTATGCCAACCGCATCGACCGGGTGCATCCTGGAGACGGCGCCGGCGTGCGCCGGTCTGACAGGTGATCACGCTATGAGCACGAAAAAGCACAAGGCGGCGCAGCACTTCCCCGTGATGGACGGCGCGCAATCGGCGCCCCGCGAGGACCAGATCGCGGGCATCGTCCAGCGCGTCTGGGCCGACTCCCGGGTCTACCACCAAGACGTCGAAGTCCTCCTCCGCGAATGGCTCACCGCGGACCACTGCATCGTCACCGAAGCCGAGTTCGCGGCCCTCGCCGAGAAAGCGCACAGCGAATTCGAAAAGATCGCAACACCTGATGCCTCCGGCGCACCGGCCTGCCCCGCCTATTCGCTTGTCGAGTGCGTCTACTGGGACGTACAAGCGCTCGAGCGAACCGCCTGAGAGCCTCGACGAAGGAGCCCCCGATGAAAGTCGTAGTCGCCGGCGGTACGGGACTCGTCGGCGCGAAGGTCGTGGAGAAGTTAAGAGCCGCCGGCCACGACGTTGTCCCCGCGTCCCGCCGAACCGGAGTGAATCTGTACACCCGAGAGGGCCTCCCGGAGGTCATGGACGGGGCCCAGGTCGTCGTGGATGCATCGAACTCCCTCTACACCGACTACCAGGGCGCTCTGGACTTCTCGAGACCGAGACGCTGAACCTTTTGACCGTCGGTGCCACATCGGGGGTGCGCCATCATGTCGTCCTGTCTGTGGTCGGAACCGACCGACTCGCCCGGGCCGGCGGCCGATACTTCCAGGCCAAGGCCCAGCAGGAGCGGCTGGTCACCGAGTCGGGGGTTCCCCACTCAATCGTCCGCTCGACGCAATTCTTCGAATTCGTCCGGGCCATCGCAGACTCTGCCACACGGGCCCAAGTCACGCGTGTGGCTGAGGCGCTTGTCCAGCCAATCGCCGCGGCGGACACTGCGGCCGCTGTCGCCGACGCCGCGACACAAGCACCGCGCCAAGGAATGATCGAAGTGGCGGGCCCCGACGAATTCCGTCTGGGAGACCTGGTTGAACTGGAGTTGCGCTGGTCGCGCGACCCACGAGAAGTCAGGGCCGAAGCGGAACGAGAATACTTCGGCACGCCCTTGCAACCTCGCGATCTGCTCCCCTCAACCGACGCGCGACTCTACTGGTCGCATTTCACCGACTGGCTAGACCGACGCACGCGATCCGACTGACCCTCTGAGACGAGAAGTAGGTATCAATGGCGCCGGTGCGCACCCCTCTTCCGACCAGATCAGACGGCACGAACTAGTGTGAGAACCACCTACAAGGAATGAGGTACGACGAAGCTCCGGCCGCCAACCGGTTCTATTTCGGTAAGACTGCTTCCGATCTGTCCTGTCGCCAGACAATTCCAAGATCCGAAGTACCAAGACTCCAGGCCCGCCCTCGTGGCGGGCCTCTTGCGCTAAATGGGCCGAGCCAACCGAGCGGAGCTCGTAACGCGTCGCTCGGGTGCAACCGCCACCGGCGTGTAGCCTCAAACTGTGGTGGAGAGAATCGGTGCCCTGCTCGACCAGCTCATCGACCGAGGAGTCAACCAGGAACTCAACGCTTGGGGTGCCGCCCACGGGTTGCCGCCGTTAGCATGGCAGATGTCGCTGGCAGATGACGTGACGATCGAGGGAACCGACCCCAACGGACGCGCTGCCCCTGGCGCAGGAGAGTTCTGCGCACGATGGGCGGACCTGCTCGAACTGCCAGAGATGGACCCCTTCGGCCCTAACGAAGGTCTCATCAGCTGGCGCGGACCCACCGATGATGGGAAGACCATCGAGATCTACGCAATCACAGACGTGGAGCTCTACAACTCCGCCTACCCGGACGACCTCGTCTAGAGACATCACGCCGGCGGGGCGTGACCGCGCTTTGACACCGGGTGCTCCGCGGGGCCGGGCAGAACGGCGGCTACCTCGACGGGAAGCGGCGGCGTGTAGAGAGCGATATGAGGCGTCGACGATTCGCAAACGAATCGCACAATGGGTAGCCAATCTCAGAGCTTGAGCTGAATCCGAGCACGAACTCCACCCCACTCCCAGGAACCCCGACCACCGCGCACAACCAGCCACCTCCGCCACCTGGTCGGGGCGTTACCGCCACGCCTTCGCATCGCCACCCGAATCGCAGCCGCAGAACGACTCGCCCCGCTCCGTCACGGACCGACACCGCCCCGCCGCGATACGAACCCCGTCACCGCCTCGAAACGGTCCGTAGGCAAGACGAAAGCGAGCCGTTTGGGCGAGCGTCAGCGAGCCCTGCCCACCCCTTAGTCGGTCACTCCTGTTTGGCTGCCGCACACCACGTTCATATGAGGTCCCGACGGACGGCGCTTCGCGCCGCCGATCGGTCCCTCAATGTACTGGTTTCCAAGCATCAGGAGGTCACCTTGGCCGTTCAGTTCACCGACCACCACACAGCTACCGTCAGCACAGACCTCGCCGGCCTGCTTCGTCCCCAGCTGGACGTCACCGGCCGCGCGGAACAGGGCCCTCGCCCTGCCCTGCTCCGGGCGCTCTGCGCTGGCCTGTCGGCCTCCCACTCCACGACTGCGATCCGCCGGGCTATCGCACTCGTCGGCTCGCCGGAGCAGATCGAACTCTCCTCTTCCCGCCCGGCCTGGTCGGCCCTCGTCCGCACGGCCAAGGCGAGGGTGGAGGACCAGTCATCGGATGCCGGCCGAGACCGCAACCGATTGGCCACAGCCAGGGTCACTGTTGCACGGTGCTCGTCCCCGCTGGCCGGCGGGACGATCTCGCCGCGACGGGAGGCGATGTGTCGGCGCGCGTTCGCGGTCATCGGCGTCCAGCTCTGCACGCTCGGGTTCGACAAGGTCGTGGTCTCGTCGGCGTGGCTTGGCCTGCAACTCGGCCTCACCGAGGACGCAGCAAGGCTGGTCATCCGCAGCCTCGTCAACGACCTCCGCTGGCTCTCCCCCGCCGGCAGGCGTGGACGCGCCGGACGATACCGATTCCGCACGCTCGAGACCGAGGATCTCCGCCAGCGCGCGTGGCTTCACTCAGACACCGTGAACGAGCTGGGTGCCGGGACCGCCGATACAGCGCTCGCGCAGGTTCTCATGGCCGCGGGGCACCCGGCCCTCTCCTACGGCGAGCTCACCACGCAACTGTGGATCGCCTGGCTCCACCAGGCCGCCGGCGTCCCTGACGACTCAACCCTCGGCGTCAGCATCAAGCCCCGACGATCACAGTTGCGCCGCTCCCCCGTCACCGGCGGCGGCCTCGACCTCCTCGACCAGCTCGACGAGCAGGCGGCACGGGACTCGGCGTTTGCTGCCCGCGACGCCGCCGAAGCTGCGTTCCGCCAGCGCGCTGTGGAGACTGCGGCTCGCCTCGCCGCGCATCGTGCCGCCAGCGCGGAACGCTACCGTCTCGTGAAAGCCGCTCGCGCCGCGGTCCGTGCCGTCATCGACACGACCGGGCTGCCGCCCGCGGACCGGGAGGACGCGCGGAGATGGATGGGTTCACTCACCGCCGCGGTTCGCGAGCACCCGTGGACCGAACAGCTGGCTGCTGAGCTGCGGACGACGCTGACCAAGAGGGGATGGTCGGAGGCGATGGTCGACGCGGCCATTCAGCATCTCGAACGGGTCGTCGGCTCGGCGGCAGCGTAACGGTAAGGGGCGGGGCGCTACCGTTCCGGCCCGCACCGCATCCGTCTCGGCCACCGTCGCACTGATACCGACCCGGGAGACGGCACGCTGGGCAGCTCGGATGCGCGCCGCGCTGGAGGAAACGAACCGGAAACGGCTCGCCGCGGTTCGGGAGCAGCGGGCGGCACGTATCGACCGGGCTCGGCGCGCACGCGAAGAGGCGCGGCCCGTGGTCGCGGCGCTGCTGAAGCGGGTCGGTGACTTGCCGTCTGCGGTGGAGCGTGATGCGGGTGCGCGATGGGTGCAGGCGGCGCGAGCGCATCTCCGTGAACATCTGCCGGGTGTCTGGCCGCTGCTCGTCCGGAAGATGGCTCAGGCGGGGTGGACGGATGCGATGATCGAGACGGCAGCGGACCTCATCGTTCCGGCATAGCCTCGGTCATGAATGCACTCGAGGCGGGGTTGCCGCTCGGGGATAGCCCAGGCTGCTGGCGCGCCGGATACGAATACACAGAGCAGCCGTAGTGCCGATGATTTGCGCTCCCCCCGTTCGCAGGATTGCGAGACAGGGAAGGCCACGAGGGCTAGAGCGGCTGGTTTAGAACCACGATACGATCCGGCCGAGGAGTCCTCGTGAGCGGTCCGGACGAGCCTCAGCTTCCGTCCGTTTGAGTTCGTCAGCACGAGACTTGAATTCCGCCGCGCGCTCTCGGTAAACGTTGGCGGCGAGTTGGGCTCTGAAGCCGAATGCTGCCACAACAATTGTTAGCGCACCGGCCGGGATTAGGGCGAGGGGTTGGCTGACCAGCGATGCCAGCTCAGCGCCGAGGACGACGGAGCTCAGCAGCAAGATCCATGCTGCAGACAGCTCACGGGTTCGCGCTTTCGCGATTGCGAGCCGCTCGTAGCTTGTCGCCGACGCACTCGTCGTAAGGCTCGCTGGCGCGACGAGGTCATAAGTTCGCAGCCCCGTCAGACCCGTGCTGATCGACCGAGAAGTTCGCTCGTCGAAGCCATCGAAATATGGCTTCGCTCGTAGCGATTTACGGATCCTTCCGAGCCCCACGATCGCGCCCACCCAAGTCGGCAAAGTCGTAATGGAGAGTCCAATGAACCACCATCCGTAGGTAACAGCTGGCGTGTTCCCGCCTACCAGTGCCGAGAGTACGAGGAACGCCGCAAACCAGCTGACTGTCCACAGCCCGAGCCACCAACACGTCCGCGCGGATAGCAACACGTGGTTGAACGACTCTGTGGTTGAGTCATCAGAACTCACCCGTAGCGACAGCAATGTCTGCGTGAAGAGCAGACAGCTAGCAGTCCCTCCCGCTGCGAGGAGAATCACTGCCACGTTGAACGGCGTATGAAATCCCTCGTTCAGGTCGGTCAAGGTCTTTCGAATGTCACCGGGTGTGAACGCCACCGCGTAAATCACTGGCACGGTCACTGCTACGGCAGCCGCCTGAGTGACAACCATTACCCAAATGACCGGAGTCAATTGGCTGGAAGTGAGGGCGACGGTGACACCGCCGCGGGTCGAAATGGCCACGCGACATGCTAATGGCGGATGCCTCCCGCGATGCCGTCAAGACACGCGGCCCAGCGGGATCGCACATCAGCCTTGTGGTATCAACGTGCACTAGCGGGCCGGCCATTGCCGTGACGGGACGGCGGCGACATGTCGCGGTCCGCCTCTGGGCCGGCGCCGCGTCAAGCGGCGGTCTCGTCGCGGGGTCACCGCGAGGACGGAGTAGCGATATCCGGCGAGACAGCGCAGGACAACACGTGGGACATGTCGTGACAGCCCGGCGGGACAGGCGACTGTCTCAACGATCCCGTCCGATGGGACAGTCCGGGTGACACCGACGGGACGACCGGCGAGGCAGTGGCGTCACGAACGCGGGTCGCAGTCGTCCCGTTACGTGGGACAGGGAGCGTGTCGCGGGCGTCCCGCTGCGGGGCGATGGGAGCGCGTCGTCAGCGTCCCGCGACGGATTGTTGTCTCCGTCACATCGGCACGCTGCACGCGTTTGCGGCTCGTTCGCGCGATGTTTACGGTCCGGTTCGATGACCTCTGAAGCATCGGGGCGTGGTCGATGGTTTCGAGTATGTGACTGTGCAGATAGGGTCGTCGCCCGGTAGACCGCACTCGGACGCGCTCACGGTCGGGATCAACAACGTGTCGCAGCACGGATGGCGGCTCATCGCGCCTCCATCGCTGTTCCATAAAGGGATTGGGACAGAGCCAAGCATCTACATGGCGACATTCGAGCGGCCAAAAGCGTGGGTCTCAGATGCCCAATGACTTGTACCCGGAACGGCCGTGGGAAAACCGGCCCGCATCGCCGGGCCTGCCACCCAAGGCGCCGCTGGCTCCACAGAGGAAGCGGCACACCGGCATCTGGGTGACCTTCGCTGTCGCGGCAGTCTTGATGGTCGTACTGGTTGTTGCTTTCGGTCGCGCTAAGCCGGCCATTGACGCTGGGCCGCAAACCATTGCCGCAGCAGATTCAATCTCGGCTGAGTGCGAAGCCGCTGCTGCCAAGGCCGACGCAGTGCTAACGCAGCTCTACGCGGCCGGTGGTCCCGACGACAAGCTGAACGACGCCGCGCTCAGCGTAAAGACCCCGGAGCAGCAGGCCGAATACGATGCTGCGCGCAAGGCAGTCGAGGACGCGGACGCCGCGGCTGTATTGCCGACGTTCGACTCGTGCAAGACCGCTTCCGAATGGCTCGGTGCAGCGAAGAAGCATCTCGCGCTTGCGCAGGTGACTAGCCCCGACGCGGTCACCGATCTCACGATTGCGTCGCTGTGCGGTTTTCCCGGCGCATCCGCGAAGCCGGCCTGCGTCGATGCTGCCGCGCTTGGGGTGACATGAGCTCGCAGGACTGCCACTGTCTCTTGGAGGGACGGCGTGGAATTCTCGCTGCACACGCTGTGCGGTAGGCGACGGTGATGTCGTTTCAGCAGTTCGGCAACTGCTCAGCAGTACGGCAACTGGTCGACCTGACCTTGGAGCCCGTTCAGCTCAATGAGGTCGGTGCCGGCTGCGGCGTGGTCGTTTGACGCAGCGTTAGTCGCTTGCAGCAGCAGGGCCTTTGCAGCCGCGAGCTTGTCTGATGCGACGCTTGCGGTGAAGTGACCAGCACCGGGGTTGTTGAGCGCGCCGAGGGCGTTGGTCAGCGCCGGGAGCACGCTGCCGAGGCTGTTCGCGGTGTCCGACAGGTTGTTCCAGGGCTGACTGCTCCGCGGATCTCAGACCCGAAGCCGCTTGCGGCCGTATCGTCATGATGCGGCCGCAAGCGGCTGTTCACCCACGCGCAGGCGAGCCTCTTCTAGGCGACGCGGCCTATGAAGCCAGCGATAATTCCGAGAACCAGGCCGATCCAGAACGGCGCGAACGTGAAAAGTATCCCGAGCGTCAGCCCTGCAGCTGCAACACCACCGTTCCCGCGAGTTCTGTACCGGGCGAGACCGATCGCTGAGAAAACGATCCCCGCGATCGCCAGCCCCGGCGCGATGACAACGCCGGCGAGCGACACGTATGCGCTCCAGTCTTGACCGGGGATATGCGTAGCAACGTCCAACATGATGACGGTGACGATCGAGACCATCACAGCGAGGAGCGACAGTCCCCGGCCAACGAATGCGTGACTGTTACGGGGCGAGGCCGCGGATTGGCGGCGCGGGTACTCGGCTTCGACTGCTGCGCGTCGAGACGCAAACGGGACGTAAGCGACTTCTTCATGCAGCGGAGCGGCCGTGTTCTCGTAAGGCAACGGCTCCGGAGCGATAGCAGAGGGCGCCGGCGACATCTGCAGGGCCGGCGAAGTTGTTCGCACGTGCTCGGTCCAAGCGGAACCGTTCCACCAACGGTGCGAGCCGTCGGCCCGGTTCGGGTCCGGGTCTTCGTACCAGCCAGCAGGCGGCAGGACAGCATCGGTCACTGGACTCCCCCATTCGAGCGCTCGGACCAAGCTCTCGGGCAGAGTGGCGGCGCGGTCGTTACAAGCTACAGATCAATCGCGTTGAAAGGCGCGCCCCAGAACGGGTGATCTCGGTCACGAAACGTGAGGGCTAGCGCTACTCGCCGCGGTACAGCTCGCGCACTGGTCCGTTGATCTCTGCGTGGTGCTTCCGGAGTGCAGACAGGACTGCCCCACGGATGATCGCCCACCAGATCAGCACCCAAATGATGATGCCAAGTAGTGAAGCCGCGATTGTGCCGATGATCATGAGGACCGGAGTGTTGGGCGAGACCATTCCGTCAGGCTATCGGCGTGCCTGAGACCGAGACCCAGCCTACGGGGCTGTGCGTGACCCCAGTTCGGGCCGGCGGTGCTCGAGGAACGGCACCCGTCAGCACGCTGTGTCCCCAGCGTATGCGACGCTTTTCAGCATGATCCGTTTGTCACCAGGCGCTTCCGTCGAGTCAGCGAAAGAAGCGCTCACCACTGCCGCCCGCGACGCAGGCAACGTCATCGGCGCCGGCGGCACCGGCGTTGACCGCTTCAACGGCTACTTGGACTGGGCCGTCACACAGGAGCGCAGGCTTGCAAACGCGTACAGTGGCGCCGCGATCGACGACCTTCTCAGGACTCGGCGGTACTGGGCAATTCAGACGCTCTCCCCCGCCGACTACGGCTCTTCTCTCGGGCGTTTCATCGAACTCGAGTTGACCGACCGGATCCGAGAGTTCGAAGCTGAGGTAACGAAGCTCAACGAGGCCGCAGCACTATGGCAGGAGCATCCCAACGGTTCCCTGCTGAACTGCGTCGTGCTCGACACCAACATGATCATGGGTCACGCAACCGGCCTGGCCAGCCTCGACTGGACGCGGATGATTGACCGGCGGCCACATGAGCCGATAGGTCTCGCGACCCTTTCTGTTGTCATCGACGAGCTTGATTCGCTCAAAACGGCGTCAGGGAACATGACGAACGTTGCCGGCGAGTCGTACCCGAGACGGAGTCTTGCGCAGCGAGCCCTGAACCACCTCAATAAGACCTTCCCCGACAAGCATCGACGGACACAGCTTGAATACACTCCTGCCGACGCCGGACCGATCGTTCCCAGGCTGTATCAGGTCCTCGTGCTCGATGACCTTGATCACACGCGCCTGCCAACCGCCGATGCAGAGATCCTGGACCGAGCCCTGACCCTCGAGCCCTTCACCCAAAGCGTGACGGTGGTCAGTTACGACACCAACCTCATCTTCACTGCGCGAAGCCTTGGACTAGAAGCGAAGCTACTCAACCACGACGAAGCGTCTTAGCACCGGCGCGAAGGCCACGCGCAATTAGTCGATATCGCCGGGAAACGCTTCCCGATAACGATCCTCGTTCGTGACGCAGAAAACCCTGACCGTCCAATCGCGGACGTATCCTGTCCAGACCCGGAAGCCTTCGGCTTCACCCGCGGCTGGCGGCGGGTCAAGTTCGAGCAGCCCACCCCACTGGTCGCATAGCTCGCTCCTGCCAGGGGCGGCCGCTCCTTCCGGGTGCTCTCCAGTCAGGATTGGCTCGAACTCGAGGTCGACCCGCCACGACAACGGTTCAAGGCCGTGGGCTGCACCGTGCGCGTTCAGTTCTTTGGCGATGCCGAGCTCGATCAGTTGATGCACGAAGACTTCGGTCGCCGCGGTCAGGATGTGATCGTACCGATACGATCCGGTCATGGAGATCCGAAAAGGCGCAGTCCCCCTTCGAACGGTCACCCCTCGCGAGAACGACGCTGGCGAGAACCTGGACGGCACGAGCCTGATCCCGTTGCTGTACGCGACGAGGACGGCTAAGGCCAACCCGGAGGGACAGCTTCTCCGGTGCGCTGCGTGCGGGTCCGATGTGGTGTCGCCGACGAATGTCGAGACCTACGTCAGTGAGTACGACGAGCTTCAGCCTGGCACACGCATGGACCTCGTCAACGGTTCAACCGAATCCGTCACGGGAAACGAAGCGCTACGGACCGACTACCGGCCGCGCGGCAACACGGTGGGTGTCTTCTTCCGCTGCGAGATGGGGCACAGATTCGTGCTCGAGCTCGCCCGTCACAAAGGGCAAACGATGGCCGCGACCTACTCCTGGATCGACGGCGACGAGTCGTGGTGGAACGAATGATCGTGGCCTCGACCGCCGGCGTGCCCTCATAAGTCCGCTTGCAGCGGCGCGTGTGGGTGACGCGAGAGGCTGGCTCTCGTACATTTGGTGGCGGCCGCACGCGTATCTAGTGACGCGAGAGGCTGGCTCTCGTACATTGGGTGACGCCCCCGCGGCCATCCGCTGCCGCGCCCGAGCGTTCTCGTACCTTTGGTGGCGGGCACCCAGCGTGTGTATCTGGTGACGCCAGCCCCTTCGTAAATTCGGTGGCGGCGCGGGGCCTCTCGTACTTTCGGTGGCGCCTCCGCGGCCATCCGCTGCCGCACGAGCGTTCTCGTACCTTTGGTGGCGGGTACCGCCGCGTGTATATCTGGTGACGCCGGACCCCTCGAAAATTCGGTGACGCCTCCGCGGTCCTCCGGTGCCACACGAGCGTTCTCGTACCTTTGGTGGCGGGCACCGCCGCGTGTGTATCTGGTGACGCCAGCCCATTCGTAAATTCGGTGGCGCCTCCGCGCTCATCCGATCCCGCACGAGCATTCTCGTACCTTTGGTGGCGGCCACCGCGCGCGTGTATCTGGTGACGCCGGAGGGCTCTCATGCATTCGGTGACCGGCCAGGGCCTCTCGTGCTTTCGGTGACGCCCCCGCGGCCATCCGGTGCCGCACGAGCGTTCTCGTACCTTTGGTGGCGGGCACCGCCGCGTGTGTATCTGGTGACGCCGGAGGGCTCTCGTACTTTCGGTGACGCCCCCGCGGCCATCCGCTGCCGCACGAGCGTTCTCGTACCTTTGGTGGCGGGCACCGCCGCGTGTGTATCTGGTGACGCCGGAGGGCTCTCGTACTTTCGGTGACGCCCCCGCGGCCATCCGCTGCCGCACGAGCGTTCTCGTACCTTTGGTGGCGGGCACCGCCGCGTGTGTATCTGGTGACGCCGGACTACTCGCACATTCAGTGACGCCCCCGCTCCGACGTGCATCCACTGATGCCCGCGCGCCCTACCAGTCCCTGGGCCCGGCATCCTCCGAGAACGGCCTCGCCCGTTGTCCGTCGAGGTAGTCCGAAAGCCCGTTGATCGACCCCGGCGTAGCCAGTTGTGCCGGTTTCGTCAGCGGGTGCGGTGCCGAAACCCGATTCGCGGCGACGCGCCGGCGAATCCGCCGTCCGTCGCGATGCCAGCGGGCGTCGGCGCGAAGGCGGAGCTCCCAGCGCACGAGGAACCGGAGGACTTGGACAGCGCCGACGGATGAGAAGAGCGCGAATATCGCGAAGCCGGCCCAATAGGCGGTCGGGTTGGTGGCGGCCAGGTGCTCGAGCATCGCTGTCAGGCTAGTGAGCGGACTTAGACGGCCGCGAGGTCCCGTTCTGGGGGCAGCCGTAACAGCGATGTTCCCGCAACCTACCTCAAACGTCTCCCCCTGTATCTCGCTCCGGCTGATGCTGACTAAAAGCCAGAACCTCGTCGACCGTGTCCTCACTCAGGAGTCGCGCGAGATCTTCTGTCGGAACTTCGGGAAGCCGCCTCATGAACTCGTCTCGAATCGCCCGCCGGGCGAGCGCCCTGCTTTCAAGCTCCGACTTCTGGTACGCGGCCGCGGCCCGGTTGCTGGCGCGAGTTGTTGTCCAATCCCGGATGATTTCCAGGATACGAACGAGGAAGGGGAAGTTCACGCTGAGATCGATCTTGAGCGGGTTCTCGTAGACGACACTCACCGCCTGCGCGCGTGGGACGCCCTGCTCCAAAAGGATCGCTTGCAGTCTGCGTTCGCGTGCAGCCCGAAAAGATGGGGGAGGGATGACGGCCCTGATCGAGAGGGCTTCAGCCACCACTTCGAAGCTCCCGCCCTGCAACTCTTCGACTGTCTCTCGATCCAGAATTCCCGCCTGCTCGCGGTATGCAAGGTTCTGCGCGTCAACCGCCAACAAGATGATGCTATTCAGCTCGTTGACCCGTTCCGCAATGACGCTGAAATCCGCGTCGGGACCAAGGTCCCAACTCAAAGTGAGCCGCACTGGTTCCGCCATGCGGCGACTCTAGCGAGCGCACGCGGAACGCACCAGGATAGCCAAGCTGGCACGCGTCACCGCGCCGAACCCTCGAGCTCCCCCAACCGCGCCCTCTTCCACTCCGCGTGCCGGCGGATGGTCGCGCAAGATCCCCGCTCCACACGCCCGCCTCCTGCTTCTGCACCAGCAACCACTACGCCGCCCTAGCAACCGCCTCGCCGAACGCTCGGTGTCAGACCGTCGCGATACGAGTTCGGCGATCGCGCCGTCAGTAAGAAGTTCGGGGTGGGTCGTGGCGAGCCTACCGTTGGCCGGCGACATGAGACGGTGTCGCCATTTGCCGACGCAACGCTACCCGCTAGGGGAAAAGACCTAGAAGATCTCAGCCCTCGGAAGTGGTCTCGGCTGCGCATGCTCGTGCGGCTAGGTACTTCGTTCTCGTGAACAAGAACACCAATACCAGCACCGCCACGACGAGCAGACTCACGCCGACCGTAATCCAGGCACAAGCCAAGGCCGCCTCAGCCGACGACGCGTCGCCACTGGCGCGAGCAGCCGCCTGGGCCGCGTCGGCCTGCGCGCGGGTCACATCATCCTTCGCCGAGTTCAGGTTGCCATACCCGCTCTCTACAGCTTGGTTTGCCGCCTCGAACCTCTTGCGTTCGGTTAGTAGAGCAGCTGGCGGATTCGACCCTGCTGTTGCTTGCTGGATCAGCATCAGGCCCGCTGCGCCGTATTTGTCGGTGTAGACCTGGAGCGCGGCCAACGCGGCCTGGTACTGCGCCTGCATGGCCGCCTCGGAGCCTTTCGCGTCCGTGACATGCCGGCGGGCGCTGATTGCTTCACTTTTTGAGGACGCGGCGTTACCGGCGGCGCTGCCCGCTGAGATGAACACCGCCACTGAGAGAACAGCTCCGACAATGGTCGCCACGATCAACACGACACCCGCAGCGAACATGAGCGTCCGCGTGCTGCGAATATGCGCCTCGGCTTGCTGGGTCGACATGGCATGAGGGTACCGATGGCGCGGTCGTCACGCATACCCCAAAACGGAGTGGACAACTAATCTGCGATTCCGATCTTGAGAGGGCTAGGGACAACCAGAAAACGCCCGAACTTGTATCGAACCGCATCGGCGGCGGTCCGGAAGCGAACCGGTGGGGTCGCGGTTAGAGGACGGGCCGTGGACGATGCGCGGGCGTGGCTACTCCGTGGTGCGGCGCCGCGAGACGCGGCGCCTTGGTGGGAGGACGCGCTGCTGCGCCCGGAGGGCCGCCATTGGACTGATTTCTTTGCTCCCACGCCGAGTCCCCAGACCGTGCAGCGACACGAATCATCGCTTTCCGCGCACATCCTGCCGGCGTTCGGCGACCTTTCGGTGTCCGAGCTCTCCAACCCCCGACTGCGAAAGTGGATTAAAGCGTTGGCGAAAGACCACCTCGCTGAAGCGCGAAATTCGCGGGTCGTTCTTCGCCACGTGCTCTCAAAAGGCGCCGACGAAGGAGTTTGCACGCCAAGCCTCTTCGACTTCGACGGCATCAGGCTCGCGGTGCCCAAGAAGAAGGCTCGAGCAATCACCCGAGATGAGCTAGAGCGCCTGCGCAACCTGGTTGCGGATGACCGGGCACGTCCACGAAGTGGCCCGAAGACTCGGAAAGCGCACGACGACGTCGTCGACGCAATCGACCTCGCACTCGCCACTAGCCTGCGCATCTCGGAGGTTCTCGGCATCAGCTCGCAGGACCTCGACTTCGACGGTGCAGAGCCCACACTGAATGTCACTGCGAAGGTCGAATACGTGCGCGGCTCCGGTTATGGACTCGGGCCCGTTAAGACGGCGACGACCGAGCGGGGCATCGTCCTTCCGCGGTTCGCCGCCGAAATCGTCCAAGCACGAATCGAGACCTACGGGCCTGGACTCATCTTCCGGAGTTCACGAGCGGCCGGCGGCCCTATCTCGCAGAACAACCTGCGCAGGCTGAATATTCGCTTCTCTGAGCGCCACGAGTATTGGGGTTGAGCGCGACTTGCTCGTGGACGCGATCGCGTTGTTGAGCGCCACCGGATATTGGGGTTCGGCGCCGTCTTTCTAGGCTCCTTCTGCCGCGTGGCTGATCACACGGCAGAAGGAGTAGTTCGGATGGTACGCAGGATCAAGGCGAAGCTGGTGCTGAGGCTTCGCGCGGAGGGGCTCACGGGTCGGCAGATCGCGGCGCAGGGCATGTCCAGGCACTCGGTGACGGCGGTGCTCGACGCCGCTGACCGGGAGGGCATCGGCTGGGACGACATCGTCGAGCTCGAGGAAGCGGACGTGTATGCGCGGCTGTTCCCAGGGCGTGGTGATTACGAGAGTGTTCACGCGCAGCCGGACTGGGACCGGGTGCATCGGGAGCTCGCCCGGGTCGGGGTGACGTTGAAGCTGCTGCATGGTGAGTACGTCGACGCTTGCCGGAGCAAGGGGGAGACGGCGATGGGGTACGACCGATTCTGCAAGTCGTATCAGCGTCACGTGCTGGTGATCGGCGCGTCGTCGCGGGTTGGACACAAGGCGGGGCAGACGGTCGAGGTCGACTGGTCCGGGAAGACGATGCAGCTGACCGATCCGGTCACCGGGCAGCAGACGAGGGTGTACTTGTTCGTCGCGACGCTGCCGTTCTCGAGGTATTCGTTCGTCGAGCCGGCCCTGGATATGAAGCAGGACACCTGGTTGCGCGCGAACGCGGCGATGTTCGACTGGTTCGGGGGCAGCGTCCCGCGGATCGTCCCTGACAACCTGAAGACGGGAGTGATCAAGCACCCCGCTGAGGGCGAGGTCGTGCTCAACGACGCGTATCGGGAGCTCGCCGCGCACTACTCCGCGGCGGTGCTGCCGGGCCGGCTCGCGAAGCCGAAAGACAAGGCGAGCGTCGAGGGCACCGTCGGGAACGTCGCCACCTCGGTGATCGCGACGCTGCGCAACAGGGCTTTCGCGACGCTGTCGGAACTGCGCGTCGCGATCCATGAGCGGGTCACCGCTTACAACGCCGAGCCGTTCCAGAAGCGCGCCGGATCGAGGCTTTCCGTGTTCGAGGCGGAGGAGAAGCCGCTGCTGAGGCCGCTGCCGGCGGTTCCGTTCGAGATCTCCCAGTGGCGCTATGGACGCAAGGTCCAGAAGAACGGGCACGTGGTGTTCGAGCGGAACTTCTACTCCGTCCCCTACGAGCACATCGGCCGGTCCGTCGACCTGCGGATCACGGACAGCACCCTGGAGGTGTTCGCCGGGGACCAGCGGCTCACCAGTCACCTCCTCGCCCCCGCGGGGGTGATCAACGAGTACCGGACGCATGACAGCGACCTGCCCGACGGGCCCCGCTACCAGCAGATGGACCCTCAACGGGCGCGGGAATGGGCGGCGAGGATCGGGGAGAACACCACCACGATCGTGAACCGCATCTTCGAGTCCGTGCCCGTCGATGAGCAGGGCCTGGACGCTGCGCTGGCAGTGCTGCGGATGACGAGACGCTACTCCGCGGCACGGGTCGAGGCGGCGGCCGGCATCGCGCTGCAGTCGCGGGTGAGGTCGCCGCGGTATGCGCATCTGCGACCGATCCTGGAGTCGAACCAGGAGCAGACCGGCAGGCGACAGCCAAGGTTCGAACCGAGTGCTTGGGAGGAACCGGCCGGGTATGTCCGCGGCGCCGACTACTACGCGGGAGGCACCCGATGAGCCGGCTCGATGCGGAGACGAAGCGGAAGCTGCGGGAGATGGGCGTCCCCGCCCTGATCGACGCGTTCGACGTCCAGGACGACACCCTCACCATGGGGTTGGTGTTCGAAGAGCGCATCAAGCTCGCCGTCGACGACGCCCACGCCGCGTTCACCCACTCGAAGGTCGAGGGGCTGATCCGGCGGGCGGGGCTGCGATACCCGAACGCGGACCTGCGCCGCGTCGATCTGCTCGAACAGCGCGGCCTGGACCGGGGTGTGATCGCGCAGCTCGGGACCTGTCAGTTCATCACCCGGCACATGAACGTCGTGTTCCAAGGCTTCACCGGCTCCGGGAAGTCCTACCTCGGGTCCGCGTTGGCGAAACAGGCGTGTCAGCACCGCTACCGGGCGCACTACATCCGCATGCCCGACCTCGAAGAGACCTGGGCCGCCGCGAAAGACCGCCCCGCGGGCAGGGAGAAGTGGCTGCGGAAGTACTCCACGTTCACGCTGCTGGTGATCGACGAGTGGTTGCTCGACCCGCCCACCGACGACGTCCGGTCCATGCTGCTCGAGCTCCTCGAGAGGCGTTACGACGCGACCTCGACGGTGTTCTGCACCCAATACGCGAAGAAGGACTGGCACCAGCGCCTCGGCGGCGGGGTCCATGCCGACGCGATCATGGACCGCATCGTCCACAACACCCTCTGGATCGAGACCGGCGACGTCAACATGCGCGAGCAGACCGCCGCCGCGGCCGGCTGAAACCGGGCCGGTGAGCGTCGCGCCCGCGGGGGTGGCGCTCACCGGCAATACCAGTGGCCCCGAGAGTGAATATCGACTGGCGCTCAACCGCAATAATCAGTGGCGCTCACGACTCCAAATACTCACAGGCTTCTACGCGAAATCGTGAAGGGTACCGACCTGGAATGGGTGACACCTCACGCAGCCCGGAAGACGGTGCTCACGGCAGTGAACCACCAGCTCGGTTCCAAGGTTGCAGCTGCGGTAGCGGGCCACGCTGACGACGCGCTCATAATCAGCACCTACGGTGAGAAGGCGAGCATGGCCCCGAACGTGACCAGCATCACCGAGGCAATGTTCGCGCGGAATCGACCGGTCGCCGACGAACAAATCGGCTGAGAAGCGCCAGCCTCGACAAGCGCCCCCGCATTGCGGGGGCGCTTTCGTTTTCGGCACCGCGCATTTTCGTGCCCGGGACGTTTATTCGCCGTTTAATCGGTGAGAACGAGTGAATTCGCATGAAGCCAGATGAGAGCCAAGCTCCCAAAACAGCAGAAAACCCCGGTAATCACCGGGGTTTCGACTGGATTTCTTGCTGGGGTACCTGGACTCGAACCAAGAACAACTGAACCAGAATCAGCCGTGTTGCCAATTACACCATACCCCAAGGGCTTCGGGCTGTGGCCCGGGCACGAGATACAACAATAGCCTATGCTCCGGCGCTTTCCCAAAACGCGGGGGGGGCCGGGCGAGCCGTCGCCCGGCCGTGCGGGTCAGGCCGCGACCGCGGCCGTCGCCTCCTCCTCAGCGGTCGCCTCGACCGTGTCGTCGGCGGCCCGGCGGCGGCGGACGGTGAGGAGGTGGCTGATGCCGATCAGCGCCAGTCCCGCGGTCGCCCAGAGCGCCAGCCGGAGGCCGTCGAACCCGAACTGCTGCCCGGGCAGGTAGGTCAGCGCGCGGGCGGCGTCCAGCCAGGCGGCGCCCGTCCAGAAGGTGCTGAGGCCTGCGAAGAACGGCGGCTGCATGTTCTGCGGGAAGATGCCGCCCGAGGTCGTCACGTTGAGCATGACGAACAGCAGGGTGAGGACCGGGGTGGTCCAGCGTCCCAGCATCGGGTGCAGGCCGACGCCGATGGTGATGATGCCGAACGTGTAGAGCGCGCCGAGGAGGCCGATGCTCCACTCGTTGCCGGAGAGCACGTGGAAGAGCGGGCCGGCGACCACGGTGGTGATCGCCGAGACGGCCACCGCGGTCGCGGCGGAGACGGCGACCCGCCAACCGATCCCGAGGCGGCCGGCGACGGCGGCGATCGCGATCGCGCTGGAGTAACCGCCCACGCTCATCGCCACCATCATGAAGAACAGCCCCTGGCCGGTCATGTCGTCGGCCGGCACCGGGCGGACGTCGTCGATCGTCACCGGCAGGTGCTGCTGGTACGCGATGGGGAGGAACAGCTCCTCCGCGGCGGACGCCTCGGCCGGGGATGCGGCGGTGGAGACGATGATCGTCGCGTGGGTCCGGTCGGTGGCGTACGCGGCCGACAGGGTGCCGTCCGCGACCTTCGCCTTCGCCGTCGCGACCGTCGCAACAGTGCTCACGTCCAGCGCGGCGGGCGCCTTGTCGTTGAGGGTCTGGGCGAAGACGTCGGTCGCGGGCCCCTGGCCGACGATCCCGACCGGGATGTTGTCCGGGTGCGCGGCGTGGAACGCGCCGAGGTACGCCAGCGCCATGCCCGCGGCGAGGAACAGCGGGATGACGATGTGCGACCCGAGGGCCTTCCAGAAGGCGGCGGGCGGCCACGGGCGCGGGCGGGCGACGGCGGGGACGGGGGTGATGCGGTGCGCGGACATGCGGGTGCCGGGATCCTCTCGTGCGTATGTTGCATAAAGCAACGTACGTTAGATCGTTGTATTGTGCAACTCGACTGCCGGTAGGCTGGGACGATGACGCCCCCGACCGCGCCGGATCCCCGCGATCGCACCTCCAGCGACCCGATCGCCCGCGTGCAGCGCGAGCTCCTCACCCTGGGCCGCCGCGGCACGGCGCGCGTCCGCCGGGAGGACGAGGTGCTGTCGGTCGTGGACCGCTCGCTGCTGACCTACATCCAGGACAACCCCGGCTGCCGGGCCGTCGACATCGCGGCGCACTTCCAGCTCAACCGCTCGACCGTGTCGCGGCAGCTCGCCGCCCTCCTGGAGCACGGCTACGTGGCGGCCGACGACGACGCTCCCGGAGGCTCGCGCGGCATCGCGCTGCGGCTCACCCCGGCAGGCGGCCGCGCCTTCGACCAGTCGACGCGCACGGTCCTGGACTCGGTGGCGCGCCGCCTCGAGGGCTGGTCCGAGACGGACCTCGAGGCGTTCGCGCGCATGCTCGAGCGCTACAACGCGGCGCCCGACGAGTGACCCCGCGCACAGCGATTCGTGCCGAATGTCGCGAATCGCAGCGCCAAAGCCCACATTCGTGACGAATGTCGCGCCCTCGCCGACGCGGCCGCGCGCTAGCGATTCGTGACGAATGTCGCGAATGCGGGCGCTAAAGCCCACATTCGTGACGAATGTCGCGCGGGCTAGAGGACCGCGCCCTCGTCCGCGGCGATCCCGATCAGGTCGCGGTTCACCGCGGCGGCGACGACCGCGCCGGACCCGGCGGCCACGATCAGCTGCTGCGGACCGGGAGCCGTGGTCTCCCCCGCCGCATAGACCCCGGGGAGCGACGTGCGCCCGTGGGCGTCCGTCACCAGATAGCCGTCGGAGTCCCGGTCCAGGTCGAGGCCGTCGGCGAACGACAGCGCGGGCGTCCAGACCGGTCGCACGAAGCCTCCCGCCCGCGGGATCACAGTGCCGTCGGCGAGCCGGACGCCGGTCATGACACCCTTCTCCCCCACCACGTCCTCGATCGGCCGCCGCTCGACCCGAACGCCGAGCCGCGCGAGCGCGCGCTCCTCGTCGTCACCGATCGGCGCGACGCCGTTGGTGAAGACGATGAGGTCGTCCGTCCACTGGGTGAGCAGCAGCGCCCGCTCGGCCATGTCCGCCGTCTCGCCGATCAGCGCGAGCGGCTCCCCCGCCTTCTCGAAGCCGTCGCACTCCAGGCAGCTGTGCAGCTGGGTGCCGTAGAACGCCCGCAGGCTCGGGAGGGCGGGCATCGTCTCGGTGACCCCGGTCGCGATCACGACCGTCTCGGCCACCGCGTCCACGTCGGCGCCGCCGCGCACGCCCGTGGCGCGCACCCGGAAGCCGTCGGCGTCCACCGCAACCTCGCTCACCTGGGCGAACACGACGTCGGCCTCGTCGTAGCCGGAGACCTCCTCGCGGCCGAGGCGGCGCAGCTCCGCAGGAGCGACGCCGTCGCGGCTGAGGAAGCCGTGCGCCTGCAGCGTCGCCGCGTGGCGCGGCCGGTTGCCGTCCACCACCAGCACGCGACGCCGGGCGCGCGCCAGGTTCAGCGCGGCACTGAGGCCGGCCGGACCGCCCCCGACGACGATGACTTCGACGCTGGCCGCCACCGCGCCCGCCTAGCCCAGGCTCGCCGACAGCGCGTCGAGGCGGGCGAGCGACTCGGCCTTGCCGAGGATCTCCATCGACTCGAAGAGCGGAGGCGACACCCGGCGGCCGGAGATCGCGACCCGTAGCGGGCCGAAGGCGACCCGCGGCTTGAGCGCGAGGCCGTCCACCAGAGCGTCGCGCAGGGCGGCCTCGATCGCGTCGTGCGTCCAGCCGTCTTCCGGGAGCAGCTCGAGCGCGCCGAGCGATGCGGCCAGCACCTCGCCGGCGTTGTCGGGCAGCGACGCGCGGGCGTCGTCCTCGATGGTCAGCGACGCGGCGTCGGTGAACAGGAAGCCCAGCATCCCCGGCGTCTCGCCGAGGAGCTGCACGCGCTCCTGCACCAGCGGCGCGGCCTCGGCCAGCACCGCGCGCTGCGCCTCGGTCAGCGGTTCGGTGAGCACACCGGCCGCGACCAGGTACGGGATGGTCCGCTCGGCGAAGTCCCCGACCTCCAGCAGCCGGATGTGGTCGCCGTTGATCGACTCGGCCTTCTTCTGGTCGAAGCGGGCCGGGTTCGGGTTCACGTCGGCGACGTCGAACGCCGCCACGAGCTCCTGGATGGAGAACACGTCGCGGTCGTGCGTCAGCGACCAGCCGAGGAGCGCCAGGTAGTTGACCAGCCCCTCCGGGATGAACCCGCGGTCGCGGTGGTGGAACAGGTTGGACTCGGGGTCGCGCTTGGAGAGCTTCTTGTTGCCCTCTCCCATGACGTACGGGAGGTGGCCGAAGCGCGGGACGAACGTGGTCACGCCGGCGTCGATGAGCGCGTGGTACAGCGCGATCTGCCGCGGCGTGGAGGACAGCAGGTCCTCGCCGCGGAGGACGTGCGTGACGCCCATGAGCGCGTCGTCCACCGGGTTCACGAAGGTGTAGAGCGGGTGGCCGTTCGGCCGCACCACGACGAAGTCGCTGAACGAGCCGGCCGGGAAGGTGATCTCGCCGCGCACCAGGTCGTCGAAGCTGAGGTCGTCGTCCGGCACGCGCAGGCGCAGCGCGGGCTCGCGGCCCTCGGCGCGGTAGGCGGCCTTCTGCTCGTCGGTGAGGTCGCGCTCGAAGTTGTCGTAGCCGAGCTTCGGGTCGCGGCCGAGCGACACGTTGCGCGCCTCGATCTCCTCGCCGGTGGCGAAGCTCTCGTAGATGTGGCCGGAGGCCTTCAGCCGCTCGATCAGCTCGCGGTAGATGTCGTAGCGCTGCGACTGCCGGTAGGGCTCGTTCGGGCCGCCGGCGTCGATGCCCTCGTCCCAGTCGAGGCGCAGCCAGCGCAGCGCGTCGATGATCATCGCGTAGGACTCTTCGCTGTCGCGGGCCGCGTCGGTGTCCTCGATGCGGAAGATGAGCTTGCCGCCGGTGTGCCGCGCGTACGCCCAGTTGAACAGGGCGGTGCGGATCAGGCCGACGTGCGGCGTTCCGGTGGGCGACGGGCAGAACCGGACGCGGACGTCCGCGCCGGTCGCGGTCGAGAAGGGGTGCGAAGTGTTGTCAGACATACCTCTGAAATCCTACTTGGGAGCGCGCACCGGATTCACCAGCGAACCGACGCCCTCGACCTCCACCTCGACGGTGTCGCCCGCGACGATCGGCCCGACGCCGGCCGGCGTCCCGGTGAGGATGACGTCCCCCGGCAGCAGCGTGAAGACGCTGGACGCGTACGCGATGATCGACGGGATGTCGTGCACCATCTCGGAGACGCGCGCCTCCTGCTTGAGCTCGCCGTTGACCCGGGTGCGCAGGAACGCCTCCGGGTCCAACTCGGTCTCGATGACCGGGCCGAGCGGGCAGAAGGTGTCGAAGCCCTTCGCGCGCGTCCACTGGCCGTCCGCCTTCTGCAGGTCCCGGGCGGTGACGTCGTTGGCGACGGTGTAGCCGAAGATGTGCTCGGCGGCCTTCTCCGCCGGGACGTGCCGGGCGATCTTGCCGATCACGACGGCCAGCTCGCCCTCGTACTCGACCTGCTGCGACTGCGGCGGCAGCAGGATGGCATCGCCGAGGCCGATCACGGACGTGTTCGGCTTGAGGAAGAGCAGCGGCTCGCCCGGCGCCTCCGAGCCCATCTCGGCGGCGTGCTCGCGGTAGTTCTTGCCGACGGCGACGACCTTCGAGCGCGGGATGACCGGCGCCAGGAGCGACCCGACCTGGCCGAGCGGCACCCGCTCCCCCGTCGTGTCGAAGCCGGAGAACAGCGGATCGCCGGCCAGGACGACCAGGGCGTCGTCGTCCACGATGCCGTAGTCGATGACCGGGGTCTGCTCGGAGGGACGCGTGTGGCTGAACCGTGCGATCTTCACGCGTTCGAGCCTAGCGCCGCGACGATCCGGGCGATGGCCGGGGTGGGGACGCCGTGACGGGCGCCGATGCGCAGCAGCGCGCCGCCGAGCGCGTCCAGCTCGTTCGGATGGCCGTCGGCGAGGTCCTCCTGCAGGGAGGTGCGCATCCCGCCCGGCACGCTGTGCAGCGCCCGGACGAGGTCGAGCGCAGAGGCCGGCACCCCTTCGGCCGTCGAGCACGCGACGATCTCGGAGACGACCGCCTCGGTCAGCTCGGGATCCTCGCTCAGCGCCGGACCGGCCGACTGCCGCCAGTAGGAGGTCAGCAGGGCGAGCGCGGACAGCAGCCGGAACTTCGCCCAGAGCACCTCGGCCTCCGTGCCGCCGACCTTCACGCGCGGGCCGGCGTCGGCGAGGGCGCGGATCGACGCGAAGCCGCTCGCGGCCTCCGGCGCCTCGATGTTCACGAACGGGCTGCGGTGGTCGATCACCGTCGTGGCGGCGCGCAGGGCCGAGACCGCGACGGAGGCGCCGGCCACCGGCACGTCCGGCAGCGCCGCCCGCAGCGGGCCCATGTGCTCGACGCCGTTGAGGAAGGAGACCACCTCGCGCGGGCGGGCGGCCGCGATGCCGGGGAGGACATCCTCCAGCCCGTAGGCCTTGGTGGCGACGATGACGCTCGCGCCGGCGGGGACCTCCGTCGACGCCGGCATGCGCTCGACACCGTCGCCGAACGTCGCGCTGCGCACCTCGATGCCGAAGGCGCGGATGGCCTCCACCGTCCCCGGCCGCCCCACCGCGACCACCTCGTGACCGGCACGCGTCAGCAGCCAGGCGAACAGGCCGCCGACCGCACCGGGACCGACGACGGCGAAGACGGGGGCGGGTTCGGCAGCGCTCATGGCTCGATCGTAGCCAGCGTTCAGAGCGCGGACAGCCCCCAGGGCGCCCCGTCGAGGGTGAGCAGCACGTCCGCGGTCGCGGCGATCGCCGGGACGGCGTCCGAGCCGGTCGCCGCGACCAGGTTGATGGTGCGGTGGTCGCGGTTGGCGGTCGGGCGCAGGACGACCCCCTCGACCGCCCCCGCGCTGCCGACCGCGAGCGCGGGCAGCAGCGCGACGCCGACGCCCTCGGCGACCATCCGCAGCACGGCGATGAAGTTGTCGGTCTCGTACGCGATCCGCGGAGCGTAGCCGCAGGCGTCGGTCAGCTCCAGGAGGTGGCCGCGGCAGCGCGGGCAGCCGCCGATCCAGGCCGCGGACGCCAGCTCGGCGAGGTCGACGCGCTCCCCCGCGGCGAGCGGGTGGTCGGCACGCAGCGCGACCAGCATCTCGTCCTTCCAGAGCGGCACGACCGCGAGGCCTCTGGCGCTCTCGCGGTGCGGGTCGACGCGGTCGCCCGGGTAGCTGAAGGTGATCGCCAGGTCTGCGGTCTGGTCCCGGACGGCGGCGACCGCCTCGGGAGGTTCGGCCTCCAGATAGGTGATCCGGACGCCGGGATGCTCGGCCTCCATCGTGTTGAGCAGCCGCGGGACGAGCGAGGACGACGCCGAGGGGAAGCCGGCCAGCCGGACCCGGCCGGTGCGGAGGCCGCGCAGGTCGGCGAGCTCGCCCGCCGCCGCGTCGAGGGCCGTCGTCACGGCGCGCGCGTGCCGGGCGAGGACGCGGCCCGCCTCCGTCAGCCGCACCCCGCGGCCGGCGCGCGCGACCAGCGGCATCCCGATGCGCGCCTCCAGGCGGCGCAAGTGCTGACTGATCGCGGGCTGGCTGTAGCCGAGGGACTCGGCGGCGCGGGTGATCGAGCCGTGGTCGGCGATCGCCCGCACCACGCGGAGGCTGTGGGAGTCGAGGTCGTCGAGCAGCATGCCGGAATCATAACGCCGTGTGATGCGTGCGATTCAACACCTGTTCTGGTGTGATGTGTGAGGGTCGCTCAGGATGGACAGCGTGCCCGAGACCCTCACCCACCCCGCCACCGTGTCCGCACCGTCGTACCGCGACGCCTTCGCCGCCGGCGCCGGCTACCTCGCCGCGTGCACGCAGGGCCTGCCGACCCGCGCCACGGTCGAGGCGACCCGCGCCGACCTGGAGCGGTGGGCGCGCGGGGAGGCCACTCCCGCCGACTACGACGTGGCCATCTCCCGCGCCCGGGCGGCGTTCGCCCGGCTGGCGGGCGTGGCGGTGGACGACATCGCGATCGGGTCGCAGGCGTCCGTCCTCGCCTCGCTGATCGCCGCCGCCGCCCCGGACGGCGCCGTGGTGCTCTGCCCGGAGGGCGACTTCGCCTCGGTCGTCGCCCCCTTCCAAGCGCAGGCGCACCGCGGGGTGCGGGTCAGGGAGGTCCCGCTGGCCGGCCTCGCGGACGCGATCGACGACGACACGTGGCTCGTCGCCTTCTCGCTCGTGCAGTCCGCCACCGGGGAGCACGCCGACGCCGACGCGATCCTCGCGGCCTGCGCCCGCACGGGCACGCTGAGCCTGGCCGATCTGACGCAGGCGCTCGGCTGGCTGCCGGTGGACGCCTCCCGGTTCGACGTCACCATCACGCATGCCTACAAGTGGCTGTGCGCGCCGCGCGGGAGCGCGTTCCTCACCGTGCGCCCGGCCCTGCTGGACGCCCTCACCCCGGTGCACGCCGGCTGGTACGCGGGCGAGGACCCGTGGGCGTCCTGCTACGGGCCGCTCCTGGCTCCCGCGGCCTCCGCCCGCCGGTTCGATGTGTCGCCGGCGTGGCCGGTCTGGCCGGGCACCGCGGCGGCGCTGGAGTTCTTCGCGTCGCTCGACCCGGCCGCGGTGCACGCGCACGCGACGGGGCTCGCGGATCGGTTGTCGGAGGCGCTGGACCTCACCGACGCCGTCGGCGATCGGGTGCGCGGCCGCGCCGTCCTCACCTGGCCGGACCCCGAGGGCGCGGACCTCGCCGCGCTCACCGCCGCGGGCCTGCGTGCGTCCGGTCGCGCGGGCCGCGCCCGCGTCGCCTTCCACCTCTGGAACACCGACGACGACGTCGACCGCATCCTCGCCGCACTCGTACCGGCCGCGCGACATTCGTCACGAATGTAGGGAAACGTCGCCGCTTTCGCGACATTCGTCACGAATGTGGATACGCCCCTGTGCCACGATTCGTGACGAATCGCGACACAGGGGCGGCAGGACGCGGGCTACGCGTCGAGGCGCATCATCCAGCCGTGGCGGTCGCGCTCGCGGCCGTACTGGATGTCGGTGAGCTCCTTGCGCAGCGACATCGTCAGCTCCCCGGGAGGAGCGGTGATGTCGCCGACCGTGAACGTGTCGGACTTCAGCTCGCCGATCGGCGTGATGACCGCCGCGGTGCCGCAGGCGAACACCTCGACGATGTCGCCGGACTCCACGCCGTCGCGCCACTCGTCGATCGTCACGCGGCGACGCTCCACCGTGTGGCCGCGGTCGCGCGCGAGCTGCAGCACCGAGTCGAGCGTGATGCCCTCGAGGATGCTGTCCGAGTCGGGCGTGACCAGGGTGCCGTCCTTGTAGACGAGCACCACGTTCATGCCGCCGAGCTCCTCGATGTACTTCCCCTCCACCGAGTCGAGGAAGAGCACCTGCGCACAGCCGTGCTCGTACGCCTCGGCCTGCGGGAGCAGGCTGGAGGCGTAGTTGCCGCCGGTCTTCGCGGCGCCGGTGCCGCCCTTGCCCGCGCGCGACCAGTGGTCGGACAGCCAGATGGACACCGGGGCAACGCCGCTCGGGAAGTACGCGCCCGCGGGGCTGGCGATCAGGTAGTACGCGACCTTGTTGGCCGGGCGCACCCCGAGGAACGCCTCCTTGGCGAACATGAACGGGCGCAGGTAGAGGCTGGTCTCCTCGCGGTCCGGCACCCAGTCGCCGTCCACCGCGACGAGCTGCTTGAGCGAGTCGAGGAAGTGCTCGACGGGCAGTTCCGGCAGCGCCAGGCGGTAGGCGGAGCGCTGCATGCGGGCGGCGTTCGCCTCCGGGCGGAAGCTCCAGATCGAGCCGTCGGCGTGGCGGTACGCCTTGAGCCCCTCGAAGATCTCCTGCGCGTAGTGCAGCACGGCGGCCGACGGCTCCAGCTGGATGGGCCCGTACGGGGAGACCCGGGGCCGGTGCCAGCCGCCCTTGGCCGACCAGCACAGGTCGACCATGTGGTCGGTGAAGTAGTTGCCGAAGCCGGGGTTCGCGAGGATCTCCTCGCGCTCCGCCGCGCTGCGCGCCGACTCGTTGCGCGTGACGTTCCAGAGGAGGCCGGCGGTCTCGGAGGGTCCGGAGGTGAGGTTGATGCTGGTGGAGGTCATTGAGTGTCCTTTGTGCGATGCGTCAATTCTGCGCCACGCGGGCCGCGATCGCGTCGCCGATCTCGGAGGTCGTGCGCGTCGGGTCCGTGGACGATCGGCCGCTGCGGGCGGCCAGGTCGGACGTCACCGCCTGCTCGACCCGCTCGGCGAGCTCCCGGGCGCCCAGGTGGCGGAGGAGGAGCGCGACGGAGAGGATCGCGGCGGTGGGGTCGGCCTTCTGCTGGCCGGCGATGTCGGGAGCCGATCCGTGAACCGGTTCGAACATGCTCGGGAATTCACCCGCGGGGTTGATGTTGCCCGAGGCGGCCAGTCCGATGCCGCCGCTGATCGCGGCCGCGAGGTCGGTGAGGATGTCGCCGAAGAGGTTGTCCGTGACGATCACATCGAATCTAGCAGGATCCGTGACCAGGAAGATCGTCGCCGCGTCCACGTGCAGGTAGTCGACGGCCACCTCCGGGTGCTCGGCGGCGACGGCGTCCACGATGCGCTTCCAGAGCCCGCCCGCGAAGGTGAGCACGTTGGTCTTGTGCACGAGCGTCAGCTTCTTGCGGCGCTGCCCGGCCTGCTCGAACGCATAGCGGACGACGCGCTCCACGCCGTAGGCGGTGTTGACCGAGACCTCGTTGGCGATCTCGTGCGGCGTGCCCTGGCGGATCGCGCCGCCGTTGCCGACGTACGGGCCTTCGGTCCCCTCGCGGACGACGACGAAGTCGACCTCGCCCGGGTTCGCCAGCGGGCTCGCGATGCCGGGGAACAGCGTGGTCGGGCGCAGGTTCACGTAGTGGTCGAGCGAGAACCGCAGCTTCAGCAGCAGCCCGCGCTCGATGTTCGCGCCGGCCAGCCGCGGGTCGCCCGGCTTGCCGCCGACCGCTCCGAGCAGGATGGCGTCGTGGCCGGCGATGGCCGCGAGGTCGTCGTCGGTGAGCACGTCGCCGGTCGCGAGGTACCGGTCGGCGCCGAGCGAGAAGTGGGTCTTCTCGAACGCGAGGTCGCTTCCGGCGGTGACCGCGTCGAGCACCTTGACCGCCTCCGCGATCACCTCCGGACCGATTCCGTCCCCGGGGATGACGGCGAGTTGGACGGTTCTGCTCATGACGCTCCTGCACTGATCGGTGGGCGGACGGTTCCCCTACACACTATCGCCGCCGCACCGCCACCGCCTCGCGCCTCAGCCCCGCACGCGCCGCAGGGTGACCAGCGCCAGGACCGCGGCCGTCAGCATCAGGCCGGCGCCGATGGAGGCCGTGAGCGCGATCCCGCTGTCGAACGCGTGCCGCGCCGAGGCCAGGAGCTCCGCCGCCGTCGCGGACGGGAGCGAGCCCGCGACCGTCACCGCGCCGCCGAGGGTGTCGGCGGCGGCAGTCGCGTCGGCGGGGCTCAGCCCGGCCGGCAGCACGATCGCGGCGCGGTAGGACGCGATGATGATGCTGCCCAGCGTCGCCGTGCCGAGCACGGCCCCGAGTTCGTAGGCCGTCTCGGAGACCGCGGACGCCGCGCCGGCCTTGTCGGCGGGCGCCGTCGAGACGATGAGCTCGTTCGAGACCGTCTCCGCCGCCCCGATGCCCGCGCCGAGCAGCACGAACGCCGCCAGCAGCACACCCCACGACGCGTCCCCGCCGCTGACGGCGACGAGCACGTAGCCCGCCGCGGAGACGCAGAGCCCGCCCGCGATGACGAGGCCGGGCCGCAGGCGCCGCGCGACCGGCACGACGAGCAGGCCGGAGACGATCATCGTCGCGAGCCCCGGGAGCAGCACCATCCCCGCGCGCATCGGCGCCATCCCGAGCACGAGCTGCAGGTGCTGCGAGACGAAGAACAGGAAGCCGACCAGCGCGATGACGCTGAGCAGGTTGATGAGCACGGCCCCGCTGAACGCCGCCCGCCGGAACAGCCGCATGTCGAGCATCGGGACCGGCCGCCGCAGCTGCCGCCGGACGAACAGCACACCGGCGGTGAGCCCGACCAGCACGGCGAGCACCGGGACGACCCCGAGCCCGTGCACGGCGAACTCCTTGATGCCGTAGACGATCGGCGCCATCGTCACCAGCGACAGCAGGATGGACACGACGTCCACCGGCCCCGGCGCCGGATCGCGCGACTCGCGCACCAGCAGCGGCGTGAGCACCAGCAGCGGGATGAGCACGGGGACCGCGAGCAGGAACACCGAGCCCCACCAGAAGTGCTCGATCAGCAGGCCGCCCACGATCGGCCCGAGCGCGGATCCCGCCGCGAAGCCCGCCGCCCAGATCGCGATGGCGACGCGGCGCTGCTCGCGGTCCTGGAAGACGCTGCGCAGCAGCGAGAGCGTCGACGGCATCAGCATGGCGCCGAAGACGCCGAGCAGCGCGCGGGCGCCGATCAGCAGCTCGGCGGTCGGGGCGAACGCGGCGGCCGCGGAGACGGCGGCGAAACCGGTGGCGCCGATCAGGAGGACCTTCCGGCGGCCGATGCGGTCCCCGAGGCTGCCCATCGCGACGAGGAGGCCCGCGAGCACCAGCGGGTAGACGTCCACGATCCAGAGCATCTGGGTGGACGACGGCCGCAGCGCCTCGGTGATCGCCGGGAGGGCGAAGCCGAGGACGGTGTTGTCGACCGACACCAGGAGGACGGGGAGCATGAGGACGACCAGGGCGGCCCAGGCGCGCGCACCGGCGCGGGCCGGCGTCGGCGTCGGCGCGTGCAGCGTCTGGGCCGTCGTCTCGGCGGCGGCCGGCATGCGGTCGGGGCAGGTGGTCGAGGTCATGACCACTACTGTACCGTCCGGACGGTACAGTAGTCAACGATCCGCGGCCGCGCGCCCCGCCCGCGCACCGCTGTGCGCACCGCTGAGCGTCCGCGTCGCGGCTAGCATGGCCCCATGTCCTCCCCCGCCGCCCCGGCGTCCACCTCGTCCGCAGCCCCGTCGCGCTCGGCCCGCGATCGCATCCTCGACGCGTTCGAGGACCTGCTCGCCGAGCAGAGCGAGCGCGCTGCGACGCTCGAGGCCGTCGCCGCCCGGGCGGGCGTGTCCAAGGGCGGTCTGCTCTACCACTTCGCCTCGAAGGACGCGCTGGTCGACGGCGTTCTCGAACGCTTCGCCGCCGACCTCGCGCAGGACATCGAGCACATGCGCGCCGCGCCGGACGGGCCGGTGGCGTACTTCCTGCGCACCTCCATCCCCTCGGACAACCGGCTGGAACGGGTGATCGTGGCGATCGCACGGCTGGCCCAGGCCTCGGACGCCCGCGCCAGCGACGCCCTCGCCGACGCGCAGCGCCAGTGGCTGAGCGAGCTGGAGGCCGTCGTCGGCGATCGGATGGTCGCGCGCACCATCATGCTGATCGGCGACGGGATGTACTACAACACGGCGCTGCTGCCCGCCGCGAACACCGTGCTCCGCGACGAGACCGACCTGCAGGAGCTGATCGGCCTGGTCGAGCGCCTCAGCGCCCGGGACTGAGCCGGCCCCTCACGCGCCGCCCGCGGCGAGCAGCCGCAGCAGCGACCGCCGCGTCCGGTCGTCCTCCGCCGTCCCGATCGCGCGCCGCAGCTCGGCCTCCGACGCCGCGCGGTCGCCCGCCAGCCGCAGCAGCTCCGCCCGTGCCGCGTGCGCGCGCGAGGACAGCGGCCCGGCGAACAGGTCGGGCTCGGCGTCGAGCGCGGCCAGTGCGACCTCCGGTCCGGCGTCCGGGCTGTGGCCCAGCGCGACCAGGCGGCCGAGTCGTGCCGTCGCGCTCGGCCACACCTGCACCAGACCGTCGTAGAGCCGGACGATCGCCGGCCAATCGGTGGCCGCCCAGGTCGGCGCGATCGCGTGCAGCCCGGCGATGCCCGCCTGGAGCCCGTACCTGCCGTCCGCCCCGGGACCGGCCTCGCGGCCCGCGCCGTCCAGCGCGATCGTCGCCAGCCGCTCCCCCTCCACCATCATCGCCACGTCCCAGCGCGTCCGGTCGGCCTCCCGCAGCGTCGCGAACTCGTCGTCGGCGGTCAGCCGGGTGGTCTGGCGCGCCTCGGTGAGCAGCAGCAGGCCGAGCAGGCCCGCACTCTCGGTGTCGTCCGCGACCCGGCGGGCGTCCCGCGCCAGGGCGATGGCGTCGGCGCGCAGCCGGCCGTCCGCGGTCGCATGGCCGACCGTGTAGAGCAGGTAGATCGTGGTCAGCGCGTCCGGCATCCGGGCCGCGACCGCCGCCCGATCGTCCAGGGCGAAGCGGATCCCCCGGTCGTGGATGCGCTTCTTGGCCCGGGTGAGCCGAGCGGCCATCGTCGGCTCCGAGACGAGGAACGCGTCGGCGATCCGCGCGGTCGGCACGCCGCAGACGTGCCGGAGCGCCAGCGCGACGCGGGTCTCCGGCGCGAGGTCGGGATGCGCCACGAGAAGGATCAGGTCGAGCCGTTCGTCGCCGGTGAACACGGACCCGCCTCCCTCCTGCGCTCTCCGCTCCTCCGCCTCGGCCGCCGCGCTCTCGGCCCGTTCGCGCTCGGCCGCGAGCATCGGCGCAACCCGGCGCGCGGACCGCTCCCGGCGCACCGCGTCGAGTGCGACGCGGCGGGCGACCGTAGTGATCCAGGCCGCGGGGTTCCGCGGCTCGCGGCCGCGCGCCGCCTCGGCGACCGCGCGCGCGAAGGCCTCCTGCACCGCGTCCTCGGCGAGCAGGAGATCGCCGGTCGTGCGCGCGACCGCGCCCAGGATGCGGGTGGCGTCCTCGCGGTAGGCACGCTCGATCCGGGTGGCCGCCGTCACGGCCCGCGCCTTCGTGCGGTGCCCGTCATCGCGCCGCCCGGCTGCGTCCTCAGAGCACCGTGTCGAGCGCGAGGACCGGGTAGAGCTCCACCCAGCCTCCGGTCGGGACCAGCGCGGCCAGCTCCCTGGCCTGCTCCGGCGTCGCCGCGGTGTAGCTGTAGAAGCCGGTCAGGACCTCCGTGGTCTCCCCGAACGGCCCGTCGGTGATCAGCGGCGCGCCACCCGGCGTCGGCGTGATCTTGGCCGCGCGGGTGGCCGGCTGGAGGGCGCCGGTGGCGACGATCCGCTCACCGGCCGCGACCACGGCGTCCTGGAACGCCTTGTGGCCGGCCATGCCCGCCTGCCATTCC